>NZ_CP025546.1:6424395-6730319 GCF_003614435.1 Mycobacterium paragordonae
GGCTGAACGCCGAGACCAGGACATCCGCCGGCGAGGTGAAGGGGCCGATGTTGATCGGCGGGATGTCGATGGTCGGCAGGTCGAACGGGAAGATCCTGATGTTCGCCGGCGTCGTGAACGGCGGGATGGTGATGGGCGGGATGCTGATCTGCGGTGTGTTGAACGCGCCGACCAGGATCGAGGAGATGTCCACCGGCGGCAGGTTGATGTCGGGGGTGGTGACGGCGAAGTAGACGCCGCCCTGTCGATCGCCCGTCCAGCCGATGCCGTTGTTCATGTTTCCGGCATTGAAGGCACCGGTGTTGACGTTCCCCCAGTTGGAGTAGCCGGTGTTGGTGTTGCCGATGTTGAAACTGCCCGTGTTGTACGAACCCGGGTTGAAGTCGCCGGTGTTGAAGCTGCCGGCGTTGTAGGTACCGGTGTTCGCGACACCGGGGTTGAAAGCCCCGGTGTTGAAGGATCCCGGGTTGAAGAGTCCAGTGTTGGCGATACCGGAGTTGGCGATACCCGTGTTCAAACTGCCGGAGTTGAACAGACCGTAGTTTCCGTTGCCTGAGTTGAAAAAGCCGATGTTTCCGGTGCCGGAGTTGAACAAGCCGAAGTTTCCGGTGCCGGAATTCAGGTTGATGCCGAATTGGTTGTTCCCGGTTAGACCGATGCCGATGTTGTTGTTTCCAGTGTTGCCCAAGCCGATATTGAAGTTGCCGGTGTTCGACAGCCCCTGGTTGCCGACACCGAAGTTTCCGAGACCGATATTGGATCCGCCCAGGTTGCCCCAGCCGATGTTCCAGTCGCCGAGATTTCCGGACCCGAAATTGGCGAGGCCGAAGTTCCCGTTGCCGATATTGCCGGACCCGAGATTCCCGAAGCCGATGTTGTTGGCACCGTTGTTGGCCCAGCCGAGGGACAGCTGCAGTGTCCGGACTGCGGCGGCCGGCGCGGCCGCGGCCGTCGCCGAACCTGCGGCCAGCTGGGCCGGCAGACCCGCGATCGCCTTCAGCGGTTCGGTGAACGGGGCCAGCGCGGAGACCGCGACAGATGCGCCGCTGTAGTAACCGACCATCGCGGCCACGTCCTGCGCCCACATCTCCTCGTAAACGGCCTCAGCCGCGGCGATGGCCGGCGCATTCTGTCCGAACAGGTTCGACAACACCAGCCGCACGAAGCCAGAACGGTTGGCCGATACGGCTATTGGGTGAACCGTCGCCGCCACAGCCGACTCGAACACACTGACCACTGCCTTGGCCTGGGCCGCTGCACCCGAAGCCTGCGCAGCCGCCGCACTCAACCACCCGGCATACGGCAGCGCCGCCGTCGACATCGCCGCAGCCGCCGGACCCTGCCAGGCCTGACCGACCAGACCGGCCGTGACCGACGTGAAAGACTGTGCGGCCGAGCTCAGTTCGGCGGCCAGACCGTCCCAGGCGGTGGCCGCCTCGAGCATCGGGCCGGGCCCCGCGCCGGTGAAGAGCCTGAGCGAATTAATTTCAGGCGGCAGCACAGCAAAACTCATAGAGAGAGCACCCTTCATCACTGGATCGATCGCCGAAGTGGCGAATCGCACAAGTGTCAGGTGCCCACCCTTAACAACCCGTATGCGTTCGAAGGCAAAAGCTACTCCGCGCGTGACCAATATGCACGCGGTTAGTACGAAAAATTTCGTACCGCAGGCGGAGCAAGGTCTCCGGTTTGAGTTACGTCTGCGCGGTAGCAGCTGTCGCCTCGATGAGCGCCTCGGCGAACGTCTCGAGATCCTCAGTCGAGGTGTCGACATGCGGGGAGATCCGCAGTACCGGGCCCGTCATCTCCATCGGGGCACGTTGCACTCCGCCGTAGGTGGTCAGGATCCGGCGCTCGGCAAACAACCAATCCCGCACCCCTTGCGGGTCCACGCCGTCGGTGGGCGCCAATGTGGTTATCGCGCTTGGCTCTTCGGCCTCCTCGACCACCGCCCAGCCGTCGACATCGGCCAGCAGCCTGCGGGCGATCGCCCCCAATTCGGCCAGCCGGGCCCGGATGAGCTCCGGCCCGCACGCCAGGTGCTCGCCCACCGCTACCGAAAATCCCACTCGGGCAGCAACATTCGCCTCACCGAAACCCAGGGGCGCCCGCGGCGTCAGCCGTTGCATCAGTTCGGGGCGGATCACCAGCACGCCGACACCGCGCGGCCCCGCCATCCATTTACGCGACGAGGAGTACGTGACGTCGGCACCCACCGCACAGTCAATCTGTCCTAGCGCCTGTGCGGCGTCCACCACCAACGGCACACCGAGCTCGCGGCACAGTTCGGCCATCATCGACAGCGGCTGCACGATGCCGCGGTGGCTGGCCACCGGTGTCAGGTGCACCAGGTCGGGCGGGTTGTCTTCCAGCTCGAAGGCCGCGTCATCGATCGCCAGCCGGCCGTCGTCCAGAGCCGGAAGCTGACGCACCTCGAATCCGTGCGCCTCCATCACCGCCAGGTTGGGTCCGTATTCACCAGGCAGGCAGGCCAGCTTGCGACGATCCCGCGGCCAACTGCCCAACAGCACATCGAGGGCATTCAACGAGCCGGTGGTGTAGACGACCTCGGCATCGGTCAGGCCGCAAAGCTTCGCTACGGCAGCGCGTCCCGCGTCCAGCACCGCGCCCGCCGCCTCGGCCGCCACGTACCCGCCGACCTCGGATTCGTGCAGCGCATGCCGGGCCGCCGCGTCCAGTGCCGCCAGGCTCTGCCGCGAGCAGGCCGCGCTGTCCAGATGCAGGCCGGCAACCGGCGGCCGGGCCGCGCGCCACCGTTCGGCCAGCGCGTGAGGGTGGCTCACTTGGCGGCCAGCGACAATCCGAAATCACCCGCCTCGTCGGTCCACCAACGAATCCGGCGCAAGCCGGCCGCGGACAGTTCGTCACTCACCGCATCCGGCCGGAATTTGCAGGAGACCTCGGTGATCATCTCCTCGCCGGCGCCAAAGTCGACGGTCAGGTCCAGCGCATCGACACGCACCTGCTGGGGCCTGGTGGAGCGCAACCACATCTCGATGCGCTCCTCGTCGCTGTTCCAGCGCGCGACGTGTTCAAAGGAGTCGACGTCGAAATCCGCGTCAAGCTGCCGATTGATCACGGAGAGCACATTGAGGTTGAATCGCGCCGTCACCCCGGCCGCATCGTCGTAGGCCCGCACCAGCCGACCGGTGTCCTTCACCAGATCGGTGCCCAGCAGCAGACTGTCCCCCGGCTGCATCACCGCGGATAGTGCCGCGAGGAAGTCGGCGCGAGGCTCCGGCGTCAGGTTCCCGATCGTCGAGCCCAGAAACACGAAGAGTCGGCGCCCACCCCCCGGAATTTCGGCCAGGTGTTCCTCGAAATCCCCGCAGACAGCCCTGATTTCGATGCCCGGGTACTCGCCCTGGATGGCTCTGGCGGCCGCCGACAGCACACTGGCGTCGACGTCGAACGGAACGAAGCTGCGCAGTGACGCCCGGTCGCGCAGCGCGTCGAGCAGCAGCCGGGTCTTCTCCGATGTCCCGCTGCCAAGTTCGACCAGGGTGTCGGCCTGGCTGGCCGACGCGATCTCGGCGGAGCGGGCACGCAGAATCTCGGCCTCGGCGCGCGTCGGGTAATACTCCGGCAGCCTGGTGATCTGTTCGAACAGGTCGCTGCCCGTCGCATCGTAGAACCACTTGGGCGGCAACGACTTCGGTTGCTGCTGCAGGCCGACGAAGACGTCGCGCCGCAGCGCGTGCAACGCCGAGTCTTCGGCCAGGTGGTTGGACAGCGTGAGCGTCATCAGAATCCTTTCGAGCGGTTCAACGCAGTCAACACGATTTGGTCACCGGTCACTTCCACCAGATGCCGGTCGGGGATGTCTTCCCAGTCCGGGTCGTCATCGTAGGGTTCGCTGGCCAGCACCACGCCGTCGGCACGGCGCAGGATCGACAAGGTGTCTCCCCAGGCCGTGGCTAGCAGCCGGGAACCGTTGGCCGCCATGATGTTCAGCCTGGCCAGCGGGTCCGTCGAGCCGACCTCGATGATCGTGTCCCCCAGCGCGTCCAGACCGCGGTCGAAGATGGCCGCGGCCAGAACCGCACTGTCACAGACGGATTCGGCGTTCGCCGAGAGTGGCAATACCGCGCGGTCGACAATTCCGTTGTGCGACAACAGCCATTGCCCATCGGTGAACGGCGCGGTCGCGCTGGCTTCGAGCGGCATGCCGACGGTCGCCGAGCGCACCGCCGCTACCACGCAGTGACTTCGCAGCACCGGCGCCACCGAGTCGAACGAGGCGTCCCCCCACAGCGGCGCCGGACTGCGCCAGCGTCGCGGCGTGGGGTCCGGGAGATCCGAGAAGAAGCCCACGCCCCAACCGTCGGCGTTCATCAGCCCGTGTTTCTGCCGGCGCGGCGCGTACGACTGCACCCGCAGACCCTGCGGCGGGTCCAGGACCAGGGAAGAGACGCTGACCGGTGCACCGAGCCAGCCCAGATGACGACACATCAGGCGTCCCAGGCCAACCGGACACCCGAGAAGATCTGCCGACGGTAGGGATGGTCCCAATTGCGGAAGCTGGGACGCAGGATGGACTGTTCGACCGCCCACGAGCCGCCGCGCAGCACCCGGTAGTCGCCGTCGAAGAAGGGCTGGGAGTAGCGCTCGTAGATCATCGGCACGAAACCCGGCCAGGGACGCAGCGGCGAACTGGTCCATTCCCACACGTCGCCCAGCATCTGCTCAGCGCCATATGCCGAGGCACCGGCCGGGTAGGCGCCGACGGGAGCGGGGCGTAACGCGGTGCCACCGAGATTTGCTCGCTCAGGCGTCGGGGGTTGGTCACCCCACGGGTAGCGCCTGCGGGACTCGGTCGCCGGATCCCAGGCGCAGGCCTTCTCCCACTCGACCTCGGTGGGCAGCCGGGCACCCGCCCAGGACGCGAACGCCTCGGCCTCGAAATACGAGACGTGCTGCACCGGCTCGTCGCCGGGAATCTCCTCGGTGTAGCCGAACCGGGTTCGGGTGTCGGCGTTCCAGAACTGGGGTGCGCTGAGGCCGGCCTGTTGCCGATGCTGCCACCCGCGGTCGGACCACCACCGCGGCTGGGTATAGCCCCCGTCGTCGATGAAGTCGCGCCATTGCGCGTTCGTGACGGGTACCCGTCCGATCCGGAAGCTCGGCACCTCCACCACGTGCGCGGGCCGTTCATTGTCCAGCGAGTAGGGCTCGGTGGCGGCGTCCACGCCGAGGACGAATGGTCCTGCGGGCACCAGCACCGACGTTCCAGCCAGTTCCGGCCGTCCGGCGGGGACCGGCGAGATCTCCCGCAGCAACGGGGCGCCGGAACGCAGGTTCAACGCCTGCAGCATGGTCTCGCCATGCTGATTTTCGTGGCTGATGACCAGGCCGAACTGGAAGTCCGCCGCGTCTTCCGGCAGGGCGTCCAGAGCGTCCAGTGCGGCGTCGCGGACCGTACGGCAGAACGTGCGCGCCTGGGCCGGGGACAACAGCGGCAGCTCCACCCGGCTGGCCCGGGAGTGCACGAACGCGTCGTAGAGTCCTTCGATCTCGAGAGGCAGCATGCCCGGCCGATCCGGGTTGCCGCCGCGCAGCAACCACAGCTCTTCCTGCTGACCGATATGCGCCAAGTCCCACACCAGCGGGCTCATCAGCGGGTCGTACTGCCGGCGAAGTTCGTCGTCGTCGAAATCCACCAACCGTAGGGTCCGGGTGCGTGCCCGCTCCAGGTCGCCGGCCAGTTGTTCCCGTGCTGCTGTCACTGCTCCCCTTGTGCCGCAGCGGCGACAGTGGCCGCGATTCCGTGCTCGATGACGCGATCGGAAAAGTCGTCCGCCGGACATCGCCCGGTTTCGACATTCAGCATCATTTGCTGCATCGCGGTAGCCAGTTCGGCCGGAGCCCGCTCGGCGGCGATGGACAGGCACTGGTTGGCCGCCGCGTAGAGCCGCCGATCCCGCAGGCCGACCCGGGCGGCGGTGTCCCAGGCGGTGGCGACCGGTTCGACGGCCGCGGCGGCCAGGTCGGCGGCCGCCGGATCGTCGAGCAACGTCGTCAGCGTGAACACCAGCGCGGGCCAGATCGCGTCGGGGACGCTGTCGAGGTAGCGGATCTCCAGCCACTGCCGCGGCCGCACCGGGGGAAACAGCGTGGTCAGGTGATATTCCAGGTCGGCGATGGTGGGCCGGCGGTCGCCGAGCAGCACCCGGCCGTCCACCCAGTCGGTGAACGGCACGTAGTTCGTCACCGCCATCGCGTCCGGGGCATGCACCATCATCACGGGCGCCTTCAGCGCATAGCGGGCCCAATCGGTGCCGGGATCATCTCCGCTGACCCCCAGCACAGGTCCGCAGCGCGCCGAGTCCATCTGGCCCCACACCCACTGCCGGGTGGACTGCCAGCCGGAGAATTCGCCGGCCAGCATCGGGGAGTTGGCGGCGATGGCGATCATCGTCGGCCCCAGGGCGTGTGTCAGGCGTACCCGGTCGGCCCAGCCCGCCTGCGGGCCGGCGTCCAGGTTGAGCTGGATCGACGCCGTTGACGTCATCATCGCGGCGCCGGCGGCTCCGCTGTCGCTGGCGGCGAAGAACTGCTCCATGGCGCGATACCGGGCGCCCGGGTTGACGCGCTCCGGCGACCGCAGCGGGTCGGCCCCCAGGAAAACCAGGCCCAGACCCGCCTCGGCCAGCGCATTCCTCAGCACCGCCTGGTCACGCGTCATGGCATCGATCGCGGGCAGCACTCCGTCGCCAGGCGGACCCGAGAGTTCGATGGCGCCGCCCGGCTCCACGGTGACGGCGCTGCCGCCCGGGAGTGGGCTCAGCCACTCGAGCACGTCGCTGATCTCGTCCCAGCTCGGCCGGCGCAGCGGATCGGCCGGGTCGAAGCAGTGCGCCTCCAACTCCAGGCCGACACGTCCCAGAGGTCCGTCAACCAGGCAGCCTTCGGCGATGTGTGCTGCGACGGCGGCCGAACTGGTCAATTCCTCATTGGCCAGATCGATCTTGTCCAGCTGCGAGCCCGCGGTAGCGGCGATGCGCGTCATTTCACAATCCCTCCGGGGCAGCTGGATGCGCAGCTATCGCAACGATAACCACCATCACTTCATCTTCCAGAGAGCACCGACATATTCCCGACCTTTTCAGCTGCACGAGGGAGAGGGATACCCAGTTCTCGCCTCGGCTACTGACCCAGCGCGTTCTGCATCGCCCCGGCCAACACGTTGACCGCAGGGCCGGCGTTGCCAGATTGGCAGACCTTGGCCTGAAGCAATACGTTTTCACGCAGCCGGGTTTGAACGAAGCACCGGCGATCTGTTCCCGCCTCCTGCTTGGTCCAGTTCTCGTCGGTAGCGCCGGCCGGTCCCCCGGCGAACGACCACACCTGGGTGGTGCCGTTGTCCAGATGCATGGCGGTCGTCTGGCCCGCGCAGCCCGCGGTTCGGTCGACCACGCGGTGGAACGCGCGGTCGGCCGCGTCGCCGGTGGCGAAGACGCCGATCGCCTGCTTGACGAGGTGATTCTGGTCGTTGGCCGACGTCTGCGCGGTGGCTCCGTTGAACGCAGCCAGGTCTGGATCGTTGTACACCTCGGGCAGGCCGATCTCCGCCCAGTTGTTGCACACCGGCAGATCGACCGAGTAGGCCTGGAACGGTTCGGTGAACACCGCCTCCCAGCCCATCGGGGCGCCGACGATGTTGCCCACCGACCCCTTGCCGAGCACGGCGTAGGACACCACTCCCGGCTCCGACGGATGGGCCGCTGCGTTGGCAGCTCCGCCGATGGCCAGGCCGATGCCCACCGCTGTGACGGCAAGGCGCATGCCGGGCTTAGACCTTGGCCGAGTCGGCGACGTCGACGTTGCCCTTGGTGGCCTTCGAGTAGGGGCAAACCTGGTGGGCCTGGTGGACCAGGTCGTCGGCTGCGCCCTGCTCGAGTCCGGGCAGGTAGCCGACGATCTTGCCGGTGAGGCCGAACCCGCCGTCGGAGTCCTTGCCGAACCCGATCTCGACGGTGACGTCGGTGGCATCATCGAGCTTGACCTTCGATTTGCCCGCCACCAACCGCAGTGCGCCGAGGAAGCACGCCGCATAGCCGGCCGCGAACAATTGCTCGGGGTTGGTGCCCTCGCCGTTGCCGCCCATCGCTTTCGGGGGGCGGGTGTCCAGGTCGACGCGACCGTCGTCCGACTTGACGTGGCCGTCGCGGCCGCCGCCCGTCGCCGTGGCTGCGGTGGTGTAAACGACTTCGATGCTCATGGGCTCGATCATGCCAGCCTGAGCTGACTCAGCCCAGGTTCGCCCGAACCCCCTCTTCGACCTTCTTGCCGAGATCGGGGTCGACGTTGCGCCAGTATTCGAACACCCGGGACAGCACCGGTTCCTGCACACCCTTGGAAACGTGTCCAATGATGTTGTGCGCCAATCGATCCCGGGCATCGTCGTCGAGCACCTCGCGAACCAAAGTGCCGGCCTGACCCCAGTCGTCATCGTCGGGACGCAGCGTGTAGGCGGCACGGATCATCTCGCCGTCGGCCTGCCAGCGCACTTCGGCGGCGCGCGCCGGGTCGGCGTGCGGGCCACCGAAGGAGTTGGGCGCGTACACCGGGTCGGACGCATTCTTGATCCGCATGGCGCCGTCTTTGGAGTAGCTGTTGACCTCCACCTTCGGCGTATTGACCGGAATCTGTTTGTAATTCGTGCCGAGTCGGGCCCGGTGTGCGTCCGAGTAGGAGAAGCCGCGCGCGAGCAGCATCTTGTCCGGGCTCAGGCCGGTACCGGGCACGATGTTGTTCGGCTCGAAGGCGGCTTGCTCGATCTCGGTGTGGTAGTCGGTGACGTTGCGGGTCAGCGTCAGCTTGCCGACGTCGATCAGCGGGTAGTCGCCGTGCGGCCACACCTTGGTCAGGTCAAAGGGGTTGTACCGGTAGGTCTTTGCCTCCTCGAACGGCATGATCTGCATCTTGAGCGTCCAACTCGGGAAGTCGCCGCTTTCGATGGTTTCGTACAGATCGCGCTGGTGGTAGTCGCCGTCCTCGCCGGCCAACCGGTCGGCGTCCTCCTGGGTCAGGTAATCGATGCCCTGGTCGCTGATGAAGTGGTATTTCACCCAGAAGATCTCGCCGGCGGCGTTGATCCAGCTGTAGGTGTGACTGCTGTAGCCGTTCATGTGACGCCAGGTCTTCGGGATGCCCCGGTCCCCCATCAGCCAGGTCACCTGGTGCGCCGACTCCGGCACCAGCGTCCAGAAGTCCCACTGCATGGTGTGGTCCCGCAAATTCGTTGCCTGCATGCGCTTTTGGGACCGGATGAAGTGCTGGAACTTCATCGGGTCGCGGATGAAGAAGACCGGCGTGTTGTTGCCGACCATGTCGAAGTTGCCCTCCGACGTGTAGAACTTCAGCGCGAAGCCGCGCGGGTCGCGCCAGGTGTCTGGGCTGCCCCGCTCACCCGCCACGGTCGAGAACCTGATCAACGTGTCGGTCTTGGTACCGGGCTGGAACACCGCCGCCCTGGTGTACCGGCTGACGTCGTGGGTGACCTCGAAGTGCCCGAAGGCGCCACCGCCCTTGGCGTGCGGTTGGCGCTCCGGGATCCGTTCCCGGTTGAACTGCGCCATCTGCTCGATCAAGTAGTGGTCCTGCAACAGGATCGGGCCGTCGGGACCGAGGGTCAAAGACTGCTCGTCGCTCGGGGCCGGGCTGCCGCCGTCTGTGGTGGTGTAGCGTTCCGTCATTTCGCTATCTCCTCTATATGAACAATCGAAAAATTAAGCGCATACCGGTAATTCGGGTGATCTACCCGTGATACCCCGCGCGCCCGCGCCCCGAAACTAGGGGCGGGTGGGCGGTGTGCTGGGAGCGGTCGGAGCGGACGTCGGTGTCTGACCGGGAGTCGCACCAGGCGGGACGGCACCGGGGGCACCGGGGCCACCCGGACCACCGGGGAACATGCCGGGAGGAGGCGGCCCGCCCGGGTAGCGGAACTGCCAGCCGGGACCACCGTAACCGCCGGGACCGCCGGGGCCGTCGGGCCGGAACATGCCGTGGTGGTGGTGTCGGTGGTAGTAATGCCCGCCACCGATGATCATGGCTGCGGTGAACAGGACGGTGGATGCGATGAATACGATCCCGGCGACGATCACCACCCAGGCCGCGACCACGTAGAGACGCGGCGGCTTTTCCCGGTACTCCGGCCTGGGCGGCGGCGCGGTGGCCACCGACGGCGGTGCAGCGGCAGGTTCGGGTGTTTCACTCATACCTTCGAATATGGTCCAGGCCCGCAGCAGCGTAAAGGGGCGCGGTCACAAAGTTGCCGTGAATTGATGAAGCCCGGCGCTCGTGGTTGAGCGCCGGGCTGTCGGTTGAGTGCGTTCAGCGACCGGGTGTGGGCGAAGGCGTGACGGACGGGCTGACCGAGGACGGCACCTGGGCGGGTCCGCCCGGTCCGCCGGGTCCGTTGCCCGGACCGACCTGCTGCGCCCCACCATTGGTGGGGAATCCCGAGCGGTGCATCATCGCCGGGTGGTGCTTGTGGTGGCGGTGCCCGCCGCCGTGCCCGGCGGCCAGGCCCAGCCGGAAGCCGGTGAAGAAGATGACCGAGACGATGAAGACGATCCCGGCGACGATGGCTACCCATGCCGCGGCCTTGAAGACCTTGGGCGTCCGGTGTTCGACCCGCTCAACGGGCGGTGGTGGGGCTACTGCGGTCGAAGTCCGCGTAGTGGGGGTGTCAGAAATTTCGCTCATGCCACGAATGATCGGGGCCGAACAGTAGTGACCGCTATGCGCTGGTTATGTACCAGCTGTGAGCACGAAAGCGACCCTGAACTGGCAGGATCTGGAACGCTACGCCGACGGGCCGGGGACGATCGACAGCGCCTTGGCGACGGCGCCCTCGGTCCAGGACGACGGATGCCGGCGCATCGCCTCATCGATTTCGACTGAACGCCGTCTCGCGGCGTGCCATTTGCGGTGGGACTGCAGGGCAATGATGTTGGTCTCCCGGGCTGACGCCATGGTTCCGGTCCCCTCTCGCCCCGCCAGACGTGCGGTCCGACATATCTATGCGAACAGGCCGAGCCGCGAGCCGGTAGGGACCGAAGTCCTCACTGTCTCCGAGCGGCGGCGCCAGGCCTGATTGACCCGCTCTAGCTGCGGGTATAGCTCGTTATGTACGCCGCGAAATTGCACACGCGCCAGTCCCCTGCCAGACACCATCTCGGAGCGCTCGCGGCCGCCGCGGGACTCGGCCTGGCGGCCTGGTTCGGCGCCGGGATCGCCCACGCCGATGACAACCACGAGCGCGAAGCCTGCGCGTTGATGGACGACAGCAACAGCGCAATCCACTTCGGATATGGCGAATCCGTCTTGCAGTACGCCTATGCGGTGCTTTCCACCAAAATGCCGCCGGAAAACGCATCGCACGTGCTGTTCACCGCCACTCGTAACCAGTGCCCCAACCACGCGGCCGACCTACCCCCCGGCTGGCGGTAGGTCACGGCTTGAACGGGTTGACCGCGTACTGAATCACCCGGTACGGCGCATCCTGGCGCGCTCGGGTGTCCCACTGGCTGACGAATATCCGCAGTTCATCGATCGTGGACCCAGGTGAGATGTAACCGCCGTAGGGCTGGGAGAGCCGGTTGTCGTACGGCGGCGGGAGGCTTTCGGGTGGATCAGGCCAGTCGTCGTCGTGCTGCACCACCGTGGTCACCGGCGCGGAACCCAGCGCGGTGGGATCGGCGGCCACCCGGACCTCCATGTCGCCGGTGGTGGCGTTGAAATACGACAGCACCGTCATGCCGTCGATCTGTTTGATGCTCATCTCGCCGACCAGGTCGGGCCAGAGCGGCGTTGGCGCTTTGTTCCATCCCGTGTTCCAGCCGGCGCCGGCCGACCAGCCCTGCCAGCGGGACCGGTCGGTGAACGCCTCGGGGGTCGCCCGGTACAGCACCACCGGTTGCCGCCGCGTGAAGCTGTTGGCCACGATGTACACCCACCCGGTCGGCGAGTCCGGCCTGGGAATCGGGTCGTAGTACCCGCTGATCTGGGTTTGCCGGCCGCCCTGGAAGGACGCCGTGCGCACCGACCCGGCAACCGTCTCCCACCCGCCGCGGGCCGGGTCGACGCGGACCAGCCGCGAATTCTGCGGCTCCAGATTCTTCGTCGTCGCCACCATCAGATAGTTGCGCCGGTTGATCTGCACCACCCCGGCGGGCAGTTGCGACGCCCCCGGCGGTGTGGGTTCGGCCAGCAACGGCCGGCTGATGCCGGTGACCCCCGTGTAGCGAACGCCGTCGGGGTCGTCGACGGAGTCGGTGTCGACGCGCAAGGCGACCGGGGCATACCAGCCGCCGTATCCCACGCCCTGGCCGGCGAAGCTGTCGCCGCAGACCTGCAGCAGTTGGCTGGGGAATTCGACGAACTCACACAGGTCGGTGGCGCCGATGCCGTAATCCGCGGTGGCAGTGCCCGTTCCGGCGACCGGTCCCATCCGCAGTACCTGACCGGGTGCCAGCGGCTGCAGCACCGGCTGCGGCGCGGGCGCCGGCGGGTCGGCGTGGGCAGGCCAAAGACCTTGCGAGGCAACACAATACAAAACGAAGGCGCACCGCGCGAGCAGGGCGGAGCGCACCCGTCGACTACAGCTCGGCGGCCAGCAGTTCGGCGATCTGGATCGTGTTCAGCGCCGCCCCCTTGCGCAGATTGTCTCCCGACACAAACAGGGCCAGGCCGCGTCCGTCCGGCACCCCCGGGTCCTGCCGGATGCGGCCGACGAGCGATTCGTCGACGCCCGCGGCGGCCAGCGGCGTCGGCACGTCGACCAGCTTCACCCCCGGCGCATCGGCCAGCAACTCGCGGGCCCGCTCCGGCGAGAGTGGGCGGGCGAATTCGGCATTGATGGACAGCGAGTGGCCGGTGAACACCGGCACCCGCACACAGGTCCCGCTGACCAGCAGGTCAGGAATGCCGAGGATCTTGCGGCTCTCCGAGCGCAATTTCTGGTCCTCGTCGGTCTCACCCGATCCGTCGTCGACCAGCGAACCCGCCAGCGGCACCACATTGAACGCGATCGGTGCCACGTACTTGCTGGGCGGCGGGAAGTCGATGGCGGCGCCGTCATGCACCAACTGCTCGACGTCGTCGATGACCGCGCGCGCCTGCGTCGCCAGTTCTTCGACTCCGGCCAGACCACTGCCCGAGACCGCCTGGTAGGACGAGGCGATGAAGCGGGTCAGCCCCGCCTCGTCGTGCAGCACCTTGAGCACCGGCATCGCGGCCATGGTGGTGCAGTTCGGGTTGGCGATGATGCCTTTCGGCCGGCGGTGTGCGTCGCGCTTGAAGTTCACCTCGGAGACCACCAGCGGCACGTCCGGGTCCTTGCGCCAGGCCGACGAGTTGTCGATCACCGTCACACCGGCGGCGGCGAACCGCGGCGCCTGCGTCTTGGACATCGCTCCCCCGGCGGAGAACAACGCGATGTCCAGCCCGCTGGGATCGGCCGTCTCGGCGTCCTCGACCTCGATCTCCTGCCCGCGGAACGGCAGTTTGCGGCCCTGCGAGCGGGCTGAGGCGAAGAACCGCACCGAGCTGGCCGGGAAGTCGCGCTGGTCGAGCAGCGTGCGCATCACCTGGCCCACCTGACCGGTGGCGCCTACAACTCCAACGGCAACCATCGTTATCGCCCCGTCCCTGCGTACACCGTCGCCTCCTCCTCGCCGCCGAGCCCGAACGCCTCGTGCAACGCAACGACGGCCTTATCTAGTTCGGTGTCGCGGCACAGCACGGAGATGCGGATCTCGGAGGTGGAGATCAGCTCGATGTTGACGCCGACCGCGGCCAGCGCCTCACAGAAGGTCGCCGTCACGCCGGGGTGGCTACGCATGCCGGCGCCGATCAGCGAGACCTTGCCGATGTGGTCGTCATAGAGCAGCTGGGTGAAGCCGATCTCGTCCTTGAGCGAGTCCAGTTTGGCTACGGCGACCGGCCCGCTGTCGCGTGAGCAGGTGAAGGTGATGTCGGTCTTGCCGTCCTCGACCTTGGACACGTTCTGCAGGACCATGTCGATGTTCACGTCGGCGTCGGCGACCGCCCGGAACACCTTGGCGGCGTACCCGGGGATGTCGGGAATCCCGACGATGGTCACCTTGGCTTCGCTGCGGTCGTGGGCGACGCCGGTCAGCAGGGGGCTTTCCATAGGTGTGTCCTTGATCGATCCGACGACGACGGTGCCCTCTTTGTCCGAATAGGAAGACCGGACGTGCACCGGAAGGTTGTAGCGGCGGGCGTATTCGACGCAGCGCAGCATCAGCACCTTGGCGCCGCAGGCCGCCATTTCGAGCATCTCCTCGAAGGTGACCGTGCTGAGCTTGCGGGCATTGGGCACGATGCGCGGGTCGGCGCTGAAGATGCCGTCGACGTCGGTGTAGATCTCACACACGTCGGCGCCCAGCGCCGAGGCCAGCGCGACGGCGGTGGTGTCCGAGCCGCCACGGCCCAGGGTGGTGACGTCGCGGGTGTCCTGGCTGACGCCCTGGAATCCGGCGACCAGCACGACCCGGCCCTCATCGAGCGCGGCCTGCAGCCGTCCCGGCGTCACGTCGATGATCTTCGCGTTGCCGTGGGTGCCGGTGGTGATGACCCCGGCCTGCGAGCCGGTGAAGGACCGGGCGTGGGCGCCCAAAGACTCGATCGCCATCGCCACCAGCGCGTTGGAGATGCGCTCGCCCGCGGTCAGCAGCATGTCGAGTTCTCGCGGCGGCGGGACCGGACAGACCTGTTGAGCCAGGTCCAGCAGGTCGTCGGTGGTGTCACCCATCGCAGAAACGACGACCACCACGTCGTTGCCCTGCTTCTTGGTCTCCACGATCCGCTCGGCAACGCGACGAATCCGGTCGGCGTCGGACACCGAGGATCCGCCGTACTTCTGCACGACGAGCGCCACTGATCAATTCCTGTCTTGGACGGGCCTGAATTAAGTCCACAACAGAATACGTGGCGGCGCATCTCGATTGATTTCGACGCTGTGACGCATCACGGCCGGTGCGCCGCGTGGGTTTCTCATTTGTGGATATCCAAGAGGTATGGCCCACGATCCCGATGAAGAAACAGACCGTAGCCGGCACCGCTTGCGCCGAACGCGGGATCGACTACGCAAGTGGCCCACGCTCGATGTCGCCTATCGCATCGCCGTCGGCATCGTCGGTCTGGCCCTGCTGGCTGTGGGCGTCATCGCGATCCCCTATCCAGGTCCAGGGTGGGCAATTTTGTTCCTGGGATTGGCCGTCCTGGCTACCGAGTTCAGTGTCTTCCAGCGGCTGCTCAAATATCTGCGCGGTCGCTACGACGCCGGTATGGCGTGGTTCCGCCGACGGCATTGGACCGTGCAGGCGCTTGGGACGCTGTCCTCGATCGCCGTGACGGTCGGGACGTTGTGGCTGATGGGAGCGGTTGACTGGACTGCCAATATGGTCGGGTGGGATTGGGGATGGTCAATAAGCCCGCTTGGGCTCTGAGACCATTTAGGCCGATGCGTGGTTTTGGGTGATTGAGCGGATCGCGGTAGAGTTCACACCGTGCAGCGGGTGCTCCTTCTCGGACGCCGCGACGGGGTCTGATCCAGACCGGCTTCCCGTCGCGGGTGTTCGCGATGCGCCGGTCTGAGGTTCCCTCTCAAACATCCCCGGAGCAACTACCGTGACTAATCCCGATTCACCCGACGCTTACGTTTCAGCACGCACCATCAACAAACCCGCCGGCCCGCCCCGGCCTGGGCAGCCCGCGTGGAATCCCCAGCGCGGCACGTCAATGCCGGTCAACCGGTACCGTCCGTTCGCCGATGAGGTCGAGCCCATCCGGGTTGCCGACCGCACCTGGCCCGACCGCGTCATCGAGAACGCACCACTGTGGTGCGCGGTGGACCTGCGCGACGGCAACCAGGCACTGATCGACCCGATGAGCCCGGCCCGCAAGCGCCGCATGTTCGACCTGCTGGTCCGCATGGGTTACAAGGAGATCGAGGTCGGTTTCCCCTCGGCCAGCCAGACCGATTTCGACTTCGTCCGCGACATCATCACCGACGGCGCCATCCCTGAGGACGTCACCATCCAGGTGCTCACCCAGTGCCGGCCCGAGCTGATCGAGCGCACCTTCCTGGCCTGCGAAGGCGCGGCGAACGTCATCGTGCACTTCTACAACTCCACCTCGATCCTGCAGCGCCGCGTCGTCTTCCGGGCCGATCGGGCAGCCGTGCAGGAGATCGCCACCGCCGGCGCCCGCAAGTGCGTCGAGGAGGCGGCGAAGTACCCGGGCACCCGCTGGCGGTTCGAGTACTCGCCGGAGTCCTACACCGGGACCGAGTTGGAGTACGCCAAGCAGGTGTGCGACGCCGTCGGCGAGATCATTCAGCCGACGCCGGACAACCCGATCATCTTCAACCTGCCGGCCACCGTGGAGATGGCGACGCCCAACGTCTACGCCGACTCGATCGAGTGGATGAGCCGCAACCTGGCCCGCCGCGACTCGGTCATTCTGAGCCTGCACCCGCACAACGACCGCGGAACTGCCGTCGCCGCAGCCGAATTGGGCTATCAGGCCGGCGCGGACCGGATCGAGGGCTGTCTGTTCGGCAACGGCGAGCGCACCGGCAACGTCTGCCTGGTCACGTTGGGCTTGAATCTGTTCTCCCGCGGCGTCGACCCGCAGATCGACTTCTCCAACATCGACGAGATCCGCCGCACGGTCGAGTACTGCAACCAGCTGCCGGTGCACGAGCGGCACCCGTACGGCGGGGACCTGGTCTACACGGCGTTCTCCGGCAGCCACCAGGACGCGATCAACAAGGGCCTGGACCAGATGAAGTTCGACGCCGATGCCGCCGACAGCGACGTTGAAGACATGCTCTGGCAGGTGCCTTATCTGCCGATCGACCCCAAGGACGTCGGGCGCACCTACGAAGCGGTGATCCGGGTCAACTCGCAGTCCGGCAAGGGCGGGGTGGCTTACATCATGAAGGCCGACCACGGGCTGGCCCTGCCGCGCCGGCTGCAGATCGAGTTCTCCCAAGTCATTCAGAAAATGGCCGATGGCGAGGGCGGAGAGGTGTCGCCCAAGGAGATGTGGGAGGCGTTCTCCGAGGAGTACCTGGCCCCGATCCTGCCGCTGGAACGCATCAAGCAACGGGTCGATGCGTCTGAGGAAGACACCGGCACCACCACCATCGCCGCGACGGTCAAGATCGACGGGGCGGAGACCGAGATCACCGGCACCGGCAACGGTCCGCTGGCGGCGTTCGTCCACGCGCTGGGCACCGTCGGGTTCGATGTCGCGGTGCTGGACTACTCCGAGCACGCGATGAGCGCCGGCGACGACGCGCAGGCGGCTGCGTACGTGGAGGCGTCGGTAGCCGGCAGGACGGTGTGGGGCGTGGGCATCGCGCCGTCGATCACCACCGCGTCGCTGCGGGCGGTGGTGTCGGCGGTCAACCGCGCGTCGCGTTAGCGGTCGAAAAACGCCTTCAGCAGCCGGTCGACGAGCCGAGCCCGCCCGGCATCGTCGAGCCGGCTGGGGATGGTGAGCTCGCTGAAGACGTAGCCGTTGAGCAGGCGGCTCAGCTCATCCATCTGGTCGGCCGTGGGATCCATACCGGCGGCGTCGAAGATCAGCGTCGCCGACTTCACTGCCGCTTTCTGCAGCTCGTCAAGGAACGGTCGAAGTTCAGGGCGGCGAGTGCCTTCCATGAACAACTCGAAACGGGCCAGCGTGTTGCGGCGAAACTGTTCGTCGGTGTCGGAAAGCATCCGTGTCATCAGTGCGCGCAGCCCGTCGAGCGTGATCGACCCGATCGCGGACTGCAGCGCGTGCACCCGTTCCCAGTGCAGGTCTACAGTGCGGTGCGCGGTGGCTTCCAGCAGGGACTGACGGGTGCGGAAGTAGTTCGACGTGGTGCCGGCCGGTAACGCAGCAAGCTCGTCAACATGTCGATGCGTCAGACCCCCGACCCCCTCGGCGGCAAGTATGCCGATTGCGGTGTCGAGGATCTGAGCGCGGCGTTCTGGGTTCGGGGGCATCAATCAGTCTTGGTAGCAGGCTCGTAGCGCAACCGCCAGAACGTTGTGAGGAACACCGGGTAGACGACGATGAGCAGCAGATAGCTGAACCACATCGGGAACCAAGTGACGATTGCGACGTTCAGGCTGATGTACGAGATGTACACGTGCAGGGGAACGCTGCCGGCGATATACACAACCGAGGCTCTGAACACCGCACGTCCGCGTTTGGTGGCGAACCGGACCCGGCGCCACACCAGGATCCCGGTGATGGCCGCGTATGTCATCGGGACGAGTAGGACCCGATCGCTGCTCACCGTCACCAGGTGATTGAGGGCAAGCGCGTCACCGAGCAGCACTCGGTCGAGATGCAGGATCACGCCCAAACCGATGGTGATCATGGCCGCTTCCCGGAAGAAGTAGCCGTGCCGACGGTACGAACTCCAGAGGGAGCGGTCTTCCTGATGTTGTACTACACCTGTAGTGGTTGTCATGAACGCGAGGCTACCACTACAGATGTAGTACATACAAGGGGCGGGCCCGGCCTCGCCGGGGTAAGGAAGGCCGGGCCCGTGCTTGGGTTAGACAGCGAGCAGTCGCTCGAAGAACTCGCGGTAGTGCATCAGCGCCAGGCGCAGGTCTTCGGTGGATGCCTCCTCGCCGCGTGACCACTGCTCTTCCAGCCGCGACCGCGCCTGCGCGAATCCGGTGGTGAGCTGGTCGACCAGGTCGGAGACCAACACGTCGGCCTTCTGGACGCAGTCCTTGGGGTCATCGACGAAGGCGGCTTGCACGCCGGCCCACCGGGACCGCAGATCCGCGAGGTCCGCGTCACCGAAAAGCGTTTCCTCCGTTGATGATTGGCTTTGGTCGTGGCCCACGTCGTGGGAATGCTGCACCGGGGCCGCGGGTGCCTGCTGCTGTGGCTGCACGTGTTCCTCGGCCGGCGGCGTCGGCTGAGATTCGTTGTACCCGGGCGGCTGGGATTCGTCGTATGCGGGCCGCTGGGTGTCGTCGTATGCACCCCGCTGGGAATCGTCGTACGTGCGCCGCTGGGGCTCGTCGTATGCACCCCGCTGGGAATCGTCGTATGCGCCGCTCATGTCGGTTCGCTGATCGTGCGTAGTCATTTCTTCGCCTCCTGTGGTGTTGTCTCCAAAAGCTTTTCGAACAGCGCCCGGTAGTGGACGAACGCTTCTCGCTGCTGTTCGGTGCTGACCTCGCCGTGCTGTTGCGACAGGTGAACCGCATGCGCGGCGCGGTAGTTATCGACGATCTGCGGATGGTCCACCGAGATGTCGGCCGCTCGCTGGTCGAAATCGTCTACGGGATAGCCCCTTTGACGCATCACGTCGGTCACCAGCCGATCCGCGACGCCGACGGCAGCGGTGGGGTTGTCAACGAACGCCGTCTGCACTTGATTCCAGCGGGTGGTGAAATCCGACCGCGCGGCAGGCGGCAACGGAACGATGTTGAGCTTCTCCCGCTTGTGTTCCCGCGCGATCAGCTCCTTCTCCGCTGCTCTCTGGCCGCCGGCCTCCGATACCAGGCGCTCGTATTCCGGACCGTAGTGCTGCCGCAGCCGCTGTGTCCTGCGGCGATTCATTGCATAGCCGATCGCGCCGATCAGCAGGGCGACGGCGATTACGGCGAAGACCGCAATCAAAATCGTTTCCCAAGTGGGCATTTCGCGCTCCTCTCGTACATATGTTGAATAGCCGTCTGCCCCAGGGCTAAACGTCGATCGCGAAATCGGAAGTAATAGGTCCCGCCTTTCGTTGGGGCAGTGACCAATTCAGTCGACCACCCTTACGGGGGGTACCAATACACCCCTAAGGGGGTAATCTCCCCGGCATGCCGCCAGCATCCGGCACACCGATCACGATTGCGCTCGTGGACGACTACGACGTCGTCGTCAAGGGCGTGGCCAACATGCTCGACCCGTACCGCGACCGCATCGTGATCGCCGAACTCGACGCCTCCATGCCCGTCGAGGACGCGGTGGACATCGTCCTCTACGACTCGTTCGCGCAGCCCGAGTCCGATCACGAAGAGATCGGGCACCTGGTGGCCAACCCCCGGTCACACCGAGTTGTGGTGTACACCTGGAACTTTCACCCGGACCTCATCGAGAGCGCGCGGCGCCACGGTGCCCATGGTTACCTGTCGAAGACGCTGCCCGCCCGCGAACTCGTTGCCGCGCTGGAAGCCGTGCACGCCGGGGACGTGGTGATCAGCGACGTAGCGATGCGGGCCCGCAGCGCACCCGGCCTAGACTGGCCCGGACGCGGCGAAGGGCTCAGCGACCGGGAGGCGGAGATCCTGGCGTTGATCACCCAGGGCAAGAGCAATGCCGACGTCGCCCGGCTGACCTACCTGAGCCCCAACACCGTGAAGTCCTACATCCGGACGATCTACCGGAAGATCGGGGCCGAAAGCCGCACGCAGGCCGTGTTGTGGGGCGTCGATCACGGGTTCACCCCGGACCATCACCGCATCGAACACTGGCGCGGCGGCCCCTGAAAAACGTAGCCACCGCTACTGGAGTGCTTCAGAACAGTGCGAACTGCTCGTCGACCATCGCGGTGTCGGCGAACTCCTCCATGCTGCGACCGCCCACCACCGCGCCCACGCCGTCCATGAACTGCACGTCGGAGACCACCGGCACGCCGAGTTGCAGGGCGTGATAGCCCTTGCCCTGCTCGGGAGCGGCTTCGTTGCACACCACCAGAGAGGTTTCCCGGTCGACGTCGTCGCTGTAGGCCAGCCCGGCGTACAGCATTCGCTCGACGAGCTCCTCATGCGTCCGTCGCACCTCGGCCGCCAGGGCCACCCGCATGCCCTGGACCAGGGGCCTGCCCCGCACATAGCGGCCGGGGTTCAGATACGGACAGGGCATCCGGGCGGCGAGCGCCTTGAGCGGTCGCAGCTCATCGTGCGTCACCCGGCCGTTGGGCCAGCGGTGCCGGGTCACCGGCCGCACCGGCAGCCAGATGTCGCGGTCCCGCGCCCGCTCGAGCGCGGGCCCCAGGATGCCGGTCAGCACCATCGCGTCGTCGAACGCGTCATGCGGGCGTTCCTGGGTGACGCCCCAGTGCGCGGCCAGCGTCTCCAGCCTCAGATTGTCCACACCGAGTTCGAGCCGGCGGGCCAGCTCAACCGTGCACATGACGGAGTCGATAGGCAGTTCCGCCTCGGCGATCTCGGCTTCGGCGGCCAGGAACGAATAGTCGAAGGCGACGTTGTGCGCGACCAGGGTGCGGCCGCGCAATACCTCGGTCAGGTCGCCGACGATGTCGGCGAACTGTGGCTGATCTTCCAGCATCGCGGCGGTGAGCCCGTGCACATGGGTGGGACCGGGATCCACTCCCGGGTTGAGCAAGCTCACAAATGACTGTTCGACGCGGCCGCCGGCGTCCAGGCCCAGCGCCGCGACGCTGATGACCCTGGCCTGACCCGGGCGAAAACCCGAGGTCTCGACGTCGATGACGGCCCATCCCGCGTCCGGCTCCCGCGCCGGCCGACCCCAGGACATCCGGTTCATGCCTTGAGAATGGCACGTCTGACCGACATCGCTGGTTCGCTGCGCCGTCGTGTCCCCCCTTAAACTGCGCGGGTGATCACCACGCGCGCACGTCTGGCACTTGCCGCCGGCGCAAGCGCGCGGTGGGCGTCGCGAGTCACCGGCCGCGGCGCCGGCGCCATGATCGGCGGACTGGTTGCCATGACACTGGACCGGTCGATATTGCGGCAGCTCGGGGTGGGCCGGCGCACGGTCATCATCACCGGCACCAACGGCAAGTCGACCACCACCCGGATGACCGCGGCGGCCCTGAGCACGCTGGGGGCCGTGGCCACCAACGCCGAGGGCGCCAACATGGACGCCGGCCTGGTGGCGGCCCTTGCGGCGGATCGGCGGGCCGGACTGGCGGCGCTGGAAGTCGACGAGATGCACGTGCCGCACGTGTCGGATGCGGTCGAACCGACCGCCCTCGTGCTGCTCAACCTCTCGCGCGATCAGCTCGACCGGGTCGGCGAGATCAACGTCATCGAGCGGACCCTGCGAAGCGGCCTGGCGCGGCATCCGGACGCGGTCGTGGTGGCCAACTGTGACGACGTGTTGATGACCTCGGCCGCCTACGACAGCCCGAATGTGGTGTGGGTGGCCGCGGGCGGCTCATGGGCGAACGACTCGGTGAGTTGCCCCCGCAGCGGCGAGGTGATCGTTCGTGAAGAGGGTCATTGGTATTCCACGGGCGCCGACTTCAAGCGGCCCGACCCGCAGTGGTGGTTCGACGACCAGACGCTGTTCGGACCCGACGGGCTGGCGGTGCCGATGCGCCTGGCGCTGCCCGGAACGGTGAACCGCGGCAACGCCGCCCAGGCAGTCGCCGCCGCCGTCGCGCTGGGCGCCGACCCGGCCAAGGCGGTGGCGGCCGTCTGCATGGTCGACGAAGTCGCGGGACGGTACCGGACGGTCCGGGTCGGGACGCACGACGCGCGGATCCTGCTGGCCAAAAACCCGGCCGGCTGGCAGGAGGCGCTGTCGATGGTGGACAAGCACGCGGACGGCGTGGTGATCGCGGTCAACGGCCAGGTGCCCGACGGCGAGGACCTGTCCTGGCTTTGGGACGTGCGCTTCGAGCACTTCGAACAGACCCGGGTGGTGGCCGCGGGCGAACGCGGCACCGATCTCGCGGTGCGGCTCGGGTACGCCGGCGTCGAGCACACGCTAGTGCACGACACGGTGGCGGCCATCGAGTCCTGCCCGCCCGGGCGGGTCGAGGTGGTCGCCAATTACACCGCGTTCCTGCAGCTCAACCGGAGGTTGACGCGACGTGGCTGAAACTGTGCGGATCGGCCTGGTCCTGCCCGACGTCATGGGCACCTACGGCGACGGCGGCAACGCGGTGGTGCTGCGGCAGCGGTTGCTGCTGCGCGGCATCCCCGCCGAGATCGTCGAGATCACGCTGGCCGATCCGGTGCCCGACTCGCTGGACCTCTACACACTGGGCGGCGCCGAAGACTACGCCCAGCGACTGGCCACTCGGCATCTGCTGCAGTACCCGGGCCTGCAGCGTGCGGCCGACCGCGGGGCACCGGTGCTGGCCATCTGCGCCGCAGTCCAGGTGCTGGGCCACTGGTACGAAACGTCGTCGGGCGAACGGGTGGACGGTGTCGGCATGCTGGACGCGACGACGTCGCCGCAGGACACCCGGACCATCGGCGAGCTGGTGTCCAAGCCGCTGCTGCCCGGTTTGACTCAGCGGTTGACGGGTTTCGAGAACCACCGCGGTGGGACGGTGCTCGGACCGGCCGCGTCTCCGTTGGCCGCGGTCACCAGGGGCGCGGGCAACCGGGCCGGGGACGGTTTTGACGGCGTGGTGCAGGGCAGTGTGGTGGCGACCTACATGCACGGGCCGTGCCTGGCGCGCAATCCGGAGCTGGCCGACCATCTGTTGAGCCAGGTGGTCGGCGAGTTGGCGCCGCTGGAGCTACCCGAGGTGGACTTGTTGCGCCGCGAGCGGCTGGGAGCCTAGAACGCCTGGAGCCAGTCGCCCAGGCCCTCGAACGCGGGGCTGTTGGCCAGCGCCGCATACAGAGGTGTGTCCGCCGCGATCGCATGACCGGCCACCGGCGTGATCTGGCTTTCCAGCCCCGCTACGGGCCCCGCCGCGCCGGCGCCGCCACTCACCACGGTTTCGGCCTGCAACGCCGCCTGGTTGGCGGCGTCCACGGTCGCATAGGACTGCGCGCCCGCCCGCAGCAGCTGCACGAACTGCTCATGGAAAGCCCCGGCCTGCGCGCTCAGTTGCTGATAAGCCTGGCCGTGCCAGCCGAACATCGCCGATATCGCCGCCGACACCCCGTCCGCGCCCGGCGCCGGCACGGCCATCGTCGGCACCGCCGCGGAGGCGTTGGCCGCCGCGAGGGTGGAGCCGATTCCTGCCAGATCCGCCGATGCCGCCTCGAGCAGTTCCGGTCTTGCGCTGACGAACGACATCGCCATCCCTTCCGCCACGGGTCCGATTGCGGTGGCTCAGTAATGCATTTCGTCCGTCGTGGCCGAAGCGTTATCAGGACACCGGCACGGATTTAGAATCCCCTCGGGGGCTGGAAGAAATGGATCGCCATGGCCCCTGATTTCAAGGCCCCTGATTTCAAGGCCAGTGCCAGAGTCGTTGGGCTGGCGGCCGTGGCCTGCTCGCTACTCGGATGCCCCTACACCGCCCAGGCCGACCCGAACACCAGCGGGATGCACGGCGACCCGGGCGCGGCCGCAGCGTACTGGCGCTATCAGAAGCAGGACCGCGACTGCGGGGAGATGGCCGTCGCCGACGTGATCGGCCAGCTCACCGGCAACGAGATCTCGGAGGAGGAGATCGACGGCGCGGCCGGCAACATCCCCAGCAGCTCCCATGCCGGACCGATCTACGCCCCGGGCAACCGGACCAGCAACCGGGACCTGCCGGTGCTGCTCGCGCACTACGGCATCGCGTCCGACGGGATCAAGACCGACCGACCCGCGCTGGAACGTGCCCTGGATCAGGGCCGCAAGGTGATCGCCGGGGTCAACAACAGAATCCTCTGGGACGAGGGCGGCGACCGCAGCCGGGAGAACCACTTCGTGGTCGTCACCGGCATCGACACCCGAGGCGACATGGTGCATCTCAACGACAGCGGCATCAAGGCCGGCCGCGACGAGCAGGTCTCGCTGGCCACCTTCGAGGCGGCGTGGGCCACCAGCGGCAATTTCGCCGTCGTGACCAGGTGATCGTGACCTGATCCTGGGTCAGACCATGGCCCGGCGGCCCGTCAGCGCACGGCCCAGCGTCAGCTCGTCGGCGAACTCCAAGTCACCGCCCATCGGCAATCCGGACGCGATGCGCGTCACGGTCAGGCCGGGGATGTCGCGCAGCATCCGGACCAGGTATGTGGCGGTCGCCTCGCCCTCGGTGTTGGGGTCGGTGGCGATGATCACCTCGGCGATGTCGACGTCGTCGACGCGCTGACCAATACGGGTCAGCAGCTCCCGGATCCGCAGCTGCTCGGGCCCGATTCCCGACAGGGGATCCAGCGCACCACCCAGGACGTGGTAGCGACCACGGAATTCCCGGGTGCGCTCGACGGCCTGGATGTCCTTCGGCTCCTCGACCACACACACCAGCGAGCCGTCGCGGCGGGGATCGGCACAGATCCGGCACCGCTCGTCGTCGGACACGTTGCCGCAGACCGCGCAGAACCGGACGCCGTCGCGGACCTTGCCCAGCACGGCGGTCAGCCGGTCGATGTCCGGCGGTTCCACCGACAACAGATGGAAAGCGATGCGTTGCGCGCTCTTGGGTCCGATGCCCGGCAGCTTGCCGAGCTCGTCGATCAGATCCTGAACCGGTCCCTCAAACATTCCGCAGATCAGACCCCCGGCACACCGGGCGGCGGTCCCGGAGGGGCGGGCGGGCGCATGCCACCGGCCAGCGCACCGAGGCGCTCCTGCGCCATCGTGGTGACCTGCCTGGACGCGTCGCCCATGGCGCCGACGATCAGGTCCTGCAGGGTCTCGATGTCGTCCGGGTTGACGACCTTGGGGTCGATCGTCACGCCGATGACTTCACCGCTGCCCTTTACGACGACCTTGACCAGTCCCCCGCCGGCTTGACCGTGCACCTCGGAGTTAGCCAACTGCTGTTGGGCTTCCAATAGTTTCTGCTGCATCTGCTGTGCCTGCGCCAGCAGCTGCGACATATCGCCTCCGGGTTGCATGACAGTCCCCTCGCATCTTGGTCTCGAGTTGGTTTCGCCTGCGGTTGTCGGGCGATTTGAAACATTCAGCGTAGTCCGCACCGCGTTACCTTGGCGCAGTGGACGTACGTGTAGGCCTGCGTGTCGGGTTAGCCATGCTCATCGGGGTGCTCGTTGCTGCTGCCCAGCCGCTGATGCCCAGCGCCGCCGCGGCGCCGGCCAACCTCGCGGGAATGGTGGTGTTCATCGATCCCGGCCACAACGGCGCCAACGACGCCTCCATCGGGCGTCAGGTGCCTACGGGCAGGGGCGGCACCAAGGACTGCCAGGCCAGCGGCACGTCGACCAACAGCGGATATCCGGAGCACACCTTCACCTGGGACACCGCGCTGCGGCTGCGCGCCGCGCTGAACGCGCTTGGCGTACGCACGGCGATGTCGCGCGGCAATGACAACGCCCTGGGCCCGTGCGTCGACGAACGCGCCAACATGGCCAACGCGCTGCACCCCAACGCCATCGTCAGCCTGCACGGCGACGGCGGCCCGGCGTCGGGACGCGGTTTCCACGTCAACTATTCGTCCCCGCCGCTGAACGCCGCCCAGTCGGGGCCGTCGGTGCAGTTCGCCCGCGTCATGCGTGACCAGCTGCAGGCATCGGGCATCCCGCCGGCCAACTACATCGGGCAGGGCGGCCTCTACGGCCGCGCGGATCTGGCCGGGCTCAACCTGGCGCAGTACCCGTCGGTCCTGGTGGAACTGGGCAATATGAAGAATCCCGCGGACTCAGCGCTGATGGAGTCCGCAGAGGGCCGGCAGAAGTACGCCGACGCGCTGGTGCGGGGCGTCGCGGGATTCCTGGCAACCCAGGGGCAGGCGCGCTAGCCGGGTCAGCCCTCTCAACCCCTTTAGCCCTCGACTTCCTTTTTCAGGTTGTCCAGCACCTGGCCCTGGATCTTCTTCAGCCCGAGCGGTGCGAAGGTCTTCTCGAAAAAACCTTTGACCCCGCCGGCACCGGTCCAGGTGGTGGTGACGGTGACGCTGGATCCCGGTCCAGCGGGAGCCACCGTCCAATTGATCACCATCGACGAATTGGCGTCCTTCTCGATGACGGTGTGACCCGCGACGTCCACACTGACCTGCACGTTGCGTACCCGCGACTCGGTCGCCTGCAGGCGCCACTTGGCCACGGTCCCCTGCCCCTGTCCGCCCTCGAGCACCTCGTACTCGCTGTACTGCGGTGAGAGGATCTTCGGGCGGACGGTTTTGTAGTCGGCGACCGCGTCGAGCACCTTCGCGGGCTCCGCCTGGATCAAGACGGTGCTGGTTGCTTTCACCTGTCCCATCAGGTGTCACTCCTCTGCTAGGTAGCCGTTGTCGTGGACCACCATACGTAGGGCGGCGCTGCGGGACCGCATCAATTGCCCTCCATCAAGGCGTACAGCCACGTAAAAAGCGCAAAACCGATCATCGCAAGGACTCCCAGCGCGATTCCGGCCATGAGCGCAGCGAAACCCAGCACGATCCCAGCGATCGCGAAGCGGCTACCGCCGGCCTCGCCGCGCCGGGCACGGCGCAGGGCGGCACCCCCGACCACCACCGCCACGACGCCCAGGACCGACCCGCCGAGAATCGGCCAAGCTTTCCCCAACGGAAACACCGTTAAGTCCACCGCCCACGCGATGACCGCGATCACCAACGCAGCCGTCCCAAGACCGTTCTTCGGGCGGGGGACCCGCGGAGTGAAGCCGGGGTACTGCGGCGGCGACGTTTGCGTTGCTGGGCAAGGAGATTGGGGCTGGTGCGCGGGTTCGGTCATCGTTGTGACTCCATGGACCGCTCTGGTTCAGTTCGACTGTCGGACATACTGCGCTACCTCGGCGGCACCGGTAAAGGGTCTTTCGGCCCCGGGTAGGGTTCGCGAACATCTCTATGCTGCAACCTGATAACACCGCTGCGCTCAGGGGTGCCTTGTTCGGGAGGCCGCACTCGCCGGTGGTGCACTCGCCGTCAGCCCTCGATGCGTCGGGCGCCCAACTCGCTCTGCAGCAACTCGAGGGCGACCTCTTCGGGATCGCGACGCGGCTCCGACGGATCGGTGCGGCCGGCTTCGGCGAGCATGCTTTCCTCTTCGTCGCGCTGAAGGGAATCCGGCTCGGGCACAGGCTCTTCCACCCTGGCCGGCGCCGCGCTGATGTCCGCCACGGCCGGCGGGCCGGTCTCGCAACGGACCCGCCAGTTCACCCCGAGGGCGTCTTTGAGCGCCTCGACGATGACGTCGGCGTTGCGTTGTTCGGACAGCCTCTTGGCCAGCGGCGCCGCCTCGTGCGTCAGCACCAGCGTGTCGCCCTCCACGGCCAAAACCGTGGCGCCGGAAAGCATCACCGCGGTGGTGCGGCTGCGCTCGCGGACCTTGTCGCGCACCGTCGGCCACATGCTTCGCACCGCCGCCGCATTGAGTTCACCCGGGGCCGCTGCCGCCGGCGGCGGGGCCGCTGCGGGGGCAGGTGCCGGTGCCGGCGGGGGCGGCGGTGCCGACGTGGGCGGGGGTGGTGGCGGTTCCGGCTTGGGCTCCGGCGCCGGGGCGGGCTCCGGTGGCGGGGTGGACGGCCGCTGGACCGAGCGGCGCACCGGCACCGGACGGGCCGGAGCCGCGGCTGCGGCAGGTTCGGCATCGGCGGCCGGGATGGACATGGCCAGCCGGGTCTCGATGCGTTCGACGCGTTGCAGCAGCGCCGACTCGGCGTCGGAGGCCGAGGGCAGCAGCAGGCGGGCGCACACCACTTCCAGTAGCAGCCGCGGCGCCGTCGCTCCGCGCATCTCGCCGAGGCCGGCCTGCACCACCTCGGCGTACCGGGTCAGGGTGGCCGGACCGATCCGGGCCGCCTGCTCGCGCATCCGGTCCAGGACGTCCTCCGGGGCGTCGACCACGCCGCGGGACACCGCGTCGGGCACCGCCTGCAGCACGATCAGGTCGCGGAAGCGCTCCAGCAGGTCGGTGGCGAAGCGCCGCGGGTCGTGGCCCGCGTCGATCACCGACTCGACGGCTCCGAACAACGCCGCGGCGTCGCCCGCGCCGAGCGCGTCGACGGCGTCGTCGATCAGGGCCACGTCGGTGGCGCCGAGCAGGCCCAGGGCCCGCTGGTAGTGCACCCGGCCGCCGTCGGATCCGGCGACCAGCTGGTCCAGCACCGAGAGGGTGTCCCTCGGCGAACCGCCGCCCGCCCGGATGACGAGCGGATATACCGCCTCGTCGACGACCACACCTTCCTGCTCGCAGATGCGCCCGATCAGCGCCCGCATCGTTCGCGGCGGCAGCAGCCGGAACGGATAGTGGTGGGTCCGGGACCGGATGGTCGGCAGCACCTTCTCCGGTTCGGTGGTGGCGAAGATGAAGATGAGGTGTTCGGGCGGCTCCTCGACGATCTTGAGCAGCGCGTTGAAGCCGGCAGTGGTCACCATGTGCGCCTCGTCGACGATGAAGACGCGGTAGCGCGACTGCGCGGGCGCGTAGAAGGCGCGGTCGCGCAATTCGCGGGTGTCGTCGACGCCACCGTGGCTGGCCGCGTCGAGTTCGACGACGTCGATGCTGCCGGGTGCGTTGGGTGCCAGCGCCTGGCAGGAGTCGCAGACGCCACACGGAGTGGGCGTCGGGCCCTGCTCACAGTTCAGCGATCGCGCCAGGATGCGCGCCGAGGACGTCTTTCCACAACCGCGCGGCCCGGAGAACAGATAAGCGTGGTTGATCCGGCCCGCCTGCAGGGCGACGGACAGCGGCTCGGTGACGTGCTCCTGCCCCACCACCTCGGCGAAGGTTGCCGGTCGGTACTTGCGGTAGAGGGCCACGGGAGCAGGCTACCCACGCCCGGTGACGATGCGCGCCCCGGAGGTCGCGAGGCGGACGTTATGCGCTGATCACCGAAACCGTGTTGCTGAACATGTTGGCGACATACACCGCGCCGGTGCCAGTGTCGACCGCCACACCCCATGGATTAGAGCCGACGCCGATGGTGGCGGAGACGGTGTGGGTGATCGGATTGATCACCGACACGGTGTTGCTGTCGTAGTTGGTGACGAAGACATAGTCGTTGACGGGGCTGACCGCCACCCCGAACGGTGACTGACCCACTCCGATCGCTGATCCCATGACGGTATTGCTGAAAGAGTTGATCATGGACACGGTGTTGCCGAGAGTGTTCGCAACGAAGACGTGGCCAACTGAGTCGACGGCAACCCCCCTCGGATAGGGGCCGACACTGATCGACCCGATCACGGTATTGCCGTTCGGATCGATCACCGACACTGTGTTGCTTGCGGCGTTGGTGACGTAGACATCGCCTCCGGGGTTGATCGCCACCCCGTCCGGGCCCGAGCCGACGCCTATGGACGTAACGGTATTCAATGGCGGATCGATGACCCGGACGGTGTTGCCGGTGGAGTTGGTCACATAGACGTATCCGCCCGGGTCTGGCTTGACTGCCACCGCGATAGGGTCGGCGCCGACGGGGATCGCTGACCCGATCACGGAATGCGATGACGGATCGATGACCGACACGCTGTTGCCGCCGTTGTTGGCCACATAGACGTAGTGACCTGGGTTTGGACTGACCGCCACCGCTCTTGGTTGATTGCCGACAGCGATTCCTGACCAGGTCACGGCATTGGTGGTCGGATCGATCACCGACACCGTGTCATTCCCGCTGTTGGTGACATAGACGCCGTCGCCGGGATTGACTGCGATTCCCACCGGCACATGAAATCCGGTGATGGTGGCCACCTTGCCCCCGGAGCCACCGTCACCGCCTACCCCGCCGAGCCCGCCGATCTGCCCACCGCTGGCAGTGCCGATGCCACCCGCCTTACCCGCAGCACTGAATCCGGCAGCGGCGGCACCGCCTTGACCACCGCCTCCGCCGACCCCGCCGGTGCCACCTAGACCGGGCGTCCCCGCAGATCCCGGCGCCCCCAGCAACCCCGACCCGAAGAGTCCGGCGGCTCCCCCCGACCCAGCGAGCCCGCCGTCGCCACCCGCACCGCCGATCCCGCCGGTACCACCCGCCACAGCCCAGGTCGCACTCAATCCACCGGTCCCGCCTGCGCCCCCGGCGCCGCCATATCCGCCGGCGCCACCGGTGCCGCCGACCCCGAACAATCCAGAACTTGCGCCCCCGGCTCCACCGTGACCGCCTGCACCCCCGGCAAACCCCACATCACCCGCACCGCCACCCAGAGCACCGGCGAAACCTACCGCCAACGTCAGCCCACCGGCACCGCCGGACCCGCCGGCACCGCCGAGCCCGAACACCAGCGCACGTGCCACGCCGCCGGCACCGCCAGCACCACCCGCACCGCCGACGCCAGTCGGGCTGAGAGCACCGCCGCCTCCAGCCCCGCCTGTCCCGCCGGATCCTGCTAACCACCCGCCGGCCCCACCCGCACCGCCCGCACCCCCGGCACCGCCTCCGACACCAGGACCACCCGCACCGCCGGCACCGCCACTTCCGAACAGCCCCGCGGCCCCACCGCTGCCGCCCGCTTGCCCGGCCGCTCCTGAGCCCCCGGCGCCGCCGTTACCCCACAACAACCCGCCATCCCCGCCGGCCTGCCCGCTCCCCGCCGCCCCGCTCACACCATCCCCGATCAGCGGACGCCCCAACAGCGCCAGCGTGGGGGCATTGATCACACCCACCACCGACTGCTCCACACCCTGCAGTGCCGATAGATTCGCCGCCTCGGCAGCGGCATACGCCACCGAACTCGCCTTCAATGCCTGCACGAAGCGTTCGTGAACCAGCCCCGCCTGCGCGCCGAGTTCCTGGAACTCCTGCCCGAAGCCACCGAAAAGGCGCGCCACCGCCGCCGACACCTCGTCGGCCGCTGCCGGAAGCAATCCCACCGTCGCCGGCGCCGCCGCCACCGAAGCCGATGTAGTCGCCGCACCTATTCCGGCTGCCTGGGCCGAGAGCGCCGCGACCACTTCTGGCTCAACCACGACAAAGGACAGCACGACGCCTCCAAACCATCAGACCGCGCAGCACCCGCCTGCCGCGGCAGCAAGATGTGTCGACAATTTACGCCCCCGCAAGACTGCGCAAGGATCTTTCGCGCAAGCAAGGTGTTGGTGCTGCGCTCAGGGCGGAGGCCACTCGCACTGCTGCGCCATGAGCGCAGAGTCAACTGCTAAAGCAGCGACTCCGTCGCGGCCAGCAACGCACACGTCGACAGCCCGTCGACCGCATCCCGCAGGTCCGGCAGCGACGGGAAGGACGGGGCGATGCGGATGTTCTTGTCGTCCGGGTCCTTGCGGTACGGGAACGACGCGCCCGCCTCGGTGACCGCGATGCCCGCGTCCTTGGCCAGGGCGACGGTCCGGCGGGCCGTGCCGGGCAGGACGTCGAGGCTGACGAAGTAGCCGCCCTTGGGATCGGTCCACGAGGCGATCTTCGAATCGCCCAGCCGTTGCGACAGGATCTCGGCCACCAGGGCGAACTTCGGCGCCAGGATCTCCTGGTGACGCTGCATGTGCAGCCGCACCCCGTCGGCGTCGCCGAAGAAGCGCAGGTGCCGCAGCTGGTTCACCTTGTCCGGGCCGATCGACCGCTTCGCGGCGTACTGCAGATACCACGCGATGTTGCCGAGCGAGCCGCCGAAGAAGGCCACCCCGGCACCGGCGAAGGTGATCTTCGAGGTGGAGGCGAAGATGTAGGGCCGGTTGGGGTTGCCGGCCTTGGTGGCGAGGCCCAGCACGTCCACCTGGCGGACGAAGTCGTGCGTCAGCGTGTGCACCGCGTAGGCGTTGTCCCAGAACAGCCGGAAGTCGGGCGCCGCGGTCCGCATCTGCACCAGCCGTCGCACGGTCTCCCACGAGTAGGTGATGCCGGTGGGGTTGCCGAAAACCGGTACGGTCCACATCCCCTTGATCGCGGGGTCGGCCGCGACCAGTTCTTCGATCAGGTCGACGTCGGGGCCGTCCTCGACCATCGGGACCGGGATCATCTCGATGCCCATCGTCTCGGTGATGGAGAAATGCCGGTCGTAACCGGGAACCGGGCAGAGGAACTTGACCGCCGGCTCGTCCTTCCAGGGCCGCGGCGAATCGACGCCGCCGTGCAGCATGGAGAAGACGACGGCGTCGTGCATGAATTCGAGGCTCGCGTTGTTGCCCGCGATCAGGTTCTGCACGGGCAGGCCGAGCAGTTCGGCGAAGATCTCGCGCAGTCCCGGCAGCCCGTGCAGCCCGCCGTAGTTGCGGGTGTCGGTTCCTTCCGCGTCGCGGAAGTCGTCCCCGGGCATCGACAGCAACCGGTTGGACAGGTCGAGCTGCTCGGGCGACGGCTTTCCGCGGGTGAGGTCCAAGGACAGCTTCTTGGCTTGCAGGTCCGCGTATTCCTGCTGGTGGCGTGCGTGCAGAACCGAGAGCTCCGCAGGGCTGAGGGAGTCGAACGACACCAGGGACCCTTCCCATCGAAAACGCATATCGAGTGTGGGCATAAGGGGACCCCGCGCACCCGACAGAGCCCATTGACCCTTGCTGCCTTCCGGCCCTGGGGGAGTTCACAGGATAGACGCCGCGCGGGGTCCACCGGCGAGTGTAGTACCTGGCTTTCCCGGCGTGGCGACGGCCGCGGGAACACCCGGCCCGCATCAGCAGCTACCATGACCACGGAGGATTCGCCTAGTGGCCTATGGCGCTCGCCTGGAACGCGGGTTGGGTTAACAGCCCTCGCGGGTTCAAATCCCGCATCCTCCGCTGCACGGTCTGCCGTTTGACCAGGACCGATACCGGAACCGGCTGTCGGGCCCGGTCATTCTCGGCGGCTTGGGTTCACCAGCTTGAGGGAGTTATATGGGGCGCAAGGTCGCCATCCTGTGGCACGCATCGTTCACGATCGGCGCCGGCGTCCTCTACTTCTATTTCGTCCTGCCGCGGTGGCCCGAGTTGATGGGCGACATCAGCAGCGGCGCGGGGATGACGCTGCGCATCGTGACCGGCGCCCTGCTGGGCCTGGCCGCCCTGCCGGTGGTGTTCACGCTGCTGCGCACCCGCAAGCCGGAATTGGCCGTACCCCAGCTGGCGCTGACCATCAGAACCTGCTCGATCGTCGCGCATGTGCTGGCCGGGGTGCTGATCATCGGCACCGCGATCAGCGAACACTGGTTCAGCCTGGACACTGCCGGGCAATGGTTGTTCGCGATCTACGGGGCCGCCGCCGCGATCGGCGTGCTCGGATTCTTCGCGTTCTACCTGTCGTTCGTCGCTGAGCTGCCGCCGCCGCCGCCGAAACCGATCAAGCCCAAGAAGGTCAAGGAACGCCGGGCTCGCGGCAAGAAGCGCGGAAAGGCCGGCGCGGTCGCCGCTGAGGACGACGAGGACACAGGCGAGGACGAGGACTCCGAGGACACGGACGAGGCCGCCGAGGACACGGACGAGGCCGCCGAAACCGCAGAGGACACGGAATCAGACGAGGCATCGGAAGACGCCCCCGAAGAGACCGAGGACGCCGAGACGGTCACCGCCGAGACCGAGGACGAGGCCACCGCCGAAACCGTCGAGGCGCCCGCACCGGCCCTGAGCAAGGAAAAGACATCCGACGAGACCGTCGAGACGCCAGTTTCCGAGAAGGCCTCCGAGACTGCGTCCGAGACCGCTGAGTCTTCCGCGCGGCTGCGCAACCGCCGCCCCACCGGCAAGACCTCGCACCGCCGCCGTCGCACCAGGGGCGGCGTCGCGGTCGAGGAGTAGCTCCTCAGCGGCGCCGCGGCCGCTAGACCAGAACGACCGGAATATCGGTGTTCTCGTCGGTGTGGTAAGTCGCGCACACCCGGTGGTAGCCGTCCGCGATCTGCAACGGGACACCGGTCGCATAGTTCCCGCGGATCAGCAGGATGGGCGAGAGCGGTTGCCCCTTCTTGATCTTCGCCAGGTCCGCGGCCACGTGCGGATTGTCCGCGTCGAGCAACCTCAACCGCGCCGCCCGCAGTATGTCCTTGGCCTTCTTGTGCACGACGCCGCCGGCCCGGAGTCGCTCGGTCAGCTCGTTGACGGTGTGCACGTCCGCCAGCAGTGCCAGATAGTCGGCGGCGGCCGGGAAGTCGTGGCTCTCCGGCTTTTCCAGCCACTTCACGCTTGCCATGCCGCAACGATAATTGGGATCGGTAGCGGCAGCGGGGATCTGTACTTCTGGCATGACGACGCCATCGGGGCGGCGCATGACGGAAGGAACTCCAGTGAAGCGTGTTATCGCGGTGGCGATCGGAACCCTTGGCTGCGCGTCGGCGCTGGTCGGGTGTTCCAGCGGCGGCCACAGTGCCAGCCCGGCATCGAACGGCCCGGCGAGCGTTGCCACCAACGGCGGCGCGGGAACCGAGGTCAAGGTCGGCGGCTCGGACCTGCCCGGTCTGAACCCCTCCTCGGTCACCTGCGTCAAGCAGGGCGGCAAGATCAACATCGGCAGTGGTTCCACCGGCGGCCAGCAGGCGCTGGCGGTGGTGATGGCCGACGGCAACCCGCCCACCGTTGAGTCGCTGGCCATGGTCGTCGACGGCAACGCCCTGTCGGTCGCCGACAACATGGGCTCCAAGGTGGGTTCGGCGAAGGTGTCGGTGGACGGCAAGACCTACACCATCAGCGGTCAGGCGCAGGGCGCCGACCTGAAGAACCCGATGGCCGGAATGATCACCAAGGACTTCAACATCAAGGTCTCGTGCGGCTGATCAGGGGCGGTTCGGGCCGGCGGGCATGCACAGCATGCCCGCCGTTCCGGACTGGACGGCCGTTTCGGACTTATGATGCAGCCGTGTCGACCTCCGGCGACCTGCAGCGTGCCCTGGAACAGGCGCAGCACTTGGCGTTCGCGGCCGACGAGACCGCGGCGCGGGACCTGCTGCTGTCGCTGATGCCCCGGATCGAGCAGGTGGACCGCGATGACCTGTTGCTCGAAGTCTTCGCTCAGCTCGGTGCGATCTATCTCGTCCGGGGAGCGAATGATGGCGTGCGCGAATGCATTCGGCGCATCAATGACCCGCTGGCGATCTACCGGGGAATTCTCGCCGGCACGCGGCCGGATGCGGCCGGGCAGGTGCACATGTCGCACACCGAGATCGGCCAGATGGTCTGCCGGTACTCGCGGCGGGCGCAGTTCCTCGAGGTCGGTCTGGCCGCGGCCGAGGGCCGGCATGAGCAGGCCCGGGCCGCCCTGAACGTGCTGGCCGAACCCGGTCCCGATCTGCCCGACCTGGCCGGAGAACACGAGAACCTGCTCACGCATGCCAGGGTGCTGTGCGCGACGGCGTTGTGTGACGACGACCTGCACCTGCAGTCCGTTCCACTGTGGGAACAGGTGCTGGGCGCATTGGACCGCAGCGGCACCGACAGCGAATATGCCGAGCAAATCTGGATTTTGGCGGCCACCGAGTACGGACGATTCTGCATCGAGACTGGACGCCTGTCCGAGGCCGAGCCCTGGCTGCGTCGGGCGGGAGCGCGGGCTGAGGCCAGAGGATGGGAACTGGCCACCGCCCGAACGAAGTTGGAGCGAGCCGCGGCCTGCTGGTCGGTCGGTGACCACGTCATGACCGACCAACTGGCCTCGGAGGCCTACGAGGTGATCAGCCGCTACGCGCGGGCCCACGACGTTTCGCGTTGCTGGCTGTATATGGGCCTCACCCGACTCGGCAGCGGCGCACTGGAAGAAGCCGACCGGTGCTGGGAACAGGCCGAGCAGCACTGGCGCGAGCTGGGCAAGCCCCTGTACCTGCATCGAATTCTTCTGCAGCGCAGCTGGATTGCCATCTTCTGGGGTCGTTTCGCCGAGGCCGTCGAGCTGATCGCCCAGGCGCGCGAGTTGCTCGACTCCTCCCCGCGCAGCAGCTGGCTGCAGTACGCCCTGCTCGACAACCACCTCGGAACGGTATGGCGAGCTGATGCGCTGTCGGACATGGGATTTGACGGTTCGGGCGATCCTGATGAGTCGTTGCAGGAGACCGAGGCACGCCAGGCCGAGTCGCTCGGAATACTGCACGGCGAGGTGGGCACACCCGAGTACTGGCGCGCCATGACCAAGCTGGAACAGGCCGCCGAACTCAAGGTGCCCGCGGCGCTGGCCGTCGACTCGGTGCGTTACTCGATCGCCGACGCCGATGCGCGGTCGCGCTGGGCGGCACGTGTTTCGGCCCCCGTCCTGGCCAGCGCCTTCGCGGTCGCCTGGGAGTGGGAGAACACCCAGCTGGTCAGCGAGTTGGTCGAATATCACAGTGCGCGTGGCACTTTCAACACCGAACACCAGGAGCGCCGGGTCGGCGAGTGGGAATCGACCGCAGCCGCGTCCGCGTTCATCGAAGCCGGCGACGAACTCGCACCGGCCCTCGCGGCCGGCGGTACGTCGAAGTCGGGTCCGTCTGAGGCGGAGCGAAATTCACTGACCCGGCTGGGACCGTTGCCCCCGCTGCAGATGCAACCCGGGACGAAGGCCATCATGAGCCACTATCGCGAGTTGGCCCTGCAGCGGTATGGCCGTGCGGTCACCGCGCCCGAGCCGGCGTGGACGACCTGGCCGTGAGCGATCCGGACCGCCAGACCCTGGTGCTGCGCTACGCCGACGTCGGGATCGTCACCTACGCGAGCCTGTGGGTGGTCGGCGATCCGTCCCGAACCGTCAACTGGGTGGTGGAGGATCCGATTCTGCTGGCGGCCTTGGAGGAACTGGCCGGCGCGCTGCCCGAACCCCACGGCGACGAGAGCCGCCGGGACGCCATCGAGAGGGCCCTGTCCCGGGGAGCGTTCGCCACACCGGAGACGGAGTTGACGGCCGCCTACATCCTCGGCGTGCTCCTCATCGGTGCCGCCGGCTGGCAACTCCTGGCGGAGTGCGCCGCGTCGTCGCGACCGACGCTGTTCGTCTCCCCCAGCGCCCGGCTGGCCCGAGTGCCGTGGGGCCTGCTCGCGCTACCGAAATCTGGCCCCAGCAAAGAGGAGCTGGTGCGGGCCCGCCAGGACGCGATCACCGCCAGCGGCCGGGTCGCCGCCCAAATCCCCTGGCAACTGGCCGATCTCCGGGAACACACCGACGGCCACCGGTTGATGGAGCTGGCCGACGTGCTGTTCGCGGTGCCGCAGAACATCGTTCATGCGCCACGCACGGCCACGCGGTGGGAGGCCAGGCGGGACGGCCCTCCGGTACTGGTCCTGGATCCCCGAGTGCCGGGGCAGCGGCCCGACTCGGCGCTGGGCTCAGTGCTCGGCAGGCCCTCGGAGCACACCCGGTTGGCGCGGTACTTCGCCGAGTTGATGCAGCGGCGCGCGGTGCTACCCGGCGTCGGCAGTTCGGTCGAGCTCTTCCGACGCCAGGACGCTGACCGCAGGTGGCTGGCGGACTTGCTGGTCCACGATCCCAGCCGCCTGGTCTACGTCGGGCATGCCAGCTCCGCGGACGGCGAGTCGGGCCGGGCCGACCGGGCCGCGCTGCACCTGGCGTGTACCGCGGCCGCACCCGGCGACGCGGCGGCCATCGGTAATCACCGCCCCCTGACCGCCTCGGATCTGATGTCGCTACGGCTGCCGATGCCGCCACGGGTGGCGCTACTGGCGTGCGCATCCGGTGGCGACTACCAGTTCGACGAGGCGACCGGGCTGGTCGCGGCGATGATCCTGGGCGGGGCTCAGCTGGTGACCGCCACCCTCTGGTCGCTGCCCACTACCGCGGCATACCGGCAATTCGGCACGCCCGCAGGCGATCCCGATCCGATGGCCGACGTCGTCACCGCCGTCGATGCCGCCCACCAGGATACCGAAGCCGGCTGCGCCGTAAATCGTTGGCAGCGTGCGCAAATGCGCCGCTGGCGGGACGGGGATATCACCGCCAGCCCGTTGTACTGGGGCGCGCTGGTCACTTTCGCCGTCGACGGTGCCCGATGACGCCGACGGCGCACGATGAGGTCAGACCAGCGCAAGACCCGAGGCTCGCACGGCCAGCACATCATCGGGCAGCGAAAGCTCCTCGCGGGCAGCGGGATCGAACGCGACCAGCATGACGAGTCCGGGCCGCAAGGTGGACAGGTCCGCTTCGGATTCGTGGTCCACCAACCGGCCGACGAAGCTGTCGCCGTGCACACTCGAGACCTCGATCCAGATCTGGCGCTCTCCGCCAACGGTTTCCGGCTGGTCAACGACGACCGTGCGCACGGTACCCACCCCGACGGCGAGCCCGTCTGAGCCGCGCCGCAGACCGCGGGCGATCCGGCCGGCGCATACCGCGGCGATCGCGGCGACGACAACACCCGCAACTGCTAACCACATCTGGTTGTTGTTCATGAGAACAGCTTCGAGCCGTCCGAGGGCTACCGAACCCAACTTTTCGAGTACCGCAAATTCTGCCGGTGCCCCTATTGTGTGGTCATGAGCGCCGATCCGCAGGCCCAGCCTGCTGCCGATGATCGCGCGGCAGGTCAACCCCGCCGCGCGGTGATCGATCAGGCCTGGCGCGCAATCGGTCCCGGTGTCGAGGTGCTCAGCAGCGATGACGGCGGTCCCCTGACCCGAACCGTCAAACGCATCATCGATCCCCTGGTCCTGCGCCTGCGGGCCAACCCGCAGTACTCCGCACCCGTGGTCGCTAGCGACACCGCCGCCGAGATGCACGACCTGATCGTCGGCAACAGTGCTCAATTGCGCTTCACCGCAGCCTGGTTCGAGGTACTCAAACTGGAGCGCCGCAGGTTGCGGATTCGCAGCGGCAACGCCCAGGAGCTGTACTTCCCGGTGTGCTTCGAGCTGGCGGTGACCAAAGGCGCACCCACGCCGCAAGATCCCGAGGCGGCCGCCGCGGTCCTGCACGAGGTACACCAGGGCCGGGACCGCACCGCCATCGAGGTGCTCAACGACTACGTCGCCGATCCGGCCGTCGTCGCCGCCCTGGCCGCGCAACTCGAGGCCAGTTGGCGCGACGTCCGCGCCGACACGGTGGTGCTGGGACCGTTGCTGGCGGCGCTGACCACGGTGCTCGGACCCGCCCGCAGCCACACCGCGGCCACGGCGCGCCAGCGGGTGTGGTCATCGGTGATCGCTGACGCCACGCCCTACAACCTGGGGGCCCTGATCCGGGTCGACGGGGCTGAACTGCCGTGGTCGATCGTCGAGCTCGGTTTGACTTCCGTTGCGCCGCAACGACAGCCACCGGTGGCCGGCGGGTCCGACAGTGACCGTCCGCTGGATCGCACCGTGGTGGACCGGGTGCGTTCGACGCTGCGGCGCGCCCTGGACCGTGACGCGTTGCCGGACGTGCCGTTGTTGTGCGAGGAGGAGGTCGACCGGGCCTGCGCGCCGTGGGGGCTGCTGGCCGAGGACAAGCAGGCCACGCTGGTCACCGGCATCGAGGTCGCGGGCGAGCTCGCGCCGCTGGACCGGTCGGTCGCCAGTCGTTACGCGCTGGCCGCGCAGATCCAGGCCCGGCTACGCAAGGAGGCCTACGTGTTGCACGCGCGGCGCTATCTGGCCGAAGGCGGGCCCATCCATCCGCGGCAGCAGCAGGTGGTGGACGACCTGGCCCGATACCGGCAGCCGTATCTGAGCCGGCTGTGGGCGCGACTGCACGGACGCGATGTGTGGCAGGAGCCCTGCGAGGACGTCGACGACGTGCGGTCCCTGCTGGAGGGCGTGGCCCGCTCCGTCAGCCTCGACCACCGGCAACGCATCAAGTCCATGCTGGAATTGCAGGTGGCCGGATGAGAGCCATCGGAGCCGTCGAGCAGCCGCTACCCCTGGTTGCGGTGCTGGAAGTCAGCGGCGCGGTGCTGACCTGGATCGTCGATGACCCGGGCGGCGCTGACGCCGCGGAGATCCACTTCACCGACCCCGCCCGAGCCGACTGGCTGTGGCAGGTGGTGGGTGAGGCGGGCCACGTCGCCCTGCTGTCGGCCGCCGGCGAATTTCAGGAAACCGGCGGCCTCGACATCGCCCCCGGCGCGCTGGCGCCGCTGCACCGCCTGGCCCTGGGGCATTGGCTGCGGCGCTGGTGGCCGGCCAGCCAGCGCGACGGGATCCCCGCCCTCGACCGGGCCCTGCTCGACGCCGAGGTGGCGCTGCGGACGGTCGGCGCCCAGGGCTTCTTCACCGACGACACCCTCGATTCGGATGTGCCACAACTGCTCGCCCCGCACGCCGCGGCCCTGGCAGGCCACGCTCACTCCGACAATTCGCGAGTCCGCGAGCTGGTGCGGGCCAGTGCCGAGCTGGCCGACGAGGTCGGTCTGGACGGCGAGGATTGGGCGGAACTGTCGGTCGCAGTGGAGGATTCGGCCACCGCACCGAGCATGCCGACCGGGTACCGCGACGACTATGCGCTAGCCGCGGGTTCGCAGCCGGTGACCCGCCAGGGCACGGCGATCGGGCGGGGCGTCGCATCCATCAACTGGGGCGCGGTGCCGCCGGGAATCTTCGACGCCGCCGAGGACACCGTCGACTGGAGCGTCGAGGCGGCCGGTCCGGCCGTCGTCGCCGTCGTGCGTGCCGCTGTCATCGGTCCCGAACCGGCCACCGATGTCCCGGTGCGGGTGCGCTCCGGAGACGTCAGCGGCGCCGGTGCGCTGGATGCCGGCGGCCGCGCCACCGTCCCGCTGGTCGATGGACAGCGCGGCGAGTTGACCGAATCGGCTGCCTGGAATCACGATTGGCCGGCGACCTCGGTGGTCGTCGGGGCCCCGATGCGGGAGCTGAGCGAACCGCGGGAGGCCCGGGACCGGATCCGCGCCTGGGTGCGGGCACGGCTGGAGCAACCCCCGGCCGATGCCTACCTGGCCGAGATCCTGGCGAGTGAGTCTTCCTACTAACTCGCCGGGCCTCCCTTCCCTATGCTGAGCGAGTGCCCAACAAATATCGCGTCGTGCAGTGGACGACAGGAAACGTCGGTAAGAGCTCGTTGCAGTCGATCGTCGCCAACTCCCAGTTCGAACTGGTGGGGTGTTATGCGTGGTCGCCGGAGAAGGCCGGTCGTGATGCCGGTGAGTTGGTCGGGATCGACCCCACCGGGGTGATGGCCACCAACGACGTCGACGCGCTGCTGGCCCTCAAGCCGGACTGCGTGGTCTACAACCCGATGTGGATCGACGTCGACGAACTGGTCCGGATCCTGTCCGCGGGCGTCAACGTGGTGACGACGGCGTCGTTCATCACCGGCCACAACCTAGGCGACGGCCGCGACCGCGTCGAGCAGGCCTGCCGGCAAGGCGGCTCGACCATGTTCGGCTCCGGCGTCAGCCCGGGATTCGCCGAGTTGCTGGCCATCGTGTCGGCGATGGTGTGCAACCGCGTCGACAAGGTCACTGTCAACGAGGCCGCCGACACCACGTTCTACGACTCGCCCGACACCGAGCGCCCCGTTGGCTTCGGACAGCCGATCGACAACCCCGAGTTGGCACAAATGGCCGAGAAAGGCACCGCGATTTTCGGCGAAGCGGTCCGGCTGGTCGCCGACGCGCTCGGCGTCGAACTCGACGAGATCCGGTGCGTTCCCGAATTCGCCCAGACCACAGCCGATCTCGAGATGGAGTCCTGGACCATTCCGGCGGGATGCGTGGCGGGCGTCTACATCAGCTGGCAGGGCATCGTCTCCGGCCGAACGGTCATCGACCTCAACGTGCGGTGGCGCAAGGGGCAGACGCTGGAACCCGACTGGAAGGTCGACCAGGACGGGTGGGTGATCCAGATCGACGGACAGCCCACGGTGACCACCAAGGTCGGCTTCCTGCCGCCCCCGTACTTTCAGGCCACCACGCTGGCCGAGTTCATGGCACTCGGTCACATCATGACGGCGATGCCCGCGATCAACGCGATCCCGGCCGTGGTCGCGGCGGCCCCCGGCATCGTCACGTACGCAGATCTTCCGCTGACACTCCCGCGCGGCAACGTGCCGACCGGATGAGCATGAAGCGGCCGGTCAGCGGGTATCCAATCCCCATGGCTACCAACAACCGATTGAGCAACACCGCCCAATACTGGGGCGGCCGGGCCAAAGAGGCCCTCGGCCGGCTCTCCGGTAATCGGCGCACCCAGTACGAGGGCAAGCTGGACCAGGCCAAGGCGAACGTCAAGGACACCGGTCTGGATGTCAGAAACGCGTTTCGGCGTCGCCGGGCGCGCTACTGAGGGTTTCAGAACCCGTCGCTTTCGGGTACATCCCTGCAGTCAGCCAGAAAGCGAACCATCCGAGCGAACAAGGAGCCAAACATATGAGCGCCACAGACAAGATCAAGAACAAGATCGAGGACCTGGGTGGCAAGGCCAAAGAAGGTGTCGGCAAGGCCACGGGCGACCGCAGCACCGAGAACGAGGGCAAGTTCGACCAGTCCAAGTCCAGCCTGAAGGATGCCGGCGAAAAGGTGAAGGACGCCTTCAAGAAGTGATGTCGCGTGCCGAAAGGCATTGTGCGACAACGCAGCTAGATAGCGAAGCTGCCCCGCGCGGTTCGGCCGAATCCGCGTGGGGCAGCTTTGGGTTTGGTTGAGAAATAGATTTCTGGCTATCCACTATCGATGATGGGTTTGAAACGCCTGCTGGCCGCTGCCGGCTCGATGGTGGCGATCAACGGTTCCCTGTTGCTCGGTGGGCCGGTACCGACCGCTGCCGCCGCGCCGTGTCCCGATGTCGAGGTGGTGTTCGCCCGCGGCAGCGGTGAACCCCCGGGCGTGGGCGGGGTCGGACAATCGTTCGTCGACTCGCTGCGTCCGGACATCGGCGCGAAATCCCTTGGTGTATATGCCGTCAACTACCCGGCCAGCACCGACTTCGGCAGCAGCGACTTTCCGTTGACCGTCATCGACGGGATTCGCGACGCCGGCTCGCACATCCAGTCGATGGCGTCGAGCTGCCCCAACACCAAAGAGGTACTGGGTGGCTACTCGCAGGGCGCGGCGGTGGCCGGCTACGTCACGTCGGCGGCCGTGCCCCCAGGCGTGCCCGCCGCGGCGGTTCCCCAGCCGCTGGCGCCGGAGATCGCGAATCACGTGGCGGCCGTTGCGCTGTTCGGAACGCCGTCACCGCAATTCCTGAGCCAGTACAACGCGCCACAGATCGCCATCGGCCCGCTGTATCAACCCAAGACGATCGAGCTGTGCGCCGACGGCGACACCATCTGCAACGGCGGCGGCACTACCCCCACCTTCGCGCACACCACGTATCCGGTGAACGGGATGACCGGCCAGGCAGCCGATTTCGCGGCGGGCAGGCTATAGCTCGTCCCGGTCCTCGTCGTCGGTCTCCGGGGTCGGCAGCGGCGGCGACGTCCTCAGCCAGTCGCGCAGCCGAAGTAGCCCGTTGATCACGATGGCGAGACCCAGCAGGACCAGCGCCACCACGATGATTGCGGTGGTCATCACACCATGGTGACAGGCTCAGGCCGCGGGCTTGACCTCAAGTCCGACATGGACCTTGTCGATCCCGCCGCGCACGATCGAGTGGGGCAGGAACCACCAGGCGTGGTACCAGTACCGCCGCAGCACCGCGTTGTAGACCTGCCGCGTCTCCGCCTTCGGCAGGATCCGGGCAACGCCCTCCACATCATCGCTCTTGGGCTTGCCCAGCGAGCCGCTCTTGGCGATCGTCACCCGGGGGGTGTTGCGAATTCGCTTGACCTTCCACGACTCGTCGTCGGTGATGATCAGCAGCCGATCGCCGTCGGGCACGCCCCAGATCGCGGTCGGCTTGGGGCGTCCGTCCTTGGTGAAGGTGGTCAGCAGCAAGTACTTCGACTTGATGACATCAGCGAATCCGACGGCCACGTGTTCCTCCTGGCTCAAATTTGAACCTGCAAATACCCGCCGGGGCCGTCGCGGAAACCGCCGAAGGTTGTGATACCGCGCACCCACCCCCAGCGATCGGGCCGGCGGTGGGCGGTTGCACAATGCCACCATGCACGTTCTGGTTACCGGAGGCACGGGTTTCGTCGGCGGCTGGACCGCCAAGATCATCGCGGACGCCGGACACGACGTCCGCTTCCTAGTCCGAAAGCCGGAACGTCTGCAGACCTCGGTGGCCGCGCTGGGTGTCGACACATCGGACTTCGCCGTCGGTGACATCACGGACCGCGACTCCGTTCGTCAGGCACTGGAAGGCTGCGACGCGGTGGTCCACAGCGCCGCTCTGGTCGCGACGGATCCGCGCCAGACTGCCCAGATGCTCGCCACCAACATGGAGGGCGCCCGCAACGTCCTGGGCCAGGCCGTCCAACTCGGACTCGACCCGGTCGTGCACGTCTCCAGTTTCACCGCCCTGTTCCACCCGAACCTCGAAACGCTGACGGCAGACCTGCCCGTGGTCGGCGGGACGGACGGGTACGGAACATCCAAGGCGCAGGTGGAGATTTACGCCCGCGGCTTGCAGGACGCCGGCGCACCGGTCAACATCACCTACCCCGGGATGGTGCTGGGCCCGCCGGTCGGAGACCAGTTCGGTGAGGCCGGCGAGGGTGTCAAGGCTGCGTTGCAGATGCACGCGATCCCCGGCCGCGGCGCCGCGTGGATGGTGGTCGACGTCCGCGATGTGGCCGCGCTGCACGCCGCGCTGCTGGAACCCGGACGCGGACCCCGCCGCTACATGGCCGGCGGCCACCGGCTCGCGGTGGCCGATCTGGCGAAGACGCTCGGCGAGGTCAGCGGCACCACGATGGTGCCGGTTCCGGTTCCTGACACCGCGTTGCGGGCCGCCGGATCGATCTTCGATTTCGTGGGACCCTATCTCCCCTTTGACAATCCGATCACCGCGGCGGGCATGCAGTACTACACACAGATGCCCGAGTCCGACGACTCACCCGCCGAGCGCGAACTCGGCATCCACTTCCGCGATGCCCGCACAACACTCGCGGATACCGTTGCCGCGCTTCACGAATCGGCCGATTAGTCGATCTGCATTGCGGCAGCGGGGATCTCCGATCCCGGCACGCCGACATCCATCCGGAGCAGCGCACCGATGGTCGTGAGGTAGATCGCGGTTCCCGCGAAGGCGAGCGACGACACGAATCGGCCGGGCACCTCGATGAGTTCAACGAGAGCCCCGCCGGAGTCGAAACGCGCTATGCCGCCACCACTTCCGAGCGCGACCCATACGCCGCCCTCGACGTCCACCGCCAGCCCGTCACACTCGCCGCGGGGCGCTTCGGCGAAGACCGACGCTCCCTGCGGGCCGATGACGCGCACCCGCGCGGCCGCATACTCGCACACATACAGCCGGGTGCCGTCCGGTGCGTATCCAACGCCGTTGGGCCACAACAGGTCTGACGCAAGAACCCGGGTCCCGCCGTCGGGCGCGACCTGCACCAGTTCGGTGGGCCCGGCCGCCTCGCCCCGCCTGGGCTGATGACGCAGCACACCGACGACCACCGACCCGTCCGGAGCGACGGTCAGGTCGTTGAGCCCGGTCGCGCCGTCGGCCGCCCACACCGTGCGAAGGCCCGCCGGTCCGGCATACGCGAGATCGCGCCCGCTGACCAGAAACCCGCCGTCGGCATGCACCGCGATGCCGCCGATGCCGCGACGCTTTTCCAGCACTGTCGACACGTTCCCGTCCGACCACCGGTAGACGCCGCCGGCGGTGGTGTTGGCGAACAGCACCGAACCGTCGGGCAGCGGCCGTGGCGCTTCGAGCAGTCCGTCGGATTCCCATAGGACTTCGGTCACGGCATCGACTCCGCCCACACGATGTGCGCCTCGAAGCCCAACGCCACCGCCATCTCCAGGTAGCGGTCAACGAGGTTCGCGTATTCGTCGGTGTGGCCATTGCTGCGGGCCAGCATCGCCCGCATCCGCAGCAGCCAGATGTCGCGCACCGGCAGTTCCTCGTCGCGGCGTTCCTCGGCCACGGTCTTGACCGCGGCTGCCGCTTCGGCGACATCACCGTCGGCGCTTCGCTCCAGCAGCGTCTCAACCAGCACCGCGGTGGCGGGGATACCCCACGTCAGCAACTGCCCTTCGCGTATCAGATGCTCGACGACCGAACGCAATTCGACGATCGCGTGGTCACGGTCTCCCCGGCGCGCCCGGTCCCGCGCCGAGTACACGTTGACGATCGGCAGCTCCGACAGGTTGTGTCCCTGGCGTTGGAACAGCTCGGTGACCTCGTCGAGCAACAATTCCCCGCGCTCGTACTCCGCGGCCGTCTCGCGGTGCACCAGGGCCACCCCCAGCGTCATCCGGGCGAAGGCCAGCGCGAAATTGTCGCCGGACCGTTCGGCGATGCGCAGCGCGCCCTCGATTTCGCGCACCGCCCGGACGTCGGGCCTCAGCACACCGGCCGGTATCGCCGGAAAGTAAACGTAGGCAACGGCTCTGGCGTAAGACAACGGGTCGGCCCGGCGGGCCATGTCCAGACCCTGACGCAGGTCGTCTCGCCAGCCGGCCCGCCCCAGGCAGTAACAGGCGATCGCCCGGGTCGTGTGGGCGATCGCCAGCGGCGACCCGATGATGAAGTTGCCCCGGGCCGGATCGCCGTCGGCCAGGCCGATCACCCGTTCCGACCACTGCAACACCTGGTGCCACTCGGCGCTCTCGCCTTTGGCGTAGATCGGCGCGAACGACAACCCCACGGTCAACGTCGGATCGTCGACCGCCTCGATCAGCGTCATCGCTTCGGATGCCAGCCGCGACGCCTCGCGGATGCGCGCCTGATACGCCAGGCCGATCACCATCCCGGCCATGGCGATCGCCAGCGACGCCTTGTCCCCCGCCGCGCTGCACAACTGCCGCAATTCCTCGAACCGGGCGCCTGCGTCGGCGTGCACCCGCCACGCGACGCCGCACAGCATGGTGCGCGGCGCGATGCGCAATGCCGCCCGGTGTGGCGTGTCGGCAGGCAAGGCATCGGCGATCTTCTGCGCGCGCTCCCAACTCAGCAGTGCCGAGGCGATATCGCGATTGGTCGCCCAGTTAGCGGCCCGCATATGCCAGCCGTAGGCGGCGAATCCGTCGCCGGCCGCTTCGAGGTGCTCGGCGATCAGCACCGCACGCTGATCGACCGCGTGCGGCTCTCGGGCCTCGATGGCCTCGGCCAGTCGGCGGTGCAACCGGGCCCGGTCGGATTTCAGCTGAGCCTCGTACGCCACGGTCCGAATCAGCGGATGCCGAAATGCGTAGGCCGGGTCGGCGGTGAACCGCACCTGATGCACCAGTTCGGCGGCCAGCAGTTCGTCGATGCTGGGCTCGACCCCGAGGCCGACGAGCAGGTCGGCAGCGAACCGGGATCCGATGATCGCGGCGGCGCTGAGCGTGTGTTTGGCCGCCGGGCTGAGCCGGTCGATACGGGCGGCAATGGTCGCCTGCAGGGTGGGTGGCACACGTACGTCGGCGACGTCGGCATGGCAGGTGTAGTCGCCGCGCTCGCCGCCGAGCACGCCCCGCTCGGCGAGTTCGCGGGTGATCTCCTCGGCGAACAACGGGTTGCCCGCCGCGCGCGCGGCGATGACGTCACCGATCGGTGCGACGGAGGGGTCTCGGCCCAGCAACTCGGAGACCAGCACCGAGGCCTCCGAATCGGTCAGCGGTGTCAGCGCGAAGGTCTGGGCACCGGCGACGAGCTGCAGGGCTCCCTGGTAGTCGGGGCGGTAGGTGAACAGCACGATCGAGGGAGTCTGGGACACCACCGTCAGCAGATCCGCGAGCATCGATTCGCTGGCCTCGTCGATCCAGTGCACATCCTCGACGAGGAAGATCGCCGGCTGCGTCCGCGCGAGCAGGTATGCGTTGAACAACGCTGTCAGCCGGCGGCGCCGCGCATCCGGGTCGATCTTGGGCAGCTTCACCTCGGGGTCTGCGACACCCAACAGATCGCACAGTAACCACAGGTCCTGCGGATCGGCGTCGGGCATGCCCTCCTGAACTCGCTGCCGCGCCGCCTCGTCGGCCAGGCCGTTCGTCTGGCTGACCGATCGCAGCAGACGCTCCATCACCCGGAACGGGACGTCGGTGGCGTGCGATTCGCAGAAGCTGCCGAACACCTCCAGGCCTCGCGCCTGCGCCAGGCGGACGGTCTCGCGCACCAGCCGGGTCTTTCCGATGCCGGCCGGGCCGCTGATGCCGACCACCGACCCGCGGCCGGCCGCCGAGCGATCGAGCATGGCCGCCAGGGCCGCGACTTCCCAGTCACGCCCGACCAACGTCGACACCGGGGCGTCAGCGCGTTCGTCGGGCGCGGCGACGCTGAGCAACTGCCGACCGGTCAGGGCGTCATCGGTGCCCTTGACGTAGACCCGCTGCGGCTCGCCCAGCAGCGTCGCACCCTCGACCAGTCGAGCCGTGGACTCGCTGACCATCACCCCGCCCGGCGGCGCCACCGACTCCATCCGCTGCGCGATTCCCACCTCCTCGCCCACGGCGGTGTAACCCAATGCGCCGGAACCGATTTCACCGGCGATCACCTCGCCGGAATTCAGGCCGATGCGCAACCGCAGGGCGACGTCGCCGTCGAGTTCGGCCGCCAATCGCTGAGTGGCATCCTGGATTCCGAGCGCGGTCAGACACGCCCGCAGCGCATGGTCCTCCAGGGCAGCAGGCGCGCCGAACAGGGCCATGATGCCGTCGCCGGTGAACTTGTCCACCGTGCCGCCGAAGCGCTGCACCACCGCCGAGGCCCGGGTGACCAGTTCGGTCATGATCTCGCGCAATCGTTCCGGACCGACGGCCGCCGCGATGTCCATCGAATGCACCACGTCGGCGAACAGGACGGTCACCTGCTTGTACTCCGCCTGTGTGTCGGCCGACGAGACCGGGGCGCCGCACCCGTGGCAGAACCGTGCATTCGCCAGCGGTTCAGTGCCGCACTTGCTACAGGCCGCCACGGCTTGTCAGATTAGTGCAATTCGAACTGTCCTGGGGACCAGCAAATGACCGACCGGGGGGCCAGAAAATGACCGACGCGACCTACCGGCCGGACCACACCGGATTGCTGGTGATCGATCCCTACAACGATTTCATCTCCCCCGGCGGGAAAGTATGGGACCGCTTGCGGGACGTCATCGAAGCCAACGACTGCGTGCCGCATATGAAACAGGTTCTGGACGCGGCGCGCGGCGCACAGATCCGCGTCTTCTACGCACTGCATCGCCGGTACCGCGCCGGTGACTACGAGAATTGGCGGGCCATCGCGCCCGTGCAACGGGCGGCCTGGCAACGCCGCACGTTCGAATTCGGCAGCTGGGGCGGCGAGCTGCACCCCGATTTCCAACCGCTGCCAGGTGACGTTGTGGCACAAGAACATTGGTGCTCCAGTGGATTCGCCAACACCGACCTGGATCTGCTGCTCAAACGGCACGGCATCAATCGGCTGATCGTCATGGGGCTCATCGCGCACACCTGCGTGGAGGCCACTGTCCGCTTCGCCGCCGAACTGGGGTACGCGGTGACGATGGTCAAAGACGCGACCGCGGACTATTCGGAGGTGGAGATGCGCGCGGCGCTGGAGGTCAACATTCCCAACTACGCCGACGCGATCGTGACGACCGACGACGTGGTCGCCTCGATCACCCGTTAGCGACGAGCGCGCGGTCGGACAGCGCCGCCAGGGCCGGTGCCAGCAGCCTGGAATATTCCAGCGTCAGGTGACCCGCGTCGACGTAGACCAGGGTGTTGCCGATGATGACGGGGCAGTGCTGCTTGGTGCAGAACAGATCGGTGAGGTCGACGTACTGTCCGCCGCCGGCCTTCACCGCGGCGGCCTCGGCGGCCATACCGTCCCGGTCGAACGCGAACGACATCGGCGGCGAGCACGCCGTCGCGTCGGTGAGGTGCTCGGACAGGCACCCGGGCACCGCCGTGTTCAAGTGCGGCAGCGGCCCGAGCACCATCACCTTGGCGCCGATGCCGCGCAGCTGCTCCGTCAGGTTCTTGAGGCCGTTGACCCAGGCCCGGTCGTACGACGAGAAACCCGAGAGGAATCCGTTGCTGTGGGCGGCGGTGTACCCGCGGAACACGCTGACTACCACCAGCTTCGGGTGCTCGGCGCGCAACCGGGACATGATCTCGCCGCGCCACTGCTCGCAGTGCTGGAGGTACTCGACGATCGGGGCAACCCAGCGGTTGGCGATGGGCAGATCCATCATCGGGCAAGCGGCCTTGGCCATCGCCTCGATTCGCCAGGGCCGCTGCTTGCCGACTTCCCGCAGCGCCGGGATCCACATCGAGGCATGCGAGTCGCCGACCACGGCCACCGTCGTCTTCGAGTTTTTATCGCCCATCGCGCACTCGGGTTGCCCGGCTTGAATCGGCAGGCGCAGGCAACCGTCGAACATCATCTGGCCGACCTCACCCGCCGCGTCGCCCAGCGACGGGCTCAGGTTCGACGGCACGTCCTTCACCTCGGCGGACGCCGCGACGGCCGCCTGAAACTGTCCGAACACGTTCTGTACCGCCGCGTCATAGGCCGCGACGTCGTCCCCGGTGGGCACCGGCGGCGGCTTGATGGTCAGCGGGGTGGCCACCGCGCCGCGCGCGACCGCAACGGGCATCGGGATCGACGACACGTACATCAGCAACGCCACGCCCACCAGCGCCGCGAGCGTGGTGGCGAAGCCGCCGACGGCCAGGCTCTTCATCGGCGACTTGTGCAGCACCGTGGCGTAGCGCAGCGGGTTCTCGATGTACCGCAGGGTGAGCCATCCGAGCCCCCCGGAGACGACCACCGCCGCGATGAACTTGCCGAACAGCCCCAGCGGGTGGCCCACCACGATCGGGGCGAACACCAGCACCGGCCAGTGCCACAGGTACCACGAATAGGACAGGCGACCGATCGCCCGCATCGGTGACCAGCCCAGCATGCGCCCGGCACCCTGCGACGGTGTCGAGCAGCCGGCGCCGAGGACCAGCGCGGTGCCCAGGACGGGCAACAGGGCGGCGGTCCCGGGGTAGGGCAGGTCCGGGGTGAAGAAGACACAGGCCACCAGGACCATGGCCGTGCCGATCCAGCCGATGGTCACCGCGGCTCGCGCCGGCAGCCGGCTCCACTGGTTGGCCGTGAGCGCCACCAGCGCGCCGAGCGCCAACTGCCAGGCCCGGGTGAACAGCGAGAAGTAGGCCGCGAGCGGCATCACGTAAGTGACCACCAGCGACAGCAGGAATGACGACAACGCGATGAAGGTGACGAGCACCAGAAACGGCTTCTTCGACGGGATCCGTGCGGACCCCTCGTCGGTGTTCTTGCGCCGGCGCAGCCGCCTGATCAGCCACGCCAGGCCCACGATCATGGGCGGCCACAGCAGGTAGAACTGTTCCTCCACGCCCAGGGTCCAGTAATGCTGGAACGGCGAGGGCGCGCCGCCGGCGAAATAGTCGACCTGCTGGACGATGAACCAGAAGTTGGGGACGTACAGCGCGCACGCGATGGCGTCCTTCAGTGCGCTCTGGGCCTGCACCACCGGCAGCAGGAACGCCGCGGCGATCGCGGTGATGACGCCGATCGTCGCCGACACCGGTAGCAGGCGTCGCGACCGTGCCCCGTAGAACTTTTTCAGCCCGACGGTGCCGGTGGTGCTCACCTGTTTCCAGAGCTGCCCGGTGATGACGAAACCGGAGATCTCGAAGAAGATGTCCGGGCCGACGAAGCCGCCGCTGACACCGGGCATGGAGATGTGCCAGCCGACGATGGCCAGCAGGGTGAAACCGCGCAAGCCCTCGATGTCGTCGCGGAATCCGGCCTGCGGTGTGTGCTTCGCCTGCGCGTCCGGCGACGGCAGCACGCTACGAGCGGAGCTCACGTTCTCGGACTGACGCACGATCCCCAACTGTATATAAGTGGACGCGAATACAAGCCTGAACGGCGGCAAGTGACCAAAGGGTGCCCGAACGGGGTCCTAATGCCCTCGCGGCGTCGGACTGTTGAGCGCAGCATCTCCCCTGGACAGGAGATGCGTGATGACCAAACCGATTCCGCCGCTCGACCTTTCATGGCTGCTGATCGAGTCACCGGGCAGCACCACCCACGTAGGCGCGATGCTGCTGTTCCAGAAACCGTCCGACAGCGAGGCGCTGGTGCGCGAAATCGTGGACTTCTACCGGTCCTGCTCGCCGGCGCCGCCGTTCAACTACGTCCCCGAGTTGCTGGGCCGCGGTGGCCCACATTTTCGCGAAGTGGACAGCTGGGACCCGCACTACCACGTCGAACACCTCGCACTGCCGGCCGGATCCAGTTATGACGACCTGTTGCGACTGGTCGCCGACCTGCATGAGGCGCAACTCGATCGCAGCCGGCCGCTGTTCCGCTGCTGGATCATCGACGGCCTGCCGGACCGGATGTTCGCGATCTACACCAAGACCCACCACTGCATCATCGACGGCGAGTCCGGGCTGAAGCGGCTGTACGACGGCCTGAACCTCTCCGACGAGCAGACCATCCCCAAGCCCGCGTTCGCGCTCGACGTTCCGGCGCCCGCGCCACACCCGCCGACACCGCTGGTCGGGCGCATCACCGACTCGATCCGGGGCGCGCTCACCCAGGTGGGAGCGCTCAATCAGGTGTCGGTCACCGCGCTGCGCAAGGTCTTCGCCGGACTGTTCCGCTCCCACCTCGAGGGCAGCCTGCCGTTCGCGGCACACCACGCCCCCACCAACGAACCGCTCAAGATCGGGCGCAGCTTCGCCACGCTGACCCTGCCGCTCGAGGAGATGCACGACGTCGGCCGGCACTTCGGAGCCACCCTCAACGACGTCGCGGCCAGCATCGTCGACGCCGGACTGCATGCCTACCTGCGCGAGACCGGACGTTCCTTCGGACACCCCTTGATCGCGATGTGCCCGGTGTCCCTGCGGGCCGGCGACGACACGGCGATCGGGACCCGGGTGTCGGCGCTGTTCGTACGGCTGGGCGAGCCCGACGCCGAGATGCCGGACCGGATCGGTCAGGTGGCGTCGTCGGTGGCCGCCGCCAAGAAGGAGCTGGCGGCCATGTCGACAGAAGCGGCGATGACCTACGCCGTGGGACTGGTCGCTCTCGCCGGTCTCGGCGCCTCCACCCACCTGGACCGGGTGGCACATCCCGCGTGCAACCTGGTGATCTCCAACGTCGCGGGCGCCAAGGAGATCCGATACCTCAACGGCGCACGGCTGCTGGGCATTTACCCGGTCTCCGCGCTGGCCGCGTCGATCGGACTCAACGCCACCCTGGCGTCCTACCACGACAGCATGGACTTCGGCTTCGTCGGCAATGCGGCGGCGATCGGCGACATGTCCAGGCTCGCCCACTACACGCAGCAGGCCTACGAAGAACTGAAGAAGTCCGCTCAGAGCGTGGGAACGAACCCGCCGTCGATGCGGTAGTCGGACCCGTTGATGTTGCCGGCCCGCTCGCTGGCCAGGAAGAGGACGAGGTCGGCAACCTGTTCCCGGGTGGTGAACCGGCCGGTGGGAGTGTCTTCCAGAATGTTGGCCAGCACGTCTTCGGCGGGCTCCCCGTTCGCGTCGGCCAGCCCCTCAGCCAGTCCGCCTTCCGTCCACTTTTCGGTCAGTACCAGCCCCGGGCTGATCGAGTTGACTCGAATGTTCAACGGTCCCAACTCTTTTGACAACGACTTGGCGAGGTTGGTGACGGCGGCCTTGGTGGCGCAATAGTCGTAGGTCACCGCGCCGGGGTAGTAGGCGTTGATCGAGCCGATGATCACGATGGAACCGCCGCCGCGCCGTTGGATCTGCGGCAGCGCCGCGCGGGTGGGCCGCACGATGCCCATCATGTTCAGATCCCAGGACGCCTGCCATTCTTCGTCGGTGATACCGACGAAGCCGCCGGGCCGCGGCGTGGCCCCGCCGACGTTGTTGACCAGGATGTCGATCCCGCCGCGCCGCGCGGCGGCCCCCATCAGTTCTTCGGCGTGACCGGGCCGGGACAGGTCCACCGACACATACGTCACCTGACCGGTCTCTTCCATCGCCGGCAGCTCCTTGCCGGGGGTTCGCGAACCGGCGACCACGTGGACGCCCGCGCCGACCAGCGCCTTGGTGACGGCCATGCCGATGCCCTTGCTGGCGCCGGTGACCACGGCCGTCTTGCCCGCCAGATGCAGATCCATCCCACCTGCCTCACCGATTCCGGCTCACAGAATATGCGCGCGATGGTGGGTCCGGCCCGGTTATCTCATTTCTTGCGGTCCGTGTCCCGGGACGGCTGTACGCGCTTGGGTTCGCCCGGCATCTTCGGGTAGTTCGGCGGGTAGGGCATGTCACCCAGGCCGCGTTCCTCGTCGGCGTCGACCATGTCCAGCAGCACGGCAATGGACTGATGGTCGTCGTCCATTGCGGCCCACGGATCGTCGCGGCGCGCAACGAGGTCGGGAACGGTGGCCATGGTGTAGTCGTCCGGGTCGGCACCGGCCAGGTCGTCCCAGGACAGCGGCATCGAGACGGTCGCGATCGGGGTGCGCCGCACGGAATACGGCGAGGCCATGGTGCGGTCGCGGGCGTTCTGATTGAAGTCGATGAAGATGCGCTGGCCGCGTTCTTCCTTCCACCACGAGGTGGTCACCTGCTCCGGAGCGCGGCGCTCGACCTCGCGGGCCAGCGCGATACCCGCCCGGCGCACGGCGACGAAATCCCAGTCGGTGGCGATCCGCAGAAACACATGCACGCCACGTCCCCCGGAGGTTTTCGCATACCCCGTCAACCCGAGTTCGTCGAGCAGCGGCCGCAGCACCTCGACGGCGACCGTCCGCGCTTCCCTGAATCCGGTGCCCGGTTGCGGGTCCAGGTCGATCCGCAACTCGTCGGGATGCTCGGTGTCCGGGCAGCGCACCTGCCACGGGTGCAAGGTGACGGTGCCCATCTGCGCCGCCCACACGATCGCGGCGGGATGGGTGACCATCAGCGCGTCCGCGGTCCGGCCGGACGGGAACGTGATCCGGCAGGTCTGCAGATACTCGGGATGGTGCTTGGGCACCCGCTTCTGGTAGATCTCCTCGCCGTCGATGCCGTCGGGGAAGCGCTGCAGATGCGTGGGGCGGTCGCGCAGCGGGGCAAGCATCGGACCCTGGGCCACGGCCGCGTAGTAGTCGATCAACCGGCCCTTGGTGCCGTTGCTGCCGAGCGTGGGGAAGTAGACCTTGTCACGATTGGTCACCCGGACGGCGATGCCGTCGACGTCGAGTTCTTCTGCTGCAGTGGCCATATCCACAGTCCAGCATGCCGCAGGCCAGAATGAAGCAATGGACTTACCCGTGATGCCGCCGGTTTCGCCGATGCTGGCCAAATCAGTCAAGGCGATTCCGCCGGATGCGTCGTACGAGCCGAAGTGGGATGGCTTCCGGTCCATCTGCTTTCGCGACGGTGACGACGTGGAGCTGGGCAGCCGCAACGAGCGGCCGATGACGCGCTACTTTCCGGAGCTGGTCGAGGCGGTGCGGGCCGAGTTGCCGCCGCGCTGCGTGATCGACGGAGAGATCGTCATCGCCACCGATCGCGGCCTGGATTTCGAGGCGTTGCAACAACGTATCCATCCGGCCGATTCGCGGGTGCGGATGCTGGCCCAGCAGACACCGGCCTCGTTCATCGCGTTCGACCTGCTGGCTCTGGGCGACGACGACTACACCCGGCGCCCCTTCCACGAGCGGCGCGCGGCGCTCGTGGACGCGCTGGCGGGGTCCGGGCCCACCATCCATGTCACGCCCGCCACCACCGACGAGGCCGTCGCGCAGCGCTGGTTCGAGGAATTCGAAGGCGCGGGGCTGGACGGCGTCATCGCCAAGCCGCTGACCGTCACCTATCAACCGGACAAGCGCGTCATGTTCAAGGTCAAGCACGAACGAACCGCCGACTGCGTGGTCGCGGGCTACCGGGTGCACAAGTCCGGGGATGATGCGATCGGCTCGCTGTTGCTCGGGTTGTATCAGGACGACGGACAACTCGCCTCGGTCGGCGTGATCGGCGCTTTTCCGATGGCCGAGCGCCGGCGGCTGTTCACCGAGTTGCAAGCGCTGGTCACCGGCTTCGACGGCCATCCCTGGAACTGGGCCGCGCACGAGGCGGGCGAACGCACACCCCGCAAGAACGAAGGGTCCCGCTGGAACGCGGGCAAGGATCTGTCTTTCGTGCCGCTGCGGCCCGAGCGGGTGGTCGAGGTGCGTTACGACCACATGGAAGGCGCGCGGTTCCGCCATACCGCACAGTTCAATCGGTGGCGCCCCGACCGTGATCCGCGCTCGTGCACGTACGAACAGCTGGAGCAACCGGTGAATTTCAGCCTGGGCGATATCGTGCCCGGCCTTGGCGAGAAGTAGTACTCGAAGCCGCTTTCGAGTCGTACGGTAGAGCACATGCGGCCGTCGCAGAGCCCGGACGTATCCCCGGTTGACATCCCCGCGGACCTTCGCGCGCGGGTGATGCCAGCGGTGCTCGACGAGCTGGCGCGTTGGGGCGTCGAACGATTCAGTGTGGAAGCCATGGCCGAGCGCCACCACCTGGATGTCGCGACGATCTACCGCTATTGGGGTAACCGCCAAAAACTGATCGTCGACGCCGCCGTCCGCGATGCCGACATGTTTCGCTGCGCGATAGACACCGGCTCCTTGCGCGGTGACCTCCTTGCCCTGGCCCGCACCCTCGCCGCGGATGTCAACACGCCGATCGGCCGCACGTTCCACCGCGTGATGGTGATGGACAGCCGCGCCGGCCATCATGACGGCGAGACTCGAATGCTGTTCTGGCAGAGGCGATTCAGTGTCCTTCGCACCGTCATCGACCGGGCCCGGGAACGTGGCGAGCTGCGCGAGGGCGTGCACACCGTGGCGGCGATCCAGATCGTGACGGCCCCCATCTACGTTCGCAGTCTCTACATGGAGGATCCCGTCGACGACGGCTACTGCCTGGCCATCGCCGACCTCGCCTGGCATGCGCTGCGCAGACAATGACGGCTCTGGGCACCTGAGGCCCTTAAGATGTCGAAATGCTGCACGTCTCCGCACTGTTCGTTCCGCGCAGCGCCGCGTTCAACGAACAGGGCGCCATCGATGCCATGTCCATACCCATGGCTTGGTTCCAGGTCGATCAAATCCCTTTGTGGGCAACGGTCCCGGTCGTTCTGGTGGTTCACGCGCCGGCCGGCGGCGACTACGACCCGGAAATCCACGTCGTCTGCAAGGACCCGTCAGGCACTCCCCGCGGATCGCTGCGGGCGGCGTGGCACTGGCCGGATGACGGTGATCGCGCCTCCAAGTACCGGTGCTTCACCCAAGAACTGTCCTTCCCCGTGGAGACCGAAGGCGAGTACACCCTGGGGGTCTACTACGACACCGAGGGCAAATTCGAGCTGTCCACACCGGTGCCGGTGTCGATCGTGTTGGCCGAGACCGAACAGCCCGCAGACACCGGCGAAACAACTTTCACCGAGCCTGCCGAATAGGCTGGCGCGCGGCCCCGACACCCTTAAGATGTCGTGATGCATGTAGCCGCTTTGCTCGTGGCGGGCTCCGCCAACATCGACGATTCCGCGATCGACGCCACCCGTGTGCCGATCACCAGCTACGAGGTCAACCAGACCCCGGTGTGGCTGACGGTCCCGCTCGTTCTGGTGGTGCACGCCCCCTCCGGTGGTGATTTCGATCCGGAGTTGTTCATCGTCTGCAAAGACCCCGGCGGGACCATCCGGGGCACGGTCCGTTCCGCCTGGCAGTGGCCGGACGAGGACAAGCCGTCCAAGTACCGGTGTTTCACCCCCCAGCTGTCATTCGCGATCGAGACGACGGGCGAATACACCATCGGCGCCTACCAGGACGCCGAAGCGCTGAAGCCGATCGCCACCCCGATTCCGCTGATGATCAACATGGCCGGGGGACGTCCCGGACGTAACGGCAGCTAAACCGCTACCCGCAACGCCGACAACCCGCGCAGGGTGACGTTCGGTTTGTACTGCGGTTCGCCCGCGAGCCGCGCGTGCGGGAAGCGGGCGGTCAGCGCCGACAACGCCGCCGTGGCTTCCAGCCGCGCCAGCGGGGCCCCCAGGCAGTAGTGGATGCCGCGCCCGAAGCCCAAGTGCCGCAACGTTTTCCGCTCCGGGTCGAAGGTGTCCGGCTGGCAGTACTCGGCGGGGTCGCGATGCGCGGCGGCCAGCAGCAGCATCATCACGTCTCCCCCGGCCACCGTGGTGTCACCAATCGTGATGTCGTCGACGGCAATTCGCGTGACTTGTTGCACCGGCGGGTCGTAACGCAGGGTCTCCTCGACGATCGCGGCCGCCCGGCCGGGGTCGGCGTTCAACGCTGCCCACTGCCGGCCGTCGCGCAGCATCGCGAGGATGGCGTTGCCGATCAGGTTGACCGTGGTCTCGTGCCCGGCGACCAGCAGCAGCACACACGTGGACACGATCTCCTCTTCGGTCAGCTGGTCACCGGACTCGTTCACCGCAACCAGCGCCGACAGCAGGTCGTCGCCGGGCTTTGACCGGCGCCGCGCGATGAGGCCGTGCAGGTAGTCGCGCAGTCCCGCGCCGGCGGTCAGCCGCTCGTCGGTTTCGTCGGTTTCGTGGGCCTGGTCGTCGGTGAAGAACGGGTCCAGCGATTTGGCCAGCACCGCCGAGGCGTGGCTGAACCGCGGCTCGTCCTCGAGCGGCACTCCCAGCAACCGGCAGATGACCGCTACCGGCAGCGGGTAGGCGAAGTCGGCGACCACGTCAAAGCCGCCCCGCTCGGCGATCCGGTCGAGCAGCCCGCCCACCAGCGCGTCGATCTCCGGTTGCAGCCCGGCCACCACCCTGGGCGCGAACGCCTTGCTGACCAGCCTGCGCAGCCGGGTGTGATCCGGCGGGTCGAGGAAAAGAAAACCCGGTGGGATCTCCCGGCGCAAAGACGGATCGGCCTCGATCATCCGCCGGGCGGCGGTCGACTGGAGGTCGTCGCTGCTCGACAGCGGGTGCCGCAGCACGTCGTCACAGTCCCGGTAGCTCGAGAACAGCACGAGATTTCCGCCGGGGAATGCTAGCGGTCCCCGCTCCCGCAGTTCGGCGCACACCGGATACGGGTCCGCCCGGCTGGCCGGGTCCAGCAGCCGCAACAGCAACGTCTGCGATTCGGTGGGCTCCGTGATGGTCATGGACGCCATTGTGCCTGCGCCCGAGTGTGCGCCCACCGCGTCGAGTCAGCCTCCCTCGGAGCAGCCTGCCAGGTCGGGGTGCGCCATCAACCGGTCCAGGAAGATCCGCTGACCCTTGAGTAGCTTGTCGCGGGCGTGGGCCACCGGGAACCAGCCGACGCGGTCCACCTCGGGAAATTCCCGCATCCGGCCCGAGCCGCGCGGCCACTCCATCTCGAAGGTGTTGCTGCGCGCATCGGTGACGTCGAGATCGGCCCGGACCGCGAAGGCCGTGACCACCTTGCCGCTGGGCTGCCTAATCGGTCCGAAATCCAGTCGCGGCCCCTCGGGTGCCGGCAAACCCAGCTCTTCGGCGAATTCGCGCCGCGCCGCCGACCAGGGATCGTCGCCCTCGCCGTACTCGCCTTTCGGGATCGACCACGCGCCGTCGTCCTTGCGCGCCCAGAACGGCCCGCCCGGATGCGCGATCAGCACCTCGACGACGCCGGCCCGCTCCCGGTACAGCAGCAGACCCGCACTCAGCTTGGGCACCGGTTACACCCCGACGGCCTGCTCCAGATCCTTCAGTGAGGTCTCCAGGTGCGCGAGCAACCGCTGCAGGTGCGGAACGCTGCGGCGGCATCCCACCAGCCCGAAGTCCAGGTTGCCGCCGTTGTTCACCAACGTGATGTTCAGCGCCTGGCCGTCCGGGATGTTGGACAGCGGGTAGCTGCCGTCGAGCCGGGCGCCGCCGTAGTACAGCGGGTCACCCACCCCGGGCACATTCGAGATGACGATGTTGAACGGGGGCGGCACCGCGGAGAGGAATCCCGGCACCCCGGCCAGCGTCAGCGGCGCCATATTCAACGCCGACAACGCCATCACCTGGTACGACGGCAATTCGGCAAGCACCTTCTTGTTGCGGCGCATCGACTCGGCGATGACCTCCAGCCGGTCGGCCGGGTCTTCGACGTTGGTCGCGAGATTGCACAGGATGCTGCCCACCTTGTTGCCGCCGCTGTCGGCGTCGGCTTCCGAGCGCAAGCTGACCGGCACCATGGCGACCAGCGGCGTGTCCGGCAATGCGTCTTGTTCCAGCAGGTACTCGCGCAGCGCGCCCGCGCACATCGCCAGCACGGCGTCGTTGACCGTCACGCCGGCGGCCTTCTTGATGCCCTTGACGCGGTCCAGGGAATACGACTGGGCGGCGCACCGGCGGGCGCCGCCGACCTTGACGTTCAACATGGTGTGCGGCGCGGCGAACGGCAGCGTCAGCTGCTGCTCGAGCAACGCGGCGCGAGCCAGCTTCAGCGTCGAAGGCGCAACTCCCACAACCGAACCCGCCAACTTGACCAGAGCGCTCAGCGGGTTGGAGCCGCCACCGTCGGACGAGGGTTTCGGCGGGCGGGGCGGTCGGGGTAGGTTCCACATCGCCTTCACCTCGGTGTCGTCCGGGTCGGTCGACATGGTGCGCTGCATCAGCTTCACCGCCGAGACTCCGTCGATCAGTGCGTGGTGCATCTTCGTGTACATGGCGAAGCGACCATCGTTCAGTCCCTCCACGACGTGCAACTCCCACAGCGGGCGGTGCCGGTCCAGCAGGCTGGTGTGCAGCCGCGAGGTCAGCTCGAGCAGATCACGCACGCGTCCCGGCGACGGCAGAGCGGAGCGCCGGACGTGGTAGTCGACGTCGACGTCGTCGTCGTAGGCCCAGGCGACCCGCGCGATGCCGCCGCCGATCGTCGCCGGGTGCTTGCGGAAAGTGGGCTGGAACTCGTCGTTGGCGACCAGCTTCTCGTAGAACTCCCGGACGAATTCCGGACCGGCCCCTTCCGGTGGCTGGAACAACGACAAACCGCCCACGTGCAACGGATGCTCCCGAGATTCGGTGAACAGAAACATCGAGTCGGTGGGCATCATCAGTTCCATGCCCGCTATTACACCCTGAGACGCAGGCAAAGCGAAGGTGTTGTGAAATTCGGGGACGGCCCCTTACCCCACGGGTGCGACGCCGGCGTTGGACAGCGTGAAACCGCGTCCCGACCCCACCGTGCAGGTGACGCCATTGGTGTCCGACCGGCAGGTGAAGGGCCCGACGCCGGCGCTCTGCCCGTAGCCGAGCACCGGGGTGCCCTGTCCGGCGTTGCCCAGACAGGTTTCGCCGGTGCAGGTCTTGAACGTTCCGGCGGGCGCCATACGGACCGACTGCGGCGGCGAATCGGATTGGCAGTACGCCTCGTCGGCGATGCCGCTGCCGCGTTGATAGTTCAGCTCGCAGCCGATGTTGCGCGACGGCAGCAGGAAGGAACACCACGTCGACGTGCACACCGGGTTGTCGGCTGCAGCCGGCGGCGCTGCGACGCACGCGCCCACAACGAAGATTCCGAGCGCTGCGACTTTCGCTCGATTCACGGCTCGATGCATGGTGCCCCCCGACCCCAACGGCTGATGCTTACGCAAGCTAACAGGTCCGCGGGTCCCGGGTGGTGGCTTTCGCAAGATGCGTGCTGACAGTTACTGTCACAAAGTCACAAACTGCCACGATGTCCTCCGGAGGTGCCGATGAGTAGCCCAACCAAATTCCGTGTCATTCAGTGGGCAACCGGTGGCGTCGGCAAGGCCGCCATCGAGTGCGTGCTCAACCACCCCGAGCTGGAACTGGCCGGCTGCTGGGTGCACAGCGCCGACAAGAACGGTGTGGACGTCGGGCATATCCTCGGTCGCGACCCGCTGGGTATCGCCGCGTCCAACAACATCGACGACGTGCTCGCGATCGACGCCGACTGCGTGATGTACAGCCCGTTGGTGCCCAATGACGAAGAGGTCATCGCGATCCTGCGGTCCGGCAAGAACGTCGTCACCCCGGTCGGCTGGGTGTATCCCGACCTGGACAACCCGCGCGTCCGGGCGATCGCCGACGCCGCGGCCGAATCCGGCGTCACGCTGCACGGGTCGGGCATTCACCCGGGCGGTATCACGGAGCGCTTTCCGCTCATGGTGTCGTCGCTGTCGTCGGCGGTCACGCACGTCCGCGCCGAGGAGTTCTCCGACATCCGCACCTACAACGCACCCGACGTGGTGCGCCACATCATGGGCTTCGGCGGCACCCCCGAGGAGGCGATGCTGGGCCCGATGGCCAGTCTGCTCGAAGCCGGTTTCAAGCAGTCGGTGCGAATGATCGCCGACCACATGGGTTTTCGCATCGACCCCAACATCAGGACGATTCAGGACATCGCCGTCGCCACCGGCGACATCGACTACGAACCGATGACCATCGCCCCCGGAACGGTTGCGGCGCGCCGGTTCCGCTGGCAAGCGCTGTCCGACGGAGAACCGGTGATCACCGCCGCGGTCAACTGGCTGATGGGCGAAGACAACCTGGAGCCGGCCTGGGAGTTCGGCGAACAGGGCGAGCGCTTCGAGGTCGAGATCACCGGCGATCCCAGCGTGAGCCTGACCTTCAAGGGCCTGCAGCCGCAGACGATCGCTGAAGGGCTGCAACGCAATCCGGGGGTGGTGGCCACCGCCAACCACTGCGTCAACGCCATCCCCTACGTCGTCCCGGCCGAACCCGGCATCAAGACCTACCTGGATCTGCCGCTGATCGCCGGACGCGCATGACCGTCACAGCGGGTGACGGGGTAGGCGACGTAGCGTTCTGCCACCTCGTCGTCGGTGTCACCGACATGGACCGCGCGCTGGCTTTCTACCGCGACCTGCTGGGCATGGAGATCGTCTTCGAAAGTCTGATCTCGGGTGAGCCTTTCGACGCGGTCCTGCACGCGACGCGCAAACAGGAAGGCCGGGTCGTAGGCGGCCTGCTGGGCGGGCTGATGATCGAACTGCTTTCGCTCGGATCAGGGCCACGCGAGCCGGCGCGTCGCGGAGTCACCGGCATCCACAACTTTGCGCTGTCGGTCACCGACCTGAACGACACCCACCGCCGGCTCGTCGAGGCGGGTTACCCGCCCGAGCAGGACCCGTTCGAAATCGGCGGAGTACGAATGTTTTTCGTCAAGGACCCGGACGGGACGTCGGTGGAGTTCATCGAACTTCCCGGCGGTGCGCGCAGCACGTATGAGATGCATCGCGGGGTGCCGTTGCGGCTGGGACCGGCCGGATGAGCATCTCCACCAGCTATTCGCACCCGGAATCGCTACGCGGGCATGTCGCGATCGTCACCGGCGCCGCTCAGGGCGTGGGCAGGGGCGTGGCGGCCGCCCTACTGGAGCGTGGCGCGGCGGTTCTGGTGGTCGACATCCAGGAAGACAAACTGCACGCGACGACCACGGAGCTCAAGGAGACGGGCCCGGTCGAGATGCTGGTCGCCGACCTGCGCGATCCGGAGAGTGCGCAGCGGATCGCGGCGGCCGCGGTCGGCGCATTCGGCACCGTGCACGGACTGGTCAACAATGCGATCGCCACCAACGAGCCCAAGAGGTTCGTCGACATCTCTGTGGACGACCTGGCGCTGGGTTACGAGGTCGGCCCGCGCGCCACGTTCCTGCTGATGCAGGCGGTGCACCCGCTGATGGTCGATGCCGGTGGCGGTGCGATCGTGAATCTCGGCTCGGGCACCGGAACCGGCGGCGAACCCAAGTGGGGTGGTTACGCCGCTGCCAAAGAAGGCATCCGAGGGTTGTCCAAGGTCGCCGCCCTGGAGTGGGGACGCGACAACATCCGCGTGAACGTCATCTGCCCCTTCGCCGAATCCGACGGCGTCAAGCTGTGGAAGCAGTACGCGCCGGACGACTACGCCAAGGCGGTACGGCGCGTACCGATGAAGCGGATCGGCGACGTCCGCACCGACGTCGGCGCGCTGGTCGCGTTCCTGCTCGGCCCCGATGCCACGTTCATCACCGGGCAGACGATCCATGTCGACGGCGGGATCGGCTGCTTCCGATGACATCGCTGCGCGACCGTCAGCGCGCGCAGGTCCGCGCCGACATCAGGCGGGCGGCGTTCCGGCTGTTCGTGGAGCGTGGCTACGACACGGTGACCACCGAGGAGATCGCCACTGCCGCAGGTGTTTCGCCGCGCACATTCTTCCGGCATGTGCCGACCAAGGAAGAGTTGCTGCTGGGCCCCATTCGCCACGGCGGTGCCGAGGTGGTCAACCTGCTGGAGCAGCGTCCCGGCGGTGAGGCGCCGGACGTCGCACTGATCAATGCCATCATCACCCGCACGCGATCGTTCGGTGACGTGGAGAGCGAAGAGTGGCGGGAAGCGCTGCTGGTGGCGCCCGGACTGCTGGGCAAGGTCACCCTCTACACGCCGGCCGACCGGGAACGCGCGGTCAAGCTGATCGCCGAACGCATGGGCGCCGATCCCGACGCCGATATCCGGCCCGGCCTGCTGGTTCAACTAGGTTTCGCGGCAGGCGATTTCGCGTTTCAGCGGTGGATCCGCCAATCCGGAACCGCCCGCTCGCTGGACCGCTATGTCACCGAGGCGCTGCAGGCGATCAAGAGTTCGTACTGGGGCCGGCGGTCCTGACAGGCGCGCCGTCCAGCCACGCCGCGACCGCTTCGACGGTGTCGGCGTAGAAGGCCCCGAGCATTTCGCGGGTCACATAGCCGAGGTGGGGTGAGAGGGTCACCGTCGGCAACACCCGCAAGGGATGCTCGGCCGGAAGGGGTTCGGTGTCAAAGACATCAAGCCCGGCCCCGGCGATGCGCCCGGTCCGCAGGGCGTCGAGCAGCGCCGGTTCGTCGACGATCGGGCCGCGAGACGTGTTGATCAGGAAGGCATTCGGCTTCATCAAGGCCAACTCGACTGCGCCGACCAGACCTCGCGTGCGTTCCGAGAGCACGACGTGGATGGAGACCACGTCGGATTCCGCGAACAGCGCGGCCTTGTCGACCCGCCGCGCACCCGCCGCCGATGCCGCCTCTTCGGTGAGGTTCTGGCTCCACGCTATGACGTCCATGCCGAACACGTTGGCGTACTGCGCCATTCGTCGGCCGACGCGGCCAAGACCGAGCAACCCCAGCGTCTTGCCGTGCAGCGTCATCCCGGTCGTCGTCTGCCATGCACCCTCGCGCATGCGGCGGTGCTCCTCGGCCAGGTTGCGCACCGTCGCGATCATCAAGCCCCAGGCCAGTTCCGGTGTGGCATCCCGCACGGCCGCGAACCGGGGGTGAGCGAAGTTCGAATGCGCGACCAGGACCCCGTGCTCGATTGCGGCCGCCATATCCAGGTTGGGCAGGCTCCGGCCGACGATGGTGATCAGCTTCAGGTTCGGCAGTCGCTCGATGAGGGCGCGTGGCAGCGCCATTCGCTCCCGCAGGGTGCAGAGCACGTCGAAGGACCGCAGCTGTTCGGCGGCTTCGTCCTGGTTCAGGTGCCGGTCGAAGACCGTGACATCCGCGCGGCTCAGCACCGGGGACCAGTCAGCGAGGTCGAGGGCGGCACCCGCGTAGTCGTCGAGGATTGCTACCCGCGGCCGGCGGTGGTCCATCACTGAACGTCCTGGCGGGCGGTCGAAGATTGTTGTCCCCGTTGCGGTCCCCCGTAATGCCGCCACGCCTCCCACATGCTGCGGTGCAGGCCGGGTACGAGGTGGGGATCCGGGCCGTCGATGACGAGGGCGGCTTCGTCGTCGGAATAGGACGGCCATCCGGGCGTGCCCGTGCGGGCAAACTCGATCCAGCGCCGTTGCACGCAGTCGCTCATGGCGCGATAGTGACCACGACCGCCGAGCGTAAGCAGTCGCACGGCCGGTATTTCGCAGCCGAACACGAGTGGGACGTCGGTCGCGTGGATGGCGCCCATGCCGATCAGCCGTAATAAGGCGGGCGCGTAGTCGAGGCGGTAGAGGTAAGTCGGCGCGTGGCGGGCGTGTCCCCGGGCCACCGCGATCATCGGCCGCACGAAGAAGCAGTCGCCGGCCAACCGGGTCAGCGCCGCCGGGCTCGGATAGTCCGGATAGTGCGCCAGCACCCGCTCCCGGGCCGCCGGATCGGTAGCCGCGAACATCCGGTCCACCCGGGCCGCCGTCGTCGGGACGATGTCGATGAAATGGCGCACCGGCCCCCAGCCCGCGTGACCCAGCTCGTTGCCCATCGAGCCGATCAGCAGGGGCACACGTTCGGCCCGTCCGGCGGTGATCGCCGTCGTCGGATCCTCGGGCAGGAATTCGCCGTCGATGACCGGAGCCAAAGACATCTGGCACGGCACTGCACGCGCCGCCGTCAACATCACCCGGATCGCCGCCTGGGTTATCACCGTCGCGGGCGCGTCACGCAGCACCTGAGCGGCATTGCCGGCGTCGGCACCGAGCGCCTCAATGCACCGGCGGGCGGTGTCGGTGGCCTGCTCCGGTGTGCGCACCGCATCCGGAACCGGGCTCTGCGCAATGGCCCGGTGGAACAGGCCGCGGGACGCCGGCAGCATGAGGTGGGTCAGAACGCCGCTGCCACCGGCGGACTGGCCCCACAGGGTGACGTTGCCGGGATCCCCGCCGAACGCTGCGATGTTGCGCCGGACCCACTGCAGCGCGGCCACCTGGTCGCGCAGTCCCAGGTTCGACTGGAAATCCGTTGCGTACTGCGAGAAATCGACGAAGCCAAGGCCGCCGAGCCGGTAGTTGATCGTCACCAGCACGATGCCGAACTTGGCCACCAGCGCCTTGGGGTCATGCACGGGCAGGGCGGAGGTGCCTTCGAAATAGCCGCCGCCGTGAATGAACACCAGCACCGGTCGGGGCGGCCCGCCACGTTCGGACGGCGCGCACACGTTGAGCGTCAGGCAGTCCTCGTCCTGCAGCTGCCGCTTCAACAGGCCCAAGGGTGAACTGAGCCGATGAGAGTGCGCGGCGTAACCGAACCGGGTCGCGTCGAGGACGTCCGGCCAGGACGAGACGGGTTCGGGTGCCCGGAAGCGCAACGGTCCGACCGGGGGCGCCGCATAAGGGATTGTGCGCCAGAGGTCGACGTTGCGGAATCGACGTCCGCGGACGACACCGGAATCAGTGGCAACTTCCAACGCACTGTCCATCGGCTCACCTCCCTGACGTGGAGTGTGCCGCATGCGACCGCGGCTATCCAGCGGCGGGGTGTGCACCGATCAACTCGGCACGCGCCAGCGTGTGCTGCGCCATCTTCACGTGCGCCGCATCGACGAGGACGCCGTTCACCCCGACGGCACCGCGGCCACCGGCCTCGGCTTCCCGATACGCCGCGACATTGCGCCGGGCACGGGCGATCTCGTCGGCGGTGGGTGCATAGACCTCGTTCGCGATCGGCACCTGGGTCGGGTGGATCGCCCATTTGCCGGTGTAGCCGAGCAACGATGCGCGGCGGGCGTCGCGCTGGTAGCCGGTGAGATCGCCGTAGTCCGGGTAGGGCGCGTCGATGGCGTCGATGCCCGCGATCCGGGCGGCCACGATCACCTTGCTGCGCGCGTAATGCCAGAAATCACCGGGGTATTCGCCGACCGGAACAAAGTTGGTGTCCACCCGGGCACCCTGCGACAGCGAAAAGTCGCCGACCCCGAAGATCAGTGCGTCGAGTCGGGGGCTGGCCGCGGCGATCGCCTCGGCGTTGGCGAGTCCCTCCACCTCCTCGATGAGCACCTCCAGGCGAATCTGCCTGTCGAGTCCCAGTTTCGCTTCGAGTTGAGACAGCAGAATGTCCACCCACCAGACGTCGCGGGCGGTGCGGGCTTTCGGGATGATGACGGTGTCCAGCCGCGCACCGGCCTTGCTGACCACCTCGATCAGGTCGTCGTGGCACCACTGCGTGTCCAGACCGTTGATCCGGATCGCGCGTACGGTGCCGCCCCAGTTGATATCGTTCAGCGCGGCAATGGCTTTGGTGCGCGCCGCTGCTTTGAAGGCAGCGGGCACCGCGTCCTCGAGATCGAGGAAGACCAGGTCGGCGCCGCAGGTCGCGGCCTTCTCGAACATGTGGTCATTGCCGGCCGGTACGGCCAGCTCGGAACGGCGCAGGATCATGGCGTCCTGTCCCATCTCACGTCCTCTCATATCACGCCGCGCTGGCGCAGCTCGTCAATGTCGTTGTCGCTCAAACCGAGTAATTCTTTGAGCACCTGCTCGTTGTGTTCGCCGAGACGAGGGCCGAGATGGCCGACCGCCCCGGACGACTGCGAAAACCTCGGCACCGGAGCCTGCACCGTCATCGGACCCAACTCGGCGTCCGGAACGCTGACAAACACCCCGCGGTGGGTCAGCTGTTCGTCGTCGACCAGATCGGTGATGTCGTAGACCGGCGCCGCCGCCACGTCATGGGCCTCGAGAATCCTCATCGCCTCGCAAAGTGTCCGCGCCGCAACCCAATCCGCCACCACGTCGTCGACCTCGCGGGCCCGGGCCAGCCGGCGCTGCGGGTCGGAGAAGTCGGCATCGCGCACCAGGTCGTCGCGTCCGATCGCCTGGAACACCCGCAGCGCCAGGGCCGGCGAGCTCCCCGACATGGCAAGCCACCGTCCGTCGGACGTTTGATAGGTGTTGCGCGGCGCCGAGATGTCCCACCGGTTGCCCGAGCGCTCCGGCACCAGGCCCAACTGGTCGTAGCCGAGCAGCGTCTGCTCGAGCAGACGGGCCAGCGGGTCAATGAGATTGACGTCGATCAGCTGGCCCGGCCCGCCGTGCACATCGCGGTGGTAGAGCGCCATCATCACCGCATACGCGGCGTTGAGCGACGCGACCCCGTCGGCCAGCATGAACGGCGGCAGGGTCGGCGGTCCGCCGGCCTGCCCGGTGATATGTGCGAAACCGCTCATCGCCTCGCCGAGCGTGCCGAAGCCGGGTCGCTCACTCTTGGGCCCGGTCAGCCCATATCCGGTGATGTGCAGCATCACAATCCGGTCGTTGACCCCACGGAGGCTTTCGTAGTCCAGTCCCCACTTGCGCAAGGTCTGCGGCCGGATATTGACGATGATCACATCGGCGCGCTGAACAAGCCGGCGCACCAGATCCTGACCTTCGGCGCAGCGCAGGTCCAGCGTGATCGAACGCTTGTTGCGGGAGACCGACTTCCACATCAGGCCGACCCCGTCACGCTGGTTGCCCCACGACCGGATCGGGTCGCCGTGCACCGGCTGCTCGACCTTGATCACCTCGGCGCCGAACTCGCCCAGATAGGTGGCGACCAGGGGGGCGGCGGCCAGCGTCGCCAGGTCGAGCACCCGCAGGCCGTCAAGCATGGGCTACCGCCGGGCGCTGCAGCCCGAGGTGACCGCGCAACGTAGTCGACTCGTAGGCGGTGCGGAACAGGCCGCGGCGTTGCAGCTCCGGCACCACCATGCGCACCACGTCCTCGAATGCACCCGGCAGATGTGTTGCGGCCAAGACGAATCCGTCACACGCGCCGCTTTGGAACCAGTCCGCCATCTGGTCGGCGACCTGCTCGCCGGTGCCGACGAACCGCGGCCCCTGCAGCAGGGTGGCTCGATGCCCGGCCAGGTCGCGCACCGTCACGGTGTCACCGCCGATATGCGTGCGCAGGTTCTGCACCAACCCGCGGATGCCCGACGACGACGCGATGAGTTCCTCCGTGACCGGGTCGTCCAGATCATGTTGCGCGAAGTCGTAATTCATCAACTCCGACAGCAGAGTCAGCGACGCCATCGGATGCACCAGGTCGTTCAGGAACATCGCCTCGCGATCCTTGGCGTGCGACTCGGACTCCCCGACCACCGCGTAGGCCATCGGGCAGATCCGCACCGCACCGGGATCGCGGCCGGCGTCGGCGATTCGGGCCTTCTGATCGGCGTAGTGGCTGCGGGCGATGTCGATGCCGGGGTCTCCGGTGAAGATCAATTCGGCCCAGCGCGAGGCGAATTCGCGTCCACGTCCTGACGATCCCGCCTGAATGATGACCGGCCGGCCCTGGGGGGCGCGCGGCACGGTCAGTGGCCCGCGGGCGGAGAAGTACCGGCCGACGTGTCCCAGCTCGTGCACCTTGGCGGGGTCGGCATAGCGACCGGACGAGCGGTCGTGCAGCACGGCGTCGTCCTCCCAGGTGTCCCAGAGGCCGGTCACCACGTCCATGAACTCGTCGGCGCGGTCGTAGCGCTCGTCGTGGCCCAAGTGGGCATCGACGCCGAAGTTCTGCGCTTCGCTGTCGTTGACCGAGGTGACGACGTTCCAGGCGGCCCGTCCGCCGGACAGGTGGTCCAGCGACGCAAAGGTCCGAGCGACGTGAAACGGCGCGTAGTAGGTGGTGGAGTAGGTCGCGCCCAGGCCGATACGGGAGGTGGCCTGGGCTAGCACGCCCAGGATCACTCCGAGGTCGAGCTTGACCGGGCGCGCGCCGTAGCTGACGGCCTCGGCCACCGATCCGCCGTGCACCCCGGGCATCGCCAGCCGGTCGTCGAAGAACATCAGGTCGAAGCAGCCGTCCTCGAGCTGCCGGCCGATCTTGGCGTAGTAGGACGCGTCGAGATAGCGGTGTTCGGTGGCGGGGTGGCGCCAGGATCCCGCGTACACCGAGGTACTGCCCGCCTGCATGAACGCCACCAACGCCATCTTGTCGCTTCGCATGGTCCGAAATCTAACATCTGATATTTCAGATATCAAATGCACCGTTTGATATGCTGCGCCGATGGCCGCCACCGTCGACATCGCCGGCACCGTCCGGGAACGCGCCGCACGGGAACTGCGGGACCGCATTCTCACCGGCACCCTGCCCGCCGGCTCGCGGCTGGACCTGGACGCCATCACCGAGGAGTTCGCCACCAGCCGCACCCCGGTCCGCGAGGCGCTGCTGGAACTGTCCTTCGAGGGTCTGGTCCGCGTCGCTCCGCGCAGCGGTGTCACGGTGATCGGCATCAGCCCCGAGGATGTGCTGGACAGCTTCACCATCCTCGGCGTGCTGACCGGGCAGGCCGCGGCCTGGGCGGCGCAGCGGATTCAGCCGGACGAACTCGCCGCGCTGCGCGCACTGGCCGACGACGTGGCGGCCCGCTCCGGCGACGACAGCATCGGTGAAGCCAACTGGCACTTTCATCAGAAGATCCACCGCGCCGCACATTCCCCCCGGTTGATGGCTCAGATCAAGCAGGCGGCCCGGGTGGTCCCGACGAACTTCCTCACCCTGTTCCCCGACCACGAGAAGCACTCGCTGGACGATCACCGGGAACTGCTCGACGCGTTCGCCGACCGGGACGCCGGGCGGGCGCGCGAGATCGCCGAGCGGCACGTGCTGGACGCCGGGCGCTCGCTGGCCGAGTGGCTGGAGCGGCGCGGGTAGGTCGGTCCACCCACTGTCGCGCGACTGTGACTCACGCGACGCCCGAGCGGCGTGTCACGTCGCGAGATTCACGGTGGCGCGCTGGGTAGGGTTCCATGAGTGCCCGAGATCCCCGCGCAGTACCTGCTGTCGGCTGACGCACCGAGTCCGCGCACGCTGATCGACATCATCCGGGCCACCGCGGCTCGCTACCCGGACGCGGCGGCGATCGACGACGGAGAAGTCCAGCTCACCTACAGCGAACTGATCGAGGACATGACCGACAGCGTCGCCTGGCTGGCCGCCCGGGGTATCGGACGCGGCGACCGGATCGGCATTCGGATGCCCTCGGGCAGTTACTCGCTCTACACGGCCATCCTTGCCGTGCTGGCCGCCGGCGCCGCCTATGTCCCCGTCGACGCCGACGATCCCGACGAACGGGCCGAGCTGGTCTTCGGGGAAGCCGATGTCGTCGCCGTCATCACCGACAAGGGCATCGAGCGCACCCAGGGCGCCTCCCGGGGCTGGCGGGCCGAGGCCCCGCTGGCCCGCGACGACGCCTGGATCATCTTCACGTCCGGATCCACCGGAACCCCCAAGGGCGTCGCGGTCAGCCACCGCAGCGCCGCCGCCTTCGTCGACGCCGAAGCGCAGATGTTCGTCCAGGACAGCCCGATCGGGCCGGGTGACCGTGTGCTGGCCGGACTCTCGGTGGCATTCGACGCGTCGTGCGAGGAGATGTGGCTCGCGTGGCGGCACGGCGCCTGCCTGGTTCCCGCACCGCGCTCGCTGGTGCGCAGCGGGATGGACCTGGGTCCCTGGCTGGTCACTCGCGACGTCACCGTGGTCTCGACGGTGCCCTCACTCGCGGCGCTGTGGCCCGCCGAGGCGCTGGAAGCGGTGCGGCTGTTGATCTTCGGGGGCGAGGCGTGCCCGCCCGAACTTGCCGAGCGGCTGGCCCAGAATGCCCAGGAGGGTCGCGAGGTGTGGAACACCTACGGCCCCACCGAGGCCACCGTGGTCGCCTGCGCCGCCCGCCTCGACGGATCGGGCCCGATCAGCATCGGGTTGCCGTTGCGGGGCTGGGACCTGGCCGTGGTGGACGGCGAGGGCCGGCAGGTCGGTTACGGCGAGACCGGCGAGCTGGTGATCGGCGGCGTCGGCCTGGCCCGCTACCTCGATGAGGCCAAGGACGCCGAAAAGTTCGCTGCCATGCCGACACTCGGATGGAAGCGCGCGTACCGCAGCGGCGACCTGGTGCGGCTGGAGGCCGACGGGCTGTTCTTCTGCGGGCGCGCCGACGATCAGGTCAAGGTCGGAGGCAGGCGCATCGAGCTCGGCGAGGTGGACTCCGCCCTGGTCAACCTGGCCGGGGTCAGCGGAGGCGCGGCCGCGGTGCGCCGGACCGCCACCGGCACCGCGGTGCTGGTGGGCTACGTGGTGAGCACCGACCAATCCTTCGATATCGCCAAGGCGCGCACGGAACTTGCCCAGCACCTGCCCGCGGCGCTGGTGCCGCGACTGGTTCTCATCGAGGAGTTACCCACCCGCACGTCGGGCAAGGTCGATCGCGACGCGTTGCCGTGGCCGCCGCCGGGAAGCACCGACACCGAGGAGGCACCCGACCTGGCCGGCACCGCGGGCCGGTTGGCCGAGATGTGGCGGGATCTGCTGGGCGCCACGGTAACCGGTGAGGAAGCCGACTTCTTCGCGCTCGGCGGCGGGTCGCTGGCCGCCGCGCAGTTGGTCTCCACGCTGCGGCAGCAGTACCCGCAGATCACCGTCGCGGACCTGTACGACCACCCCCGGCTCGGCTCGCTGGCCAACTTTCTCGACGAGTTCGGTCCCCCGCCACAAGTCCATGAGCGGTTGGTGAAGCCGACACCGCGTCTGACCCAGCTGATCCAGACCGTGTTGACGGTGCCGCTGGCGACTTTGACGGCACTGCAGTGGATTACCTGGCTGGCGTTGGGGAACAACATTGCTCGTGCTCTGCATCTGGTGCCCTGGACCGTGGCGGTGAGTTGGTGGTGGGTGGCGATCGCGTTCGTCTTGTTCGTCACGCCGCTGGGCCGGATGGGGATCGCGGTGCTGTTCGCCCGGATGTTGCTGTTCAACGTCGCACCGGGCAGCTATCCCCGCGGCGGGTCGGTACATCTGCGGGTGTGGTTCGCCGAACGACTGGCCGAGGCCGCCGGTGCGGAAAACCTGGCCGGCGCACCATGGCTCGTCTACTACGCGCGTGCGTTGGGCGCCGAGATCGGGAAGGGCGTGGACCTGCATTCGGTGCCGCCGGTGACCGGCCTGCTGACCGTCGGCGAACGCAGCGCGATCGAACCCGAGGTGGACCTGCGCGGGCATTGGGTGGATGGGGACCTCTTCCACGTCGGCACCATCACCATCGGCAATGACGCGACGATCGGCGCCCGCACCACCATGTTGCCCGGCGCGGTCGTCGGCAAGAACGCCGACGTGGCGCCGGGCTCGGGCGTGACCGACAAGATCAAGAACGGCCAGTACTGGAAGGGGTCGCCGGCGGCCAAGTCCGGCCGGGTGAAGCACCCGTGGCCGGACGAGCGGCCCGCCCGAAAGTCGTACTGGGTGGCCGGTTACGGGGTCACGTCGCTGGTGCTGGCCGGGTTGCCGCTGCTGGCCCTGGCCGGGGGCCTGGCCATCATCGGGGTGGCCGTCCGGCACACCCGCACGCTGTCGCAGGCCGTGCTGCCGGCGCTGCTCTGGACGCCGTTGGCGGCGCTGGCCGGGTTTGCGGCGTACGCGTTGATAACGGTGGTGGCCGTCCGGATGCTGTCGATCGGGCTGCGCGAGGGCTATCACCCGGTGCGCAGCCGCGTGGGCTGGCAGCTGTGGACCACCGAACGGTTGATGGACGCCGCGCGCACCTACCTGTTCCCGTTGTACGCCAGCCTGTTCACCCCGGTCTGGTTGCGCATCCTGGGCACCCGGGTGGGCCGGGGCACCGAGATCTCCACGGTTCTGCTCACCCCCAAGTTCGCCGTCATCGAGGACGGCGCATTCCTGGCCGACGACACGATGGTCGCCTCGTATGAGCTTGGCGGCGGCTGGATTTACGCGGCCGAGACCACCGTCGGTCGGCGCGCATTCCTGGGCAACTCGGGCATCACCCAGCCGGGCCGCCGGGTTCCCGACGACGGTCTGGTCGCCGTGTTGTCGGCGACCCCGCCGAAAGCCAAGCGGGGCTCGTCGTGGTTGGGCAGTCCGCCGATGCGGTTGCGGCGACGGCCCGCGGAAGCCGATGAGGAGACCACCTACGCCCCGCCTCGGCGATTGAAGGTGATGCGGGCCGCGGTGGAGATCTGCCGGCTGCTGCCGGTGGTGGTGACGGTGACCATCGGGGTGGCGGTACTGGGCGCATTGCAGGCGCTGACAATCACTTTCGGGATCTGGTGGGCGGCCCTGGCCGGTGGCCTGGTGCTGCTGGCCGCGGGCGCGACCGCCGGCTTGGTGACGGTCGTCGCGAAGTGGGCGCTGGTGGGGCGGATCCGGGCGAGCGAGTTCCCGCTGTGGTCATCGTTCGTGTGGCGCAACGAGTTGGCTGACACCTTCGTCGAAACCGTTGCGGCGCCATGGTTTGCGCGCGCTGCGAGCGGCACGCCGGTGATGAACCTGTGGCTGCGCGGCCTGGGTGCCGCGGTCGGACGCGGATCGTGGTGTGAGACGTACTGGCTGCCCGAGGCGGATCTCGTCAAGCTTGGGGAGGGCAGCACGGTGAACCGCGGTTGTGTGGTGCAGACGCATCTATTCCACGACCGGATCATGCGGATGGACAGCGTGGTGCTGGAGCCGGGCGCCACGCTGGGCCCGCACTGCGTCGCACTGCCCGCGGCACGGGTGGGCGCGGGAGCGTCCGTCGGCCCGGCGTCGCTGGTGGTTCGCGGCGACGAGGTGCCCGGATCGACGCGCTGGCAAGGCAATCCGGTCCGGCCGTGGGTGAGCCGCAAGAAGGGGCGCAAGAACGCGCCGGACGTCAAGGACAACGCGGCGTGAGTCCGGCGAAAAAGACCACCCAGAACCAGGGTGTGGACCCGTACCTGCCTCAGAACGGCAACTTCGGCTACACGGTCTCGCGCTACGAACTCGACCTCGAGTACAAGGTCGCGATCAATCGGTTGTCGGGTACCGCGACCATCACCGCGGTGACCGTGGCCGAGTTGGGCGAATTCACTCTTGACCTGTCGAGTGCGCTGTCGGTGTCGCGGGTCTCGGTGAACGGTAAACGCGCCGCGCGTTTCGGCTGCCGGAGCGGCAAGTTGCGCGTCGCGCTGGAGTCGAAGTTGTTCGCCGGCGCCGCGATGTCGGTGGTGGTGCGCTACGGCGGTAGCCCCAAGCCGCTCCGAACCCTCTGGGGTGACGTGGGATTCGAGGAGTTGACCGACGGTGTCCTGGTCGCCGGGCAACCGAACGGGGCCGCATCCTGGTTTCCCTGTAACGACCATCCCAGCGCCAAGGCCGCCTTCCGGATTCAGATCAGCACCGAGAGCGGGTACCGGGCGATCGCCAACGGCAAGCTGGTGTCGTCCAGGGCGCGGGCATCGCAGACCGTGTGGACCTATGAGCAACCCGAGCCGACGTCGACCTATCTCGTCACGCTGCAAATCGGTGTCTACGAGTCGATTCGGCTGACCAGAACGCCGGTGGCGATCCGGGCGGCGCTGCCGCAACGTCTGCAGGACAACTTCGATCACGACTTCGCGCGTCAGCCCGACATGATGGAGTTGTTCATCGAATTGTTCGGCCCCTATCCGCTCGCCGACGGGTACACCGTCGTGGTGACCGATGACGCCCTGGAGATTCCGCTTGAGGCGCAGGGCATTTCGATCTTCGGAGCCAACCACTGCACGGGCACCCGGGCCAGTGAGCGACTCATCGCGCACGAGCTGGCGCACCAGTGGTTCGGCAATTCGGTGACCGCGCGCCGGTGGCGCGACATCTGGCTGCACGAAGGGTTCGCCTCGTACGCCGAGTGGTTGTGGTCGGAACGCAGCGGCGGGTCAAGCACCGCAGCCCTGGCCCGTTACCACCTCGGCCAGTTGCGCCAGAAGCCCCAGGATCTGCTGCTGGCCGACCCGGGGCCGCGCGACATGTTCGACGACCGGGTGTACAAGCGCGGCGCGCTGACCCTGCACGCGCTGCGGGGGCAGCTGGGTGACGAGAATTTCTTTGCGCTGCTCAAGGATTGGACGACCCGGTATCGCCACGGCAACGCCAGCACCGAGGACTTCACCGGGCTGGCGGCCAATTACAGTGGCGAGTCACTGCGGCCGCTGTGGGAGGCCTGGCTGTTTTCGACCGAAGTCCCCTGACCTCAGAGGTTGGCCAGATCGTCCGGTACGTCCACCGCGTGTTCTTGCAGGACCTCGAGTGGCACCACATCGAGGGTGCGTTCGTGAGTGCAGGCCAGCACCACCGGTGCGGCGCACCCGTCGTTGTGGGCCCGCAGCCAGTTGCGCGCGGTGACGCACCAGCGGTCACCCGGTAGCAGCCCGGGAAACCGGAACTCGGGCACGGGCGTCGACAAGTCGTTGCCGATCGACCGTTGGTGCTCGAGGAACTCGGCGGTCACGACGGCGCAGATGGTGTGCAGTCCGCGGTCCTCGTCGCCGGTCGAACAACAGCCGTCGCGGTAGAAGCCGGTGACCGGCTCGGTGCCACAAGGTTCCAACGGGCCACCCAGCACGTTGCGTTCAGGCATGGGCTCAGTATTGCGCGTTGCTCCATCAAAGCGCAGACATTCTGCGCCTTCTCGGCATACGACCGCGGTCAGCGGTCTGCGGAGCGACGGGATGCCTCCTGGACCAGCTGGACGCGCGAATTGACGCCGAGTTTGGTGTAGACGTGCGCGAGGTGAGCTTGCACCGTCCGCGGTGAGATGAACAGCCGCGTGGCGATGTCCTTACTGGCCAGACCGTCGCAGACCAGGCGCACGACCTCGTGCTCCGCGGGTGTCAGGGCGGCCCACCCGCTGCTCGGTCGTCTCCGCTCACCGCGGCCGCGCCGCGCATAGGCGATCGCCTCATCGGTGGACAACGCGGTGCCCTCGGCCCAGGCTGCGTCGAAGTCCGCCTCGTCCATCACTTCGCGCAGTGCCGCGACCGAGGACTCGTAACCGGCTTGATGAACCTTGAACCGCACCATGCCCGTTCGCCGCCGGAACGCCTCGGCCGCGCCGAAGAGCCGGGCGGCTCGCTGAGTGTCGCCGTCTCGCGCGAGGTCGGCAACGCATTCAAGGATGCCGGCCAGCGGTTGATAGGCCTTCGTGCTGGCCGCGCAGGCGAGCGCATCTTGTGTGTCCTGCTCGGCACCTGACCTGTCGTCCTCCGCAAGGGCGACGCGGGCTCGGGCCAACAGAGCCGTCACAAGATGCCAGCCCGACGCCACTGAAACGGATTCGTCGGCCCAACGGCGCGCCACCAGGAGGTCACCTTCCGCCAGCGCCACCTCGACAGCATTGAAGGCGCGTTGCGACGTAGCGGACCGGGGCACCGCTATATGGAAGTGTCTCCAGGCTCGCTCGCTGGCGTCATGTGCGGCGCTGACGTCGCCGGCGGCCAGCGCGGCGGTGGCCGACGCCGCGTGGCCCAATCCCTGGAAGTAGTCGTCCAGCCCGGACGAGATCTCAAAGGCCCCGGCGGCCGCTGTGCGCGCCGCATCGAGCTCACCCTGATATGCCAGTACGATACTCACGCCCATCCGGGCGAGTGGTTTGAGCATCTCGTCGTGTTCGGCTTCGCACTCGGCACTCAGGCCGCGCAATGCCGCAACGGCTCCCGTCAGTTCACCTTCGAACGTGTGCGCCCAGCCGAGGCAGAATTGACACATCCGCGAGTTGGGCCGGTCACCGATCGCGTCGGCGATCTCGAGTCCTTCCGCAGCCGCCGCGCGGGCCTCGATCGCGTTGCCCATGTTGACCCAGGTGTTGGCCTGCCAGGCGAGAATCTGGCTCAGGCTCCATCGATCATCCAGATCGCGGGCGTAGACCATTGCCTCGGAGTGATACTTCTGCGCCGTTTCGCCGTTGTAGCCGGCCCCCGCGATAAAGCCGAGGGCGGTCAAGGTTCGCGCCAGCAGGACCGGGTCGTCAAGTTGACGGGCGATCGCCAGCGCGCGCTCGGCCCGATGAAAGCCGTCGACGACCCACATATTCAGCAGCGCCGTGTCGGCCAGGGCCCGGGCAAGCACTGGCGCGGGTACGTCGAGGTCGTCCAGATCCCTCTGAGCGGCAACGGTATCGAACCATGCCCGGCCTTCCATCAGGCGTCCACGCGCCATCCATAGCGGTTGCAGCGACGACGCCAGCGATAAGGCGCGGCCGGTATCGGAGCTCTCCAGATTCCATCCCAAAGCGCTGCGCAGGTTGTCCATCTCCAGTTCGACCTGCTTGATGCGCTGCATGTAGTCGGTGCGCGCCGGAGCGTCCAGCAGCGCCGCCATCGAGGTGTAATAGTCGCAATGCCGGGAATGAACGGCGTCGGCCTCACCTGACTCACCGAGTTTCTCCAGCGCATATTGGCGCACCGTTTCCAGCAACCGGTATCTCGTTGCACCCCCGTTGTTTTCGGCTACCACCAGCGACTTGTCGACGAGCAGGGTGAGTTGGTCCAGGACCTGATAGCGCTCTACGCCGTCGGCGCCGGTGACCGCTTGGGCGGCATCTAGATCGAAGCCGCCCAGGAACACGGCGAGCCGGCGGAACAGCACGCGCTCGGTATCGGTCAGCAAGGTATGCGACCAATCCACCGATGCGCGCAGGGTCTGCTGTCGTCGCACCGCGATACGAGAGCCACCAGTCAACAGCCGAAAGCGGTCGTGCAGGCTGTCGACGATCTCGGTCAGCGACAGGCTACGCACTCGCGCTGCCGCCAACTCGATCGCCAGTGGCATGCCGTCCAGGCGCAGGCAGATCTCGGCCACCGCGCCACAGTTGTCCTCGTCGATGGCGAAGCCGGACCGGGCCAAACGGGCACGATCGGCGAACAACTCAACTGCCTCGTCGGACAGCGACAGGGAAGGCACCTGCCAAGCCGCTTCGCCGGTCACGCCGAGCGGCTCACGGCTGGTGGCCAGCACCGTCAACCGTGGCGCTGCGCCTAAAAGCGCGGCCACCATCGCGGCGGAGGAGTCGAGGAGGTGTTCGCAATTGTCGAGCAGCAGCAGCATGTGGCGGTCGCGCAGATGCTGCTGCAACGTGTCCAGCGTCGAACGGCCGGGTTGGTCGGACAGACCCAACGCTCGGGCCGCGGTGACGGGCACCACGACCGGATGGGTGATCGGCGCCAGATCGACATAGCAGATTCCGTCAGCGAACTGCTCGGCCAGCGCCGCAGCGACCTGCACCGCCAGGCGGGTTTTGCCCGCACCACCGGCACCGGTGAGGGTGACCAGGCGATTGCTTGTCAACGCTTCGCGAAGGTCGGCGATCTCCGCTTGCCGTCCCACGAAAGTGGTGAGCTGGGCCGGAAGATTATGCACGGCAGCGGCTTTGGGCGTACGCAGCGGCGGGAACTCGTTGCACAGGTCGGGATGACACAGTTGCAACACGCGCTCGGGACGGGGTAGATCCCGCAACGGGTGGGTGCCCAGGTCGGTCAGCGACACGTCGGACGGGAGTTGATCGACCACCATCAGTTCGGTCGCGCCCGACAACACGGTCTGCCCGCCGTGCGCCAGGTCCCGCAGTCGGGCAGTGCGATTGATCGTCGGGCCGATGTAGTTGCCCTCGTCTCTGAGCTTCACCTCGCCGGTGTGGAGTCCGACGCGTAACCGCAGGGGGGCCAGCGGTGCCCGCTGCAGATCAAGCGCGCAGGCCACCGCGTCGGAGGCGCAGGCGAAAGCGATGACGAAGCTGTCACCCTCACCCTGCTCGACGGGGCGGACTCCCCCGTGGGCGGCAACGAGTTCGGCCAGCACCTGATCCAGGCGCGCCACGCCGGCGGTCATCTCCTCCGGCTGGCTCTCCCACAGCCGGGTTGAGCCCTCGACGTCCGCCAGCAGCAACGTCACCGTTCCGGTCGGCAGTTCGCTCATGCCCACGTCGCTCCAGTCGATTTGGCTCATGCTAACCAGCATCTGGTGACGCGTAGCGCGAAACATCGGCCAAATTGCCGATAGTGCTGCAGCCGCCATACGTACGTGAGAATGGCGGCATCGGTGCATAGTGTGTGTTCAAGGCCTGTTCAAGGCCCTATTCTTACTCAAATGGCGGCTGTAGCGGCGTGCCGTATGTGTGGGACCGAGCTTCTGACGGAGGCCCGCTTCTGCCACGGTTGCGGAGCGCCGCTGGCCCCGACCGACAGCGTGGCCGAATACAAGCAAGTCACCGTGTTGTTCGCCGACGTCGTGCATTCGATGGACATCGCGACGGCGGTTGGCCCGGAACGAATGCGCGAGATCATGGCGGAACTCGTCGGCCGCGCGGCCGCAGTGGTGCAGCATTACGGCGGCACGGTGGACAAATTCACCGGCGACGGAATCATGGCGATGTTCGGCGCCCCGGCCGCGCTCGAAGACCACGCGGTGCGCGCCTGCCTCACGGCTCTGGATATCCAGGACGAGGCAAACCGGCTCGGGGCCGAGGTTCAGCGACGAGACGCCGTGAACCTGCAATTGCGGGTGGGCTGAATTCCGGCCAGGTCATTGCCGGCGAGATCGGCTCGGACGCTTTCGGTTACACGGCGATCGGCGATCAGGTCGGCATGGCTCAGCGAATGGAGTCGGTGGCACCACCCGGCGGCGTGATGCTGAGCGAATCCACCGCCCGACTGGTGGCAGCCGCGACTGTGCTCGGTGAACGGCAACTCGTCCGCGTCAAAGGCAGTGCGGATGCGCTGCCGGCCCAGTTGTTGCTAGCCGTCTCGGTGCGGGCCGGCCCAGGCCGGTCGGACACAGCACTGGTGGGTCGCCAATGGGAACTCGGTGCGGTCGGCGCCGTCCTGGATCGAGCGATCGCGGGGCAGGGATGCGTGGTCGGCGTCGCTGGTCCGGCGGGAATCGGTAAGAGCCGGCTGGTATACGAAGCGGCGGCACTGGCCCGTGTGCGCGGGGTCGAGGTCTTCTCCACGTTCTGCGAGTCCCACACCACCGACGTGCCTTTTCACGCGGTCGCACGGCTCTTTCGCAACGCGGTCGGGATAGCCGATTTAGACGAGGAGACCGCGCGGGCGCGGGTATCCGATCAGTTCTCCGATGCCGGAACCGACGATCTCCTGTTGCTTTACGACTTGATGGGGATTCGTGATCCCGACTCGGCGGTGCCCGGCATCGCTCCGGATGCGCGGCGGCGGCGGCTGACCGCGCTCATCAATTCGATGTCCCTGTCCACCTCGACACCGGCACTGTATGTCGTCGAGGACGTGCACTGGATCGACGCCGTCAGCGAGTCCATGTTCGTCGACCTGATGAGCGTCATTCCGCAGACCCATTCGGTGGTGCTGCTCACCTATCGCCCCGAGTACCGGGGGCCGTTAGGCAATTTGGCTGGTGCACAGACGCTTTCGCTGGCGCCGCTGAGCAGTTCCGAGGTGGGGACACTGTTAACCGAGCTGCTGGGCGTCGATGTGTCAGTACAGGCGATCGCCGGTCTGGTTGCCGAACGAGCTGCAGGCAACCCCTTCTTCGCACAGGAAATGGTGCACGAACTTGCCGGACGCGGCGTTCTCAAAGGTGAACGCGGCCAATACACCTGCGACATCGCGGTGGGTGAGATCAGCGTCCCCGCCACCCTGCAGGCGGCCATCGCGGCACGGATCGACCGGCTCGGCACCGACGCGAAGCAGACCATCAACGCCGCGGCCGTGATCGGGTCCCGGTTCACCCCCGACCTGCTCAATGCACTCGGGATCACTCCAGCCGTCGACGAGTTGCTCGGGGCGGAGTTGATCGATCAGGTTCGGTTCACGCCACACACCGAATATGCCTTTCGTCATCCGATGATTCGTGCGGTTGCCTACGAGTCACAACTGAAATCGGCTCGGGCGCAACTACACCAGCGACTGGCTGCTGCCATCGAAACGCGCGAACCCGCGTCGGCCGATGCGAACGCCGCTCTGATCGCCGAACACGTCGAAGCCGCCGGCGATCTGATTGCGGCATACGCGTGGCATATGCGCGCCGCTAACTGGTCTATCAATCGGGAAATCGCCGCGGCCCGGGTCAGTTGGGACCGGGCCCGCGCAGTCGCCGACTCCCTGCCCGCCGAGTACCCGAACCGGCTCGCGATGCGAATTGCGCCGCGCACCATGCTGTGCGCCACCTCGTGGCGCGGCACACCTCAGCCGGCCGGCGGGACATTCCAGGAACTGTGTGCGCTGTGCGACGAAGCCGGGGACAAAACATCCGTTGCCATCGCGATGACCGGCGTGGTGGCAGAACACGCCCGGCACGCCCGCATGCAGGAGGCGTTGGAGCTTGCGTCTAAACAGATGGCGCTGATCGAGTCCATTGGGGATCCAGGGCTGATGATGGGGGCGGGCTTCAGTGCAATCGCGATCAAGGCGCAGCACGGAGAGATGGCGGAAGCACTGCGCTGGGCTCAGACAACGATCGACTGGGCAGCGGGAGATCCGGTCAAGGGCATCATGATCGCCGGTTCTCCCCTGCCGACGGCGCTGGCTATCCGAGGCTCTGCCCGATGGTGGTTTGGCCATGCAGGCTGGCGCGATGACTTCGCCGCAGCGTTGGAGATGGCTTGCGATGCCGACCCGCAGACATTGGGCTTCGTCACCGCGTGGGTCTTCGGCACCGGCATCCTCAACGGAGTTCAACTGGTCAGTGACGACGTTGTGAGCCACCTCGAACACGCGCTACGGGTGGCGGAGGCGTCGGGTGACGACACCGTACTGGGCAGCATCAAGTACGTCATGGGCTCCATGCTCGTGTGTCGCGGGGATGACGCAGACCTGCAGCGGCGCTTGCAGTTGATCGCCGAGGTACGCGACATGTGCCGCGAGCTCCGGTTCCCCTTGTCAGAAGTATCTCCGATCGAATTTCTGCCGGCATACGAGCAGGCTCGTACGGGTGATGCCGAGGGGGGTCTTCCCCAGATGCGGCATTCATTCACCGACATGCTGCAGAAAGGCCAGCTTGTCTACGCAACAGGCATGGCTGGATTTCTGATAGAGGTGTTGCTGGGTCGGGGATCCGACGGCGATTTGATCGAGGCGCAGGACGTCGTCGATCGGATCGCCGCCCTACCTGGAGACGATTGGGTTGCACGCGACCTGATGGTGCTGAGGCTGCGCGCCATGGTCGCCAAGGTGCGCGACACGGACAGCCAGTACTTTGATCTCCGGGATCGCTACCGCGCGTGGGCGCAATCCCTGGGCTTCGAGGGGCACATGCAGTGGGCCGCGCAGATGGGCTAGGTTCAGCGACGTGATACTTACGGGCGCTTTCCTGGCCGATGCGGCCGCCGTCGTCGACAACAAGCTCAACGTGTCCGGTGGGGTGCTGTCCCGATTCGCGCTGGGGCCCGACCGCTCGGCCAGGTTCGTGCTGGTGGTGCTCACTCAGGCAGAGCCGGGCAACACCGATCGGATGGTCAAGATCGAGATGCGGCCGCCCAACGACGACGAACCGATCCGCCTGGAGTTCGAGGTGCCGGAAGCCTCGGTCGCCGAATTCCCGGGGTTCGCGTTCTTCGAGCTGCAGCTGCGGCTGCCCAGTGACGGCCGCTGGGTGTTGGTGGTGACCGGTGGCACCGGAGCGATCTCGCTTCCGGTGCTGGTGACCGAGTTTGCGCCGCCGCAGCAGCAGCAGGGGCCGGCCTTCGGGCTCTGACTTTCGGGCGCTCGCGACGCCCGGGCTGCCACGGTTCAGGTTTCTCCGGCGCGAGCGACCCCAAAATGCCACCCCCCGCGGCGTGTCCCCGGCAACACGCGGGCGCTCGCGGCAGTGGGCCCTCGGCACCCCAGCCCCCTCCCGCGCGAGCGACCCCAAAATGCCACCCGCCGCGGCGTGTCCCCGGCAACACGCGGGCGCTCGCGGCACCAGAGGCCGCCAAAAACTCAGGCCAGGGCGGGTAGCACCACGTCGGTCAGCAGCTGCACCGATTTCCACGCCTCGTCGACGGGCATTCCGCCGACCAGCGGGTGCAGCACGATCGGGCCGTAGTAATCGGCGGCCCGGACCTCGGCGATCAGCTGATCGGGCGTCAGGAACCGGTACCGCCCGGACGCCTTGACCTCCTCGATCGTCTGAACTCCGGGCAGGTGCATCAGAGAGCGTTCGTCGGCGGACCAGCCGCCATAGGTGACCGCTTCCCAGAGGATGTGCTCGCCCAACTCGGCCCAGGCCCGGTCAGGGTCCTCATGCAGGTAGATCATTCCGCGGTTGACCGGCCCGGGCATGACGACGAACGGTTTGACGCCGGCTTCGGCGCACAATTCGCGATAGTGGGCCGCGACGTCGGGCAGGTGGTCGGCCAGGCTGAGCGGAAGCCCGAACCGCGCCGCGCGCCGCGCCGTGGCGCGCGAGCCGCCGCCCACATACAACGGCGGATGCGGCCTGGTCCAAGTTCCCGTGCAGATACCGTCTTCGCCACCGGACCAGACAGCGAGCATTCGCTCGACCAGAGCGTCCATCAGCTTGCCGCGCCGCGTGAAGTCCACTCCGAGTGAATCGAATTCGACTGTGCGGTAACCCAGACCCACCGTGGTGTGCAGCCGGCCGCGACTCATGTTGTCGACCAGCGCGATGTCCTCGGCGAGGCGGACCGGATGCCACAGCGGACCCAGCGCGCAGTCCACGCTGGCGATCATGGTGGAGGTTCGCGCCAGGAACATGGACGCGGCCATGATCGGGTTGCAACTCCAGCCGTGTCCGGTCGCGTGGTGTTCGTCGACGCTGACCGTGGTGATCCCACGCGACTCGCCGAACTCCACCAGCTCCATTGCCGCGTTGAGCAATTCGCTCTGCTTGCGCGGATTGCCTTGCGGGGAACCGAAATTGAACCTCAGCACCGTCAGGATCATGTTCGGCTACTGCGCCATGGACTGCAGGAAGGCGGGAAAGTCGGGAAATAAGGCGCGGTCCACGATCTCGATGCGCGTGCCACCGGCGTCTACGTAGTAGGCGAACATCGCCAGCGTCGAGTCGGCCACGTCGGCGGTCATTTCGAGAGTGAACCCGTTGTCTTCCAATGCCTTCCCCGTCTCGGCGAGGTCGTCGACGAAGTAGCCCAGGTGGTGGACGGCGTTTCCTGGTGCCGCCACCCACGGTGTCCCCGGTGTCTCCTGGATCAGTTCCAAGTACGGGCTCTGCACGGAGTAGACGAAGTTCGAGGTCAGTTCACGGGTGCCCGTGGCAGTGCGGAAGGGCAGCGTGAAGCACATCGGTTTGATCCAGCGGTAGCCGGCCAGCGCGGTTAACCGGGCCATCGCGGCGTCGAGGTCGGGCACCACGATGCCGGTGTGGTAGAGGTCCTCGGCTCGAAGTGCGAGTGCCATATTCCCGTCCTCAGATGCAGTCGGATGCGCCGTCGACGACGAACACCGCACCGGTGGTGTAACTGCTTTGTTCGGTGCACAAGAAGGCTACCGTGGGTGCGATCTCGCCGACCCTGCCGAAGCGCTGCAGCGGGATATGCGCCAACTCGGTGTCCACGAGTTCGGCCACCGAAAGCATCGGTGCGGTCATCGGAGTCTCGACGGCGCCCGGCGCCACCGCGTTCACCCGAATCCCGCGCGCGGCCCACTTCACCGCGAGATTTCTTGTCACACAGATGATTCCGGCCTTTGCCGCACCATAACCGGGGACCAGCGGGACGGCCCGCAGGGCGGACATGGAGGCCAGGTTCACCACGCTGGCGCCACCGCTCGCGCTCGACGCCTGCAGCGCGCGGCGCAGCCCGACCGTCAGCCGGTACGGGCCGGTCAGGTTCAGCCCGACCGAAGCCTCGAACCCGTCCGGCTTCGATTCGTCGAGTCCCCCTGGAAAATTCGCACCGGCATTGTTCACCAGCACGTCGAGGTCGGTGAATCGTTGCGTCAGCGCGTCCACCGAAGCTGGGTCGGTGATCTGCAATTGGTGATAGGTCATGCCGGACAGGTCGGTGTCGTATTCGCCTGCGTCGGCCTTGGTTCCGGTGATCGTGACCCGCGCACCGGCATCCCGGAACAGGGTGGCGATCGCGTGGCCTATTCCGCTGGTACCACCGGTGATCAAGGCCGTTGTCCCGGTGAAGTCGAAGGAGACCCGTGCGGTCATGAGTTGCTCGCAATCTGTTGTTTGAGCCAGGCCATTTCCCAGAAGTTCTCACTGCCTGCCAGCAGGTCTTCGTGGGCTTCTCTGAGCACTTCACGCGCGCCCGGGTGCTCACGGGTGACCAGTTCGGCGAGATGGATGGCGTGCAGCGGGCGGCCCGCGCACAGGTGGGCCCGGGCGCGGTCGACGAGCGCGTCGGCACCGGCGAGTTCGACGATGTCGGCCGCCACTTCGTCGAGCCCGACCGGATAGAGCTCGGTGGTCGAGCGGTGGTGAAACCAACCGGAATAGTTCTCCCAGATGGCCCGCACGTCCCAGGCGACCTTGCCGTAGCCCTGGCCCACTTCGAGTTCCGCGGGCAGCGCGATCTCACGCATCAACGAGCCGACGTCCTTGCCGGTGTTCATGCCGGCCACCGTCTGATCGTGGATGTACTGAATCGCGTTGCGCAGCCGGGTCAGTTCGGAGTCGATACGCTCGGCGCCGGCGATCGGGTCGAAGTGACCGGTGACCAACAACTCCGGTTGCAGCTGCCGCACCCGATCCACCGACGCGATCGCCGTCAACGCGTCGCGGTACCGGTCGCCGCGGATGGTGACCAGGTTGGGGACGTGTCCGAAGATCGGCCCGAAAGTGTTTCCGCACAGGCAGATTCGCTCGTCCGGCAGCCACACCACCAGCGAATCGGTGGTCTCTCCCCCGGGCACCGAGATGAGTTCCAGCCGGCGGCTACCCACCTGCAGGGTCAGCGTGTCGTCGAAATCGAGGTCGACGGCGGGAACACTCTGTCCGGGCAGCTTTCTGGTGCCCAGCCGCTGCTGGATCGCCTGGATGCCAGTGGCGAGCGTGTCTTTGAAGGCGAACGCGCTGCGACTGGCGCGGTACGGGATGAGGCGTTCGTTGTCGTCCCGCCACAGCTTCCAATTCGCTTGTGCGACAACGGTAGTGTCGGGGTCGCGGACGCTGTCCAGGCCGCCGACGTGGTCGACGTGACCCTGGGTGAAGATGATGTAGCGCACCGGTGAATCGTCGACGGCGTCGAAGTTGGCCCGGTGCACCGGGCCCTCGAAGCCCATCCCGGTGTTGATGATCACCCGGCCTTCGTCGGTCGTGAGCAGATAGGCGTTCGACAATCCCGGGGAGCACCAGAGTCCGGGGGCGATCTGCTCGGCGCGGTCGGCGGATGCCGGGCGCATCGCGTCCGCGCCCGGGCGGCTTCGGTACACCGGTTCGGATGTCATCGTGTCTCCTTCATTCGGCGTCTCCTTCATTCGGCGCGGACGTCGAACCTGTTGAAGTAGAAGTCGAATCGCGCGCGGAGTTCCTCGGGCGAGATGCCGAAGTGGCGCCGCAGGTCGTAACGGATCCGGCCGTGCTTGCCGCGCGGGTTGCCGTCCAGGTATTTCTGGAACTGCCGCTGCACCTTGTCAGTCAGTTCCGTGCCGGCACGCCGGTAAAGGTCGGTCAGCAGGGACATTTCGCTGCCGTTGAGCTCATGGAAGCTGATGTCGATGCTGCGTTCGGCCGGCACCAGGTCGCGGTCGCGCACGCACGCACTGAGCAACCGGTGCACGCGGTCGCTCCAGTAGTCCAACAGCCAACCGGGGTCGATGCTGGTCCGGCGCAGCCGATCGGAGTAGGCCATCATGGTGATCGCGGACTGGATCACCGCCACCGGATCGCGGTGGGTGAAGGCGACGGTGGCGTCGGGGAAGGTGGCCATCAACGGGCCGAGTTGCTCGCAATGCTGCGGGCTTTTGAGCACCCAGGTGCGCGGGCCGCGCAGAAACGTCAAAGCCTGCAGGACTTTCCGTAAGTACCTGTAGTGCCGGTACTGATCCAGGGTCAGGTAGTAGTCGCGCCAATCCGGGACGCGCGCATGCCATTCCAGCACGTAAGAGGCGAGATCCAGGTCGAGGATCTCGACTTCTTCCTCGATGGCCTCCGGGAAGCGGTCGTGCATGGCGGCGACCACGGGGGCGCTGACCATCAGCGCGTCGTGCTCCTGCTTGCACCGCGTGTACCGCGGATCCACACCGAAGGTGTCGGGCCCCTCACCGGGGGCGGGGATCGGATCCTGACTCTCCCAGTAGGGCAGCGCGCGCCGGCGCGGGTCGGCGGCGATGAGGTTCACCAGGTGTGTGGTGCCCGAGCGCGGCATTCCGACGACGATGATCGGTCGCTCGATCGGGATCGACTCGATCTCGGGATAGCGCTTGATCAGATCCGTCAGCGACAACCGGTTGCGCAACAGCCGCACGACCCGTTGCCGCAACGTGGACCGGGAGAGCTGCCGCAACCCGTCATCATGCTCGATCGCAGCGACGTGAGCCGTCAGCCGATCCGTGAAGCCGTCCGTGTCGTCGAGGTCCCCGGCACCCGCGCGGTCTCTGGCCTCGGCAAGCATCTTGTCGATGTCGAACTCGACGGGGCGGCTCTCGGTGAATTCCAGGATCTGGCGCTGGACGTCGGTCAACCGGGGCGACGTCAGATCGTCGAAGTCGACGAAATCAGCGGATCCCGTGGCCGCTTCCACCCATCACCTCCAATACTTGCGATGTCGAATATTCGCTATAGTATTCGAAAATATGACAGCTACGGTAGATGCGGGCACGCCGGATCGTCAACCCGCGTCTCCTCCGACAGAGCGTGTGATCGCCATCATGGAACTGGTGGGATCGAAACCCGGCCGCAGCTTCTCCCTGGCCGAGATCACCCGCGAGTTAGGGATCAGCCGCGCCACCGGGCACGCCATCGTCACCACCTTGGCCGGCCACCACTGGTTGGTGCGCGACGCGGCCGGCGCCTACTCTCGGGGTCCTGGCATGGCGGCCCTCACCGGGACGGCCGACGAGCGCATCTACCACGGAATTCTGCGGGACCTCGCTGAATCTGCCTCTGCACAGGCGTTTTTGGCTCGACGCGACCAGAACAGCCTGGTCGTGATCGACAACGCGGGCGAATCACCGTCGGGAATGCGGATCGATCGGCGGCTGCGCATGCCCCTGGTCGCACCTTTCGGCCGTGACTACGTCGCGTGGGGCTCCTCCAGTGCCCAACGCGCGTGGCTCGAAGGCGTGGGCAAGCCGTCGACTGAGCTGGCACGCCGAATGTCGACGGTACTCAATGAGATCCGGGAACGCGGTTATGTCATCGAAAGACTCAGCCGCGAGTACGTGCGCGTGTACACGGCGCTTCGGGCGCTCGGCGCTGACGGTGAACCAGACGCCATCACCGCGCGACTGGCGCGGGCATTCGCCGACCTGACGGTGATCGATGTGCTCTCCTCCGAACTCACCGAGAACGCAACGCACAGTATCGCCACCATTTCGGCGCCCGTCTTCGATGCAGACGGCCTCGTCACCATGTCGGTCAGCGCCGCGCCGTTCGCCGAACTCAGCGGCGTCGAAGTCAGGCGCCTCGGCGAGCAGGTCCGCGCTGCGGCTCGAAACATCGGGCAGCACCTCACCCAGCCCCGGTGAGCGGTACCCTGCAGCGGGAATCGCGTCATCCCGTCTACAGGAAAGGCCGCTACGGTGCTCGTCGTCACTACCAATGACATCCCCGGTTGGGAAATCCAGCGCGTCTGCGGTGAAGTCTTCGGACTTACCGTGCGGTCCCGAAATGCGTTCGCGCAGTTCGGTGCCGGCTTCAAGTCGATGTTCGGTGGTGAGTTGCAGGGCATGACCAAGAACCTGGCCGAGAGCCGCAATGAGGCGATGGCCCGGCTGATCAACGAGGCGCGCGCCAAGGGTGGCAATGTCATCATCGCGATGCGCTTCGACACGACCGAGCTCGGAGATGTCTGGACCGAGATCTGCGCCTACGGGACGGCGGTGCAGGCGGTGCCGGTGACCGATGGCGCGCGCTACACCGCGTCGCAGCTGGGATACGGCGGCGGCGCGCCGCAGCCTCAGCCGCAACCTCAGCAGTAACCAGGTAGCCCCTCGGCCGTGCTTCTCTCAGGTCGCAGCGGTAGTTTCAGCCAGTGATAGTCGGGGCCTTTTTGGCCGAAGCCGCTTCGGCGACGGACAACAAACTCAACGTCTCGGGCGGAGTGCTGCTGCGATTCGCTGTCGAAGAAGACCGGCTGGCTCAGTTCCTGCTCGTGGTGCTGACCCAGTCGGAGACCGGCAGTCCGGAGCGGCGAGTCGACGTCGAAATCCGTCCCCCGACCGATGACGAGCCGCTGAACATCGAGTTCGAGTTGCCCGAAGCCGCCACCACCGCCGAACTCGGTTTCGCGATTTTCCCGATCGAGGTAACGCTGCCCGTCAACGGCCGCTGGGTTCTGGTCGTCACCGGCGGGGCGGGCATGATCTCGCTTCCGCTGATCGTCAGTGGTTAGCTAGAGCCGATGGGAACACCGAACTACCCGGGAAACCCCGAGCAGCAGCCGCCCTGGGGCCAGCAGCCCTACGGCTACCAGCCGCCTCAACCGCAGTACCCGCAGGGCCAGCCTGTTCCGCCCCAGTACCAGCCGGGGCCGCCGGTCCCGCAGTATCCCGGCTACCCGGGCTACGCCGCCGATCCGCAGGCGCCGTTCGGACGCGACCCGGCCACCGGGATGCCACTGTCGGACAAGTCCTCCACCACCGCCGGACTGCTTCAGCTGTTTTTCGGGGCGTTCGGCGTCGGACGTTTCTATCTGGACTCGACCCAGATCGCGGTGATTCAGCTGTGCCTCGGCCTGTCCGGCCTGCTCTTCACGGTCTTCTGCATCATCGGCTTGCCGGTGCTCCTCGGCGTCACCATCTGGGGCTTCGTCGACGCGATCATGATCTTCACCGGGAGCGTCACCGACAGCTACGGCCGCAAGCTGCGTTGACAACGCGATCCCGAAAGTGACAGCGGGATAACAATTTCCACCCTCAAAGGGTCGCGGTCCGGTATGCCGCGCGGCGTGCGCCGGGTTCCGAACTTACCGTCGCTGGGTGCAACGCCGAACCGCTCTGAAGCTGCCGCTGGCGCTGGCGGCCGCCACAGCACTGAGCCGGACGCCACGCGCGTCCGCCGAGGCGGGCCGCTGGCCGGCCGACCGCGCGCACAACTGGTACCAAGCCCAGGGCTGGCTGGTCGGCGTCAACTACGTCACCTCGACGGCGATCAATCAGCTCGAGATGTTCCAGGGCGGCACCTATGACCCGCGGCGCATCGACAACGAGCTGGGTGCGGCGCGGTTCCACGGGTTCAACACGGTGCGGGTGTTCCTGCATGACCAGCTGTGGGCTGCCGACCGCCAGGGTTTCCAGACCCGGCTGGCGCAGTTCGTCGGTATCGCCGCACGTCACGGCATCAAGCCGCTGTTCGTGCTGTTCGACTCCTGCTGGGACCCGTTCCCGCGGCTGGGTCGCCAGCGCGCCCCCAAACCCGGGGTGCACAATTCCGGGTGGGTGCAGGGTCCGGGCGCCGAACACATCGACGACGCGCGCTACGTCGGCGTCATGCAGGAATACGTCACCGGAGTGTTGAGCCAGTTCCGCAACGACGACCGCGTGCTGGGTTGGGACCTGTGGAACGAACCCGACAATCCGGCCCGCGAGTACCGCAAGGTCGAGCGCAAGGACAAGCTGGACCGGGTCGGGGCCCTGCTCCCCCAGGTGTTCCGCTGGGCACGCGCGGTGGATCCGGTACAACCACTGACAAGTGGTGTGTGGCAGGGCAATTGGGGAGATCCCGGGGCGCGCAGCGCCATCGCCGGCATCCAGCTCGACAACGCCGACGTGATCACGTTCCACAGCTATGCACCACCGTCCGAGTTCGAGGGCCGCATCGGTGAACTGGCGCCGCTCGGGCGCCCCATCATCTGCACCGAATATCTGGCCCGGTCACTGGGCAGCACGGTGGAAGGCATCCTGCCGATCGCCCGGCGGCACAACGTCGGTGCGCTCAACTGGGGACTGGTCGCCGGCAAGACCCAGACCTACTTCCCGTGGAGTTCGTGGGACCACCCGGCGACCGCGGTGCCCAAGCAATGGTTCGCCGACCTGCTGCAGCCCGACGGTCGGCCGTTCGCGGACGGCGAGCTGCAGACGATCCGCAAGCTCGCGTCCGGGCAGGACCGCGAGTGATCAGGCGGGTGGATCGATCGTCCCCATCGGACGGTGGTAGGCGGATTCGACGATGGGGCGCCACTGCTGGTCGTGGAGTCTCTTGTTCTCGGCCGATTCGATCCGCCAGGTGACCATGGGCAGGTAATACGTGGCCGGCGCTCCGAGAATGTAGGTGGCGTTGCCCTCCACGTACGACTTGTTCCCCGAATCGGTCAGACTGAGATTGCTGTAATCCAGGTGCGGGCCCCTCAATTCTCCCCTGCCGGCGACGAAGTTTGATGCCACCCGATTGAACAGCGCGAAGGAATTCGACAGGTCGGCCGGGCAGTCCGCCCAGAAATCGTATTGGCGGATCAGGACTTTGACCGTGTATCGGGTGTCGGCCGGAAATCCCCGTCCGCCATACGCCGCGGAGCATCCGCTGTTGGGAACGGTGGTGCAGCCGCCGTACTTGGTCTCCGGATCACCGGTGAGAACGAACGTCACCGTCGCGGGATCGATGTCGCTGCCCGGGCCGTACCGGCGCAGCCAATCGTCTTCCACCTGCGCGCCTTCGCTGTGACCGAGGACGATCTTGCGGCCGGGCGTGGAGTGCAGGAGCTGGTTGAGCGCGTCCGATCCCTGATGGACGAAATAGGCATTGGGCAGATTCGTATAGGGGACTTTGACTTTCACGTTCGGGGCCGCAAATAGCTCGCCACGTAACCAATTGGACGGTAACGGGAGAAAGGCGGGGTTGATCGTCAATACCGTGGCGGCGACGGGTTCGTCTGCGGCGCTGGCCGTTACCGGCGTGATTGCGCCGGCAACGACTATTGATGCCAAGGCGATTGACGTCAACAAGCGTCTCACCGGCGCCACCCCATGCGGGCATATATATCATCGCCAACGTCAAAATTATTGCGGCGGTTGATAAATCGAGACAAGAATGATGCGGGGTCGCGATCTGGTGAGGGTACCGGCCGACAATTCCGGTTTGGCAGACGCTCCGCGGGTGAACACCCTAGTTGCGTTCGAGACTCAACGAGAGGGGATCATCGTGTCCATGAGGTTGCGCTGACGATGGCGGACATCATCGACCTCATCTACGCCGATCACGACTGGATCAGGCGTCAGTTCTTCCGGCTTGACGACGCGGCATCGAACGAGGATCTCGTCGCCATCTGGAATGCCCTCGGCGCCCGCCTCGACGTTCATGCCGAGGCCGAGGAGGCGGTGTTTTACCCGGCACTGCTCAAGCACGGCGGCCATGACCATCCGAGCAATCCCGAGGGTGACCCGGAGGACGAAACCGAAGACGCGATCACCGACCACAACGCGATTCGTGATGCGGTCCGTCGGTCACGCGGGCTCGAGCCGGGCAGCACCGAGTGGTTCGAGGCCGTCCACGAGGCCCGCGAGCAGAACGGCAAACACCTCGACGAAGAAGAACGCGAAGCGATGCCGGACTTCATCAAGAGCGCCTCGCTGGAGCTCCGCAATGAGCTGGCCATGCAATGGTTGCGGTTTCACGCCGAACGCGAAGCGACCAAAGGGGTCGACAATCGCGATAAGGACGCGGACGCCTATATCGATAAGCATTCATGAGAAACCCCGGCCGGTGGCCGGGGTTTCTGCGGATTGTCAGCGTGTGTAGATGCAGTGCGCGTCTCCACCGACCGGTTTCTCGGCCACCACCTTGCCATCGAGGGTGATGCGGCATCCGGGGTTGGATTGCTTGCCGGTGGCGACTACCTGCAGCATCGTGACGTCGGCGCCGACGGTGATGGTGCGCTTGAAGGGAAGTGGCGCATTGCTGTACAGACCGGTGTCGGGGTCGGTGACGACGGAGTAGACGTCGCCAGGCCCGAACGCCTCGAACACCACATTCCCACCCGCGGGGGACTGTGGCGTTGCGACCCGGGATGCAGCAGCTGCGTTGTCCGCCAACGTTGCTGAGCGCTCGTCGGGAGTCACGCAGATGGTGTCGCCGTCGAATGCCTCGCGCCAGACGTAACCGTTGACGCAGGTGTTCGGACCGTAGGCGCCGCCGTTGGGCGACCGGTGGTTGGTGGGGTTGGCATTTTCCTGTTGGGTGCGGGTGCGCACCGCGGGCGTGACGCAGACGTGGTCACTGGGCCGGGCTTCGCGCCATACGTAACCCGAAATGCACGTGTCCGGGGCAGCCTGGGCGGGCGCCGGCACTGCGACGGTGATGAAGGCGGTGGCGGCGCACATCAGCAGCGGCGGTATCGATAAACGTGTGGTTGACATGGACTTTCCTCCCCGGGATCTACTTCGGACCCGATTGACGGGGGCCGATCGACTTCAGGATCGACCCGTTGTTGGCTTCAGGCTGAAGTTAGCTTCGGGAGTTTGCGCGATTCTTGCGCAAATCTTGGAAGGGCCCACCGATGTTCGGGCGAAGGGCCCAGCGGGCGTCATGCGTTGCGCGTCAAAGTCTTTGGGGCGGTTGATATTTCGACGAGACGGGCGAAGACTCCGCGTCACGACCTAGCGTGTCACCTAGTCTGTCGATGGCAGATTGAAAGATATCGTCCCGCCGGTGGGGCCTTGAATGTTTCGGAGGCCATGACCCCGATCGTCATGGGTCTGGTGACGATTCCGTGCCCGAAGTTCAGCGATGGGGACGCGGAGGCCTACTTCGATAAGCGTTCATGAGAAAACCCCGGCCGGTGGCCGGGGTTTCTGCATACCTGATTTACGGATGGTCTCCGATGCGGCAATTGGTGAGATTGGGCTCGCAATAAAGGCCGACCGGAGGAGGCGGATGCGGTGGCGGGTTATCCCCGTCCCAGATCATATTGGACACATTGCCCATCCCGCTCCAGAGGTAGTAATAGGTGTGACACACGTTCATGTCCCACCCGCGAAACGGGTCGGTGATGTGATTGCCGGTCGCCGGTAGGGGATCCCCCGGGCACCAATGATGCGGCGGGCCCCAACCGTTGTCGTCAGTGGCGAACGGGCCGGGATACTGCGGAACAGGACCGGGATGAGCCGCAGCGATACCCGCGGCCATACCCAGGCCGGATACCGCGAGGCCGCCCGACAGCAATGCCCCGCCAATGATTCTCTTCAATTTGAGAGGAGTGCTCATGGTTGGTTCCTTTCTCTGTCGGGGTGAGATTAGCTCCGGCGGTTTGCGAAATTCTTGCGTTCGACGAATTACATCGGTTCAGCACGGAGCCGAGATGACGGATTAAGTAGATTTAAATGCGCAGGCATAGCGGTCCTGGCAACTACACAGAGATAGCGGCGGCGCACCAATAGTTCGACGACCGAAAGTGAGACTTCACCAGCGGTTCCTGCCGGCAAAGTTGGCGGTGGCGGAGGGATTTGAACCCTCGGACGGTTTTAGCCGTCACACGCTTTCGAGGCGTGCTCCTTAGGCCGCTCGGACACGCCACCGCCGAGCAGCTTACCCAACCACCCGCCCCTCACCCCAATCGCTGCCGGGCGAAGAACTCCTCCAGCGGCGCGGCGCACTCCGCGGCCAGCACGCCGCCGCGAACTTCCGGCCGATGATTCAGCCGGCGATCCCGCACTACATCCCATAGCGAGCCGACCGCACCCGTCTTGGGTTCCCAAGCGCCGAACACCAGCCGCGCCACCCGGGCCAGCACCAACGCCCCGGCGCACATAGTGCACGGTTCGACGGTGACCGCCAGCGTCGCGCCCTCCAGTCGCCACCCGTCGCCCAGCTCCCGGGCGGCCGCGCGCAATGCCAGGATCTCCGCGTGGGCGGTGGGATCGCCGTCGGCTTCGCGGGCATTGACCGCCCGAGCCAGCAAGGTGCCGTCGGGTCCGGCAACGACGGCCCCGATCGGCACATCGCGAGGTCCGGCGGTCCCGGCGACCGCCAACGCGGCGCGGATCAGATCTTCGTCAGACGCTGTCACGTAATGCGCCTACGGCGCTTACCGACCGAGGCGGTCGATCACCGCCGACAATTGTTCGGCGAACCCCATCTCGCGGGCGATGCGACCGAGTTGCTCGTCGGCATAGAGGTCGGTCTCGTCGAGGATGACCCCCAGCACCGCTTCGGGTAGCCCGATGTCGGACAGCAACCCCAGGTCACCCTCTTCGAACGGTTCGGCGTCCTCGAGGTCTTCGGGATCGATTTCGGCGTCCAGGCTGTCCAGCACCTCGGCGGCGATGTCGTAATCCAGCGCGGCGGTGGCGTCGGAGAGCAGCAACCGGGTCCCGGATGGCGCCGGACGCACGATGACAAAGAATTCATCGTCGACGTCCAACAACCCGAATACGGCGCCGGAACTTCGCAGCTCCCGCAGTTCGGTCTCGGCGGCCGACAAACTGGTCAGCGCTTTCGAGCCCAGCGGCGCACAGCGCCACTTGCCCTCTTCGCGCACGACCGCGACGCCGAAGCCGTCGGGGATGTCCGTGGACGGGCCTGCTGCTGAAGCCCGTTGTGCTCCCATGGCCGCCTACGCTAGTCCCTGACCTGGCCGGTGGCCAGATGAAGCCATCCCTCGCGGTCCGTTGCCGGTCGAACTGTGCCAACCTTGGTCTGTGGGGAAGACACCGGTGTGCGTTCTGGGGCTGGGTCTGATCGGTGGTTCGATCATGCGGGCTGCTGCCGGGGCGGGCCGTGAAGTATTCGGCTACAACCGCTCGGTGGAGGGCGCCCGCGGCGCCCGGTCCGACGGGTTCGACGCCTCCACCGACCTCAACGAGACCCTGGCCCGGGCCGCCGTGAGCGACGCCCTGATCGTGCTGGCCGTGCCGATGCCGGCCCTGCCCAACATGCTGGCTCATATCGGCGAATCGGCCCCGGACTGTCCTTTGACCGACGTCACCAGCGTGAAGCAGGCGGTGCTCGACGAGGTCGTCGCGGCCGGCCTGCTGCCGCGCTTCGTCGGGGGACATCCGATGACCGGCACCGCGCATTCGGGCTGGACGGCCGGCCACGGCGGCTTGTTCAACCGGGCGCCCTGGGTGGTCAGCGTGGACGACCACGTCGACCCTCACGTGTGGTCCATGGTGACGGAGCTAGCCCTGGACTGCGGCGCCGTGGTGGTGCCCGCCAAGTCCGACGAACACGACGCCGCGGCGGCGGCGATATCGCACCTACCGCACCTGCTGGCCGAAGCGCTGGCGATCACCGCCGCCGAGGTTCCGCTGGCGTTCGCGCTGGCTGCCGGCTCGTTCCGGGACGCCACCCGGGTCGCGGGCACCGCGCCGGACCTGGTCCGCGCGATGTGCGAGGCCAACACCAGCCAGCTGACGCCCGCCACCGACCGGATCATCGAGTTGCTGGGCCGCGCCCGCGAGTCGCTGGCACACAACGGCTCGGTGGCCGATCTGGTCGATGAGGGTCACGCGGCACGCACGCGGTACGAAAGCTTCCCCCGCTCCGACATCGTCACCGTGGTCGTCGGCGCGGACGGCTGGCGTCAGCAGCTGGCCGCGGCCGGCCGGGCCGGCGGCGTGATCAGATCCGCTCTGCCAACCCTGGATAGTCAACGATGAACCCGTCGGCGTCCACGACCACCGTCGTGTCGGCCACCGGCGACCGCAGCTTGATCGCGTCCAGCCGGCCCTCGCTGGTGTAGCTCACGGTGGCGGCGTCGACCGTCATCTCCGGCACATTCACATAGACCATCGGCAGCACGACCGAATCCGCCCGCTCGTGGATGCCCAGCCGGCGGATCGGCAGTGCGTTGAAGAACGGGCTGAACACCAGGTCGACGTCCAGGGCGCCGTTGTATGCCGAGCGTCGCTCCCCCTGGTGGTCGGTGATCAACCACATGTTCTCTTCGTCACGTGCGATGGCGAGCTGGCGTTCCCGCTCGGCAAGCGAGACGGTCAGCCCGAACCGCTTGGTGGCACCCTTCTCGTCCGTCTGCAATTCGTAGAAGGCGCCGAAGGCGGGATTGGTTGCGGTGGCCGCGGCCACGATGCGACCGTTCGCCTTTATTCTCTTGCCTGACAACTGGATTCGTACAGATTCCATGCGCGAAATGTCCTGCGCGCGCCAGGTCAGCATCTGCGGCCAGGCGCTAGGAGTCGGATCAGAGGGGGCTGCGGTCACGTCTCTACCGTAGGACGTGTTGGTCAACCGTGGCGTGTTTGTCCCCAACTGCCGCATCACAGCCACGATTGCGCCTGCTCAGCCGCCCGCTGCCGGGTGCCGAAGTCCACACCGCCAGCGCCATCAGTCCGTCCAGGGCCAGCGCCAACACCGCGACCATCAGCGCACCGACCAACGCGATGTGAAACTGCCGTTCTTTGATGCCGTCGATCAGATACCGGCCGAGTCCACCCAGACTCGCGTACGCGGCTACCGTCGCGGTCGCGACCACCTGCAGCGTCGCGCTCCGCAGGCCGCCCAGGATCAGCGGCAGCGCGTTGGGCACCTCGACCCGAAGCAGCACCTGGTGTTCGGCCATGCCGACAGCGCGCGCCGCGTCAACGACCAGTGGGTCGACATTGGCGATCCCCGCATAGGTGCCCGCCAGCAATGAAGGGATGCCGAGCAACATCAGCGCCACGATCGGCGGTCCCAGTCCCAGCCCGTACAGCAGCACCCCGAGCAGCAGCACCCCCAGCGTCGGCAGCGCGCGCAGTCCGTTGACCGCGCCCACCACCAACAGTTGACCGCGGCCGGTGTGCCCGATCACCATGCCGACCGGGATGGCGATGGCGGCCGAGGCCAGCACGGCGAGCGCGGTGTATTCCAGGTGCTCGCAGGTGCGCGCCGCCAGACCGGCGGGACCGGTCCAGTTGCTCGCGGTGGTCAGGTAGGACAACGCCTGTGCGATGAAGTTCACCGGGCGCCGCCCACGATCGGCGACCGGATCCGCCGCCCGTGCTCCCAGGGCGTGGCCAGCCGGCCGGCCACGCTGAGCAGCGTGTCGATGACGACCGCCAGCGCGAACATCGCGATGATGCCGGCGACGATCTGGTCACTCTTGTTCGTCTGGAACCCCGCGGTGAACCAGCTGCCGAGGCCGCCGATGCCGATCACCGAACCGACCGACACCATCGCGATATTGGTCACGACGACCACCCGCAGTCCGGCGACGAGCACCGGAATAGACAGCGGCAGTTCAACTTTCAGCATCCGGGCCAGGGGCCCATAGCCGATCGCGATGGCCGCGTCGCGCAGTTGCCCCGGTACCGCGTCCAGGGCTTCGAGGACCGCCCGGACCATGAGTGCGGTGGTGTAGGCGCTGAGCGCGACGATCACGTTGGCCTCGTCGAGGATCCGGGTTCCGATGATCAGCGGCAGTACGACGAACAACGCCAGCGATGGGATGGTGAAGATCACGCTGGCCGTCGCCGTTGTCACCCGGCGAAGCAGCGGAGCGCGCTGCACCAGCAGACCGAGCGGCACCGCGATGGCCAGCCCGATCGCCACCGGTATCAGCGACAGGCGCAGGTGAATAACGGTCAGCGCCCATGCGGTGCTCAGATGCGTCAACAGGTAGTGCATCGGCGCCGCCCTAAACCCGTCTGCGCGCTTGCGCCGCGGCCAGCACATCGGAGGCCAGAACGCCGCCGATGACCTTCTCCGTCCGGTCCACGGCGACACCCACCGACGACGGCGACGACAACGCCGCGTCCAGCGCCTGGCTGAGATTGCCGTCGGTGTGGAAAACCGAACCCACCGCCGTCATGGCCTCTGCCAGAGGCTGACCGTCCCGGTACCGGCGAAGCCCGTCGGCGTCGATCCAACCCCGCGGCGTGGCGTCAGCATCGACCACCAACGACCACCCGTCCGGCAATGCGGCACCCGCCAGGTCGTCCGCCTGGATCTGCGCGATCTCGTGCAGCGGCAGTCCGGCCGCGTCGACAAGCTGCAGCCAGCGGTAACCACGGCCCAGGCCGATGAATCTGGCCACGAAATCATTGGCCGGGCGCGCGAGTAGGCGCGCCGGCTCGTCGTACTGCTGCAGGACACCGCCCGATCCGAAGACGGCGACACGGTCGGCGAGCCGCAACGCCTCGTCGATGTCGTGGGTGACGAAAACGATTGTCTTGCGCAATTCGCTTTGCAGACGCAGGATTTCGTTCTGCAGGGTGTGCCGGACCACCGGGTCGACGGCGGAGAACGCCTCGTCCATCAACAGGATCGGCGGATCCGCGGCGAGTGCCCGCGCCACACCCACGCGCTGTTGTTCGCCACCGGACAACTGCGCGGGATAGCGCGATGCGAGTTTCGGGTTCAGTCCGACCCGTTCCAGCACCTGGTAGGCGGCGGCGCGGGCGGCCCGCCGGGACTGACCCCGCAGCACCGGCACCGTCGCGACGTTGTCGATAACCCGTTGGTGCGGCATCAAACCCGCGCTCTGGATGACATAGCCGATGCCACGGCGCAACCGCACCGGATCGACGGTCGACACGTCTCTGCCGTCGACGGTGACGGTTCCCGAGGTGGGGTCCACCATCCGGTTGATCATGCGCAACGCGGTGGTTTTGCCGCACCCGGAGGAACCGACGAATACGGTCAGTTTGCCTTCGGGCACATGAAGACTGAGCCGGTCGACCGCGGTGGCGCCACCGGCGAATACCTTGCTGACGTTGTCGAAGGTGATCACGTCACCGCTCGATCGGTTGATCGAAACCGTTGTCGTGCACCCATTTCCGGGCCGCCTGATCGGGGTCGACACCACCGTTGCCGGCGACCGCCGCGTTGAGTTCGGCGATGCCACCGGTGGTCAGCTTGGCCGAGACCGCATCCAGCACATCCTTGAGGCGATCCGACTTCTTCTGCGAATTCACCAGTGGCACAATATTTCCGGCCAGGAAGTTGTGCTCGGGATCCTCCAGCGCCACCAGATGGTCCTGCACCACGGCCGGGGAAGTGCTGAAAATATTGGCGGCCGTCGCCGATCCGTCCACCAGAGCCCGTACCGTCACCGGGCCGCCGCCGTCGTTGATCGTCATGAAGTTGCCGGAGCTGATGTCGAGTCCGTACTTCTGCTTGAGCCCGATCAACCCGGACGGACGGGTCGCGAAGGCTGATGGCGCGGCGAATCTCACCTCGGCGGAATGCGCCGCCAGGTCGGCGATAGTCTTGAGGTTCCATTTGGCGGCGGTCCCCGCGGTGACGGTCACCGTGTCGGTGTCGGAAGCCGGCGACGGCGTCAGAATCGACAGGTCGCCGGGAAGCCGTTGGTAGAGCTGCAACTCGACCGCATCGAGGACGGTGGCTTTGGAGTCCGGTTCGAAATAGAGCAGAAGGTTGCCGATGTACTCGGGCACCAGGTCGATGGAGTGGTCTTTGAGCGCCGGGATATACGTCTCGCGGCTGCCGATGCCCATCCGGCGCCCCACGTCGAAGCCGTTGGCATGCAGTGCCTGTGCGTAGATTTCGGCGACGATCTGCGATTCCGGGAAGTCGCCGGAGCCCACCACGATCGATCTCGGGCCGCCCGCCCCGGCCCCGAACGGATCGGGATTGCCGCAGGCCGACACCGGGTACACGACCAACCAGACAGCCACGGCGGTCATTGCGCGCCGCAGCATTTTCACCCTGCCGAGACTACGTGGCCGCACCGCCGCGGCGCGTGAGGAGTTTTCCTGTGATTTGGTTTCATTCCGCGCCAGATAGAGAAAGATGAACGTATGACCAGCACCTCTCCTGGCTCGCTTCCGCCGGATGCACCTCGGCCCGACCATTCGCCGTCCCGCAAGACGCCGCCGCCGCAGTCCCGTCCACTGCCCAAGGACAAGGCGTCCGCCTTCACCCGCGCCGGTGCGCTGTGGTCGTCGCTGATCGTCGGGTTCCTGATCCTGATCCTGTTGCTGGTCTTCATCGCGCAGAACACGGCGTCCACCGCTTTCACCTTCCTGGGTTGGCACTGGACCCTGCCGCTGGGTGTGGCGATCCTGCTGGCCGCCGTCGTCGGCGGGCTGATCACCGTCGCCGTGGGTACCGCCCGGATCGTTCAGCTGCGTCGCGCGGCCAAGAAGAACCTGACCGCCGCCGTCCGCTAGGACAGCTTGGCGATCTCGGCGAGTCCGCGCGAAATCAGCGGCGCGACCACCTCGGGGGCGTCGTCAGAAGCCTGACCCTCGGCCTGCTCGGACATGCGCCGACGGAAGTCGATGCCCGCGGCGATGATGGCGAGCTTGAAGTACGCCAGGGCCATGTAGAACTCCCACTGCCCCAGCGGCTGTCCGGACACCAGCGAGTACCGGTCGGCCAGTTCGTCGGCCGAAGGCAGCAGCGGCGACGTCCACGCGGCCTGGGTGTCGATGATCAGATCCAGCGCCGGGTCGCGGTAGACGCACATCAGGGCCGCGTCGCTGATCGGATCGCCCAGAGTCGAAAGCTCCCAGTCCACGACCGCGCGCACGATCGTCGGGTCGTCGTTGTCCAGGATGGTGTTGTCGATCCGGTAGTCGCCGTGCACGATCGACGTCCGGCTCTGTTGCGGAATCGCTTGCTGCAGCGCCGAATGCAGACGCGCGACGTCGTCGTCGCGGCGGTCCTCGGGTAACCGCACCAGGTCCCACTGCGAGCCCCACCGGCGCACCTGGCGCTCAAGGTATCCGTCGGGTTTGCCGAAATCGGCCAGGCCGACCGAGGCGGGGTCGATGCTGTGCAGGTCGACGAGAACCCGGATCAGCGCATCGACGCAGCCGTCGATGGCGCGGCGGCCCAGTGCTTCGAGCTGCGAGCGGCGGCGCACCACCTGACCCTCGACGTACTCGACGATCTGGAACGGCGCACCCAGCACGGTGTCGTCCTCGCATAGGGCGATCGCGCGCGCCACCGGCACCGCGGTGTCCCGCAGGGCGGCCACCACCTTGAACTCACGCGCCATGTCGTGCGCCGAGGGCGTCAGGCCGTGCAGCGGCGGACGCCGGACCAGCCAGCTCGTCGCCTCGTCGTAGACGCGGAAGGTCAGGTTGGAGCGGCCGCCGGAGATGAACTCGCCGCGCAACTCGCCGGTGCGCGGGATGTCGAGTGAACGCAGATACCCGTCCAGCGCAGCCAGCTCGAGGCCGTCAAGTCGGTCCACCGAAGTCACCGCACTTGTTTACCACTCGCATGCGCAGGTGGAATCGTTCGCTCCTCACCCGCGCACATTTCGGGGCAGCAGATCCCACACGTGCTCCGTCGCGTTCACGGTGGCCACCGTCGCCTGCCCGGTCCGGGAGAACAGCAGCCGGGTCACCGAGGCGTAGTCGATGGGAAACGACAGCAGCCGCGCAGTGCCGAGAATCTCGTGCAGCACCACGTTGATCACGCCGCCGTGGCTGAACGCGGCGACGGTCTCGTCGGGATCCGCGGCGGCCACCAGGTCGTCGATCGCGCCACGCACCCGGGCACGGAAGGCGTCCTCGTCGACGGCACTGGGCAGGTGCCCCTGCGCCATCCGCGCCCATTCCTCCGGGAACTCGGTACGGATCTGCTCGATCGGGATGTAGGACGACAGGTCACGGTCGTATTCGGCCAGCCGGTCCTCGATGTCGATGGTCAGCGCGCGGGCCTGCGCCAATGGCTCGGCCGTCTGGATCGCGCGCCGCTGCGGGCTGCTCACCACCCTGGAAATGGGAAACCGCGCAAGCGCTTCCGGTAACCGCGCCACCTGCTGAAATCCCGTCTCGGACAGGTCGGGATCGGCACCCTCGCCGTGTTCGCTGCGCAACGGAAGCGCATGGCGGACCAGAAGCAGTTGCATGCGCCAAGCCTTGCATGCGCCTGCACGCGCGCTTGCCGGCGCGGCGGAGAATGCTATTCTCCGCTCAGAGAGTGGGGTGTGCAGACGATGACGACTGCAAGCGGAACCGAACTGGATGCCGGCGTCCTGGGCCACTGGCTCGACTCGAAGGAAGCGCCGGGACACGGCGAGCGGCTCGTCCTGGAACAGCTCAGCGGCGGTTCGCAGAACACCCTGTACCTGGTGCGGCGCGGGCCCGAGCGGATGGTGCTGCGGATGCCCGGCCCCCGCGCCGACGCCGCGCGTATCGACGGCCTGCTACGCGAAATCCGATTGGTGCGGGCGCTGTCGGGCACGGATGTGCCGCATGCGGAGTTGATCGCCGCCGACGAGACCGGCTCGGTGCTGGGTATGCCGTTCTACGTGATGAAGGCCATCGACGGCTGGAGCCCGATGGACGGCGGCTGGCGCGCGCCCTTCGACACCGACCTGGATGCCCGCCGGGAGCTGGCTTTCCAGCTCGTCGAAGGCGCCGCCAAGCTGGGCCGAGTGGACTGGCGCGCCCAGGGTCTGGAAGGGTTCGGCCGCCCGGACGGGTTCCACGAGCGGCAGGTCGACCGCTGGCTGGCCTTCCTCGACGCCTACAAGGTGCGCGAATTGCCCGGTCTGGAAGAGGCCGCGGATTGGCTGCGCCGCAACCGCCCCGCGCAGTACCAGCCCGGAATCATGCACGGCGACTACCAGTTCGCGAACGTCATGTTCGCGCACGGGGCGCCGGCCAGGTTGGCGGCGATCGTCGACTGGGAGATGACCACGGTCGGCGACCCGCTGCTGGACCTGGCGTGGGCCCTGCTGGGCTATGACGGTGAGGAACCGCGCGCCGGTGGGTTCTACCTCGACATGGCCGGCATGCCACGGCGCAGCGAATTGCTTAACCACTACGAGTCGATCAGCGGGCTGTCCACCGAGAACATCGACTATTACCTGGTGCTGGCGAACTGGAAGCTGGGCATCGTGCTGGAGAAGACCTACGCTGCCGGGGTGCGCACCGGCAAAGTCGACCCGAAGATCAAGGACGCGTTCGGGGCGATGATCCCGCAGCTGATCGCCACCGCCGCAGAGTTGACGAGGTCCTGAGATGGGTTATGCCGACGACCTTTTCGACCTCACCGACCAGGTGGTGCTGATCACCGGTGGCAGCCGGGGCCTGGGCCGGGAGATGGCTTTCGGCCTGGCACGCTGCGGCGCCGACGTGGTGATCGCCAGCCGCAACATGGACAACTGCGTGGCCGTCGCCAAGGAGATCGAGGCCGAGACCGGCCGCACCGCCCTGCCCTATCAGGTGCACGTCGGCCGTTGGGACCAACTCGACGGACTGGTGGAAGCAACCTACGACGCCTTCGGCAAGGTCGACACCCTGATCAACAACGCGGGCATGTCGCCGTTGTACGGCAAGCTGTCCGAGGTCAGCGAGAAGCTCTACGATTCGGTGTTCAACCTCAATCTCAAAGGGCCGTTCCGCCTTTCGGCGTTGGTGGGTGAGCGGATGGTCGCCGCGGGCCGTGGCTCGATCATCAACGTGAGTTCGGCGGGCTCGTTGCGTCCGAGTCCGGACATCATTCCGTACGCCTCGGCCAAGGCCGGACTCAACGCCATGACGGAGGGCTTTGCACGCGCATTCGGCCCCACGGTGCGGGTCAACACACTCATGGCCGGGCCGTTCCTGACCGACGTCAGCAAGGCCTGGAACCTCGAGGAGCGCGATACCGACATGTTCGGGCACCTGTCGCTGCGACGTGCCGGAAACCCCGCCGAAATCGTCGGTGCCGCACTGTTTCTGGCGTCCGATGCGTCCAGTTTCACCACCGGGTCCATCGTGCGGGCCGACGGCGGCATTCCCTAGTAGGCAGGAGCAATCGATGGCATGGGACTTCTCCACCGAGCCCGAATTCGAGGAAAAACTCGAATGGGTACGGAATTTCGTTCGCGAGGAAGTGGAACCGCTCGAGGTGCTGTTTCCCGGCTGCGAGTTCCTGCCGCTGAACGAGGAACGCCGGCGCATCGTCGATCCACTCAAGCAACAGGTGCGCGACCAAGGTTTGTGGGCACCACATTTGGGGCCCGAATTGGGCGGCCAGGGATTCGGCGCGGTCAAGCTGACGCTGATCAACGAAATCCTGGGCCGTAGCCCGTGGGCTCCGATCATCTTCGGAACCCAGGCACCCGACACCGGGAACGCGGAAATCCTCGCCCGATTCGGCACCCAGGAGCAGAAGGACCGGTATCTGGCCGGCCTGTTGTCCGGGGAGATCTTCTCCTGCTTCTCGATGACCGAACCCCAGGGCGGCGCCGATCCGCGGGTCTTCACCACCCGCGCCGTGCGCGACGGAGACGACTGGGTGATCACCGGACAGAAGTTCTTCTCTTCCAACGCCGCCGTCGCCTCGTTCTTCATCGTGGTCGCCATCTCCGACCCGGACGTGCCCGTGCACCAGGGCGCGTCGACCTTCCTGATCCCGGCCGGGACGCCCGGTCTGACCATCGAAGCCAACCACCATCTGGTCGGCGCGGACCCACACGAACCGGGCCATTCGCTGGTCCGCTACAACGACGTCCGGGTCGGTTCCGACGCACTGCTCGGCGAACCCGGCCAGGGCTTCCTGATCTTGCAGACGCGACTTGCGGGCGGGCGTCTGCACCATGCCATGCGTTCCATCGGCATGGCGCAGCGGGCCATCGAGATGATGTCGCGCCGCGCCAAAAGCCGCTTCACACAAGGCAGCTCGCTGGCCGACAAGCAACTGGTGCAGGAATTCATCGCCGACTCGCACACCGAGCTGGTCCCCTTCCGGCTCACCGTGCTGCACGCCGCCTGGTTGATCGACAGCGGCGACGAACGCGCGGCCCGCGCCGAGATCGGCGTCTGCAAGATACTTGCCTCCCAGGTGTTGAAATCGATTGCGCTGCGCGCCATTCAGGTGCACGGCGCGCTCGGGCTCAGCGATCAACTGCCACTGGTCAACGTGTTGCTCGGCGGCATCGCGCTCGGATTGGCCGACGGGCCGACGGAGGCGCACAAGGTCAACCTGGCCCGGATGCTGCTGAAGAGCTACCAGCCCGAAGAGGGTGAATGGCCCAGCGAGATGCTCGACATCCGGCGTGAGGCGGCCCGCAAGAAATACGCGGGGCTGATCGATCGCGTTCCGGCGCTTCCTGATTAGCCGTGAGTGACCGGGCGAGCGCGGCCGTCGAACGCGCTCTCGACGACCGGCAGCGTGCGGCTGCCGAGGAAGTGGAACGCATCCTGGCCGCCGCGGTGCGGGTGATGGAGCGGGTGGCTCCCGAACCGCCTCGCGTCAGCGACATCGTGGCCGAGGCGGGTTCGTCGAACAAGGCGTTCTACCGGTATTTCGCGGGTAAAGACGAACTCATCCTGGCGGTGATGGAACGCGGCATCGCGATCGTGGTGTCTTACCTGCAGCACCAGATGGCCAAGGAGAACAGGCCCGAAGACAGGGTGGCCCGCTGGATCGAGGGAACGCTGGCGCAGGTGGCCGACCCGCACCTGATCAGCATGAGCCGTGCGGTGGCGGCGCAGCTGTCGAATTGGCTGGCCGCAGACCGGGAAATGATGCGCCCGCTGCGCGATCTGCTCACCGCACCGGTAACCGCACTCGGCAGCACCGACATCGAGCGCGACGTGGAGGCCGTCTACGGTGGCACGGTCGCCATGATGCGGCGGTATGTGGGTTCCGCCGACCGGCCGGGCCCGGAAGACATCGAGCACCTGGTGAAGTTCTGCCTGCTCGGGCTGGGAGTCCGTTGATGCGCGCCATCCTCTGCAATGCTTACGGCCCGCCGGAGGAGTTGGCGCTGGCCGAGGTTGCCGACCCGGTGCCGGCTCCCGGGCAATTACTGGTGCGGGTGCACGCCGCCGCCGTGAATTTTCCCGACGTGCTGTTCATCGCGGGCAAGTACCAGATCAAGATCCCGCCGCCGTTCATCCCCGGCAACGAGATCGCCGGCGAGGTGGTGGCCGTCGGGAACGGAGTGACTACGACCCTTGGTCAGCGGGTGTTCGGCACTACCTTCGGTGCGTTCGCGGAGTTGGCGGTGCTGGATGCCGCGACTGCCGCACCGGTTCCCGACGGCGTCGACTTCGCCTCGGCCGCCGCGTTCGGCGTGACCTACCGGACGGCGTATCACGCGTTGCGGTCGGTGGCCCGCGTCGCACCGGGTGATTGGGTGGTGGTGCTGGGGGCGGCGGGCGGAGTGGGTCTGGCCGCCGTGGACCTGGCGGTCGCGATGGGGGCGCGGGTGCTGGCGGCCGCGTCCAGCCCGAAGAAGCTGGACCTGTGCCGGGAGCGCGGCGCCGAGGCCACCGTCGATTACGACAACGAGGACCTCAAGTTGCGCATCCGGGAGCTGACCGGCGACAGTGCCCGCGTGGTCCTGGACCCGGTCGGCGGATCGTACGCCGAGCCCGCGCTGCGGGGCCTGGCCCGCGGCGGCATGTTCGTCACGCTCGGCTACGCGGCTGGATCCATACCTGCCATTCCGCTGAACCTGGTGATGCTCAAGGACATCACGGTTCGCGGGATGGAGATCCGCACCTTCGCCGACGACTATCCCGACGAGTGTGCCCGCGATATCGCCGAGTTGTCGCAGATGTTCGCCGACGGAAAGATCCGCCCCTACATCGGCGCGCGCTTCCCGCTGGCGGAAACCGCTGCGGCGCTGCGCTTTGTGGCCGACCGCAAAGTGCTGGGCAAGGTCATCATCGACCTGGTGTGAGGATGGCCTGACCCGTCGCCGGCCCAGTTATGGGACCACGATGTTGAAGCTGGGGTCCGGTTGGTCGAGCACTGCCAGCAGCGACTGCAGCGCGCTCTGGTCGCCCGACACCTCGAGCCCCGGCGAGGTGAAGTCGCCCATCGCCACGCCAAGTAACCGAAACTTGGTGTCCAGCTTGACCGTTACGGTCGCGGATTCCGGGTCAGCGGGCACGCGACGCTGCACCAGCACACCGTTGCGCAGGGCCAGCCGGTAATTGGCATCCAGATCGGCGAACGTGATGTCGATGGCGATGTCCATATCCCAGCTGCGCGGCCCGTTCACCCGGATGGCCAACCCGTCGAAGATCTGCTCCGGCGTCAACTGGGACAGCAGGGTCGGCGAGGTGGCCTGCACCGCCGTGCCGAAGTTACCCACGCGCAACTCGTGGGATCCGCACATGAAGAAGTTGCGCCAGGTTGCGCACTCCGCGCCATAGCCCAGTTGCTCCAAGGTGTCCGCATACAGCGCGCGGGCACCGGCGTGATCAGCGTCGGTGAACATCGCGTGGTCTAAAAGCGTTGCCGCCCAACGGAAGTCTCCGGAATCGAAAGCGGCCCGGGCGAGCTCGACCACCCGATCGATGCCACCGAGGGCCTCGACATACCGGGGGCCCAACGCCTCGGGCGGGTGCGGCCACAGCCGGCCCGGGTTGCCGTCGAACCATCCCATGTAGCGCTGATAGACGGCCTTGACGTTGTGGCTGACCGAGCCGTAGTAACCACGCGCATGCCACGCCTGGTCCAATGCCGGTGGCATCTGGAACATTTCGGCGATCTCCACACCGGTGAAGCCCTGGTTGAGCAGCCGCAACGTCTGGTCGTGCAGGTAGGCGTACAGGTCACGCTGCAGCGAAAGGAATTCGACGATGTGGTCGTGCCCCCAGGTGGGCCAGTGATGCGACGCGAACACCACGTCGGCGCGGTCGGCGAAGGCGTCGATCGCTTCGGTGAGATAACCCGACCAGGCATGCGGATCACGGACCAGCGCACCGCGCAGCGTCAGCAGATTGTGCAGGTTGTGGGTCGCGTTCTCGGCCATGCACAACGCGCGGAACTGCGGGAAATAGAAGTGCATCTCGGCGGGCGCCTCGGTGCCGGGAGCCATCTGGAACTCGATCTGCACGCCGTCGATGGTGTGCGTCTCCCCCGTCTCCCTGATGTCGATGGTCGGGACGATCAGCCCCACCTCGCCCGTCGAAGGGGTCTGCCCGAGACCGCAACCGACCTGCTCGGCGGGCCCGCGATCCAAGAGCGTGCCGTACATGTAGGTGGCACGGCGCGTCATCGCCGGACCGGCATAGACGTTCTCCTGCACGGCGTGGACGGTGAAACCCTCCGGCGCCAGCACCGCCACCTTCCCGGCGTCCACGTCGGCCTGCGACGTCACACCGAGCACACCGCCGAAGTGGTCGACATGGCTGTGGGTGTAGATCACCGCGACGACCGGCCGCTCCCCACCCCGATGTGCGCGGTAAAGCTCCAGCGCGGCCGCGGCCACCTCGGTGGAGACCAGCGGATCGATGACGATGACTCCGGTGTCAGCCTCGATGAAACTGATGTTGGAGAGGTCGAATCCGCGGACCTGGTAGATACCCGGGACCACCTCGTACAGGCCCTGTTTAGCGGCCAGCGTCGACTGCCGCCATAGGCTGGGGTGCACCGACGTGGGGGCGGGTCCGTCGAGGAACGAGTACACGTCGTTGTCCCAGACCACGCGGCCATCGGCGGCCTTGATGACGCACGGCGTCAACGCGGCGATAAAGCCCCGATCGGCGTCGTCGAAATCCCTTGTGTCATCGAACGGTAGCGGATGCTGGCTATGTGCCGACTCGATTGTCGCGGTAGGAGGCTTGTGATCCACCGGCACCACCTTTCCACTATTTCGCGCGGCCCGAGTCACAACTCGCATGCAAATTCTTTTCGTTGGACCCTAGCTATTCCGTCCGGTGAAGTCGCATACTGCCGGGGCGGTCCGCAATGACGATGGGCCGCTACAACGGCAAAGGAGCACAGGTGAAGCGTGGACTGACGGTCGCTGTGGCCGGGGCGGCCATTCTGGTCGCGGGTCTTTCCGGATGTTCGGACAAGAAGTCGAACACGAGTAGCGGTTCCTCGAGCGCGAGTTCAAGCGGAGGCAGCAGCGCTTCCGGCACCAAGGTGATCATCGACGGCCAGGATCAGCACGTGACCGGCACGACCGTGTGCACGACGGCGGCCGGCAACGTCAACATCGCGATCGGCGGGTCCGCGACCGGCATCGCCGCGGTGCTCACGGACGCCAACCCGCCCGAGGTGAAGTCGGTGGGACTCGGCAACGTCAACGGCGTGACCCTCGCGTACACCTCCGGCACCGGCCAGGGCAAGGCCGAGGCGACCAAGAACGGCAACGCCTACAAGATCACCGGCACGGCCACGGGCGTGGACATGGCCAACCCGATGTCCCCGGTGAATAAGCCCTTCGAAATCGACGTCACCTGCTCCTAATCCGACCCCTCAACCCGACGACGCGGGCGGTTGCCAGCCATCTGATGTGGTGCCGACCGGCAACCGCACCGCGAACTCGGTGCGGCCCGGTCGGCTGTGCACGGTGATGGTCCCGTTGTGCGCCTTGACGACGGCGGAGACGATCGCCAAACCCAGCCCCGTACTGCCGCCTTTGCGAGAGCGTGAGCTGTCCCCACGCGCGAACCGCTCGAAAACCTCCGATTGCTGCGTCACCGGAATCCCGGGACCGTTGTCGGTGACCTGCAGCAGCGTGTGTGCCGGCCCGGTGCTCAGCCGGGTGGTGACGACGGTGCCCGGCGCGGTGTGAATGCGGGCATTGGCCAGTAGGTTGGCCATCACCTGATGCAGGCGCGCCTGGTCGCCGGTGACCATCACCGGTTCCGGCGGCAGATCGAGCTCCCACTGATGATCCGGGCCGGCGATATGCGCGTCGCTGACGGCGTCCACCGCCAGGCGGGACAGGTCGACCGGTTCCCGCTCGAGCGGCCGACCGGAGTCGAGCCTGGCCAGCAGCAGCAGGTCCTCGACCAGGCGCGTGATCCGATCGGTCTCCGACGCGACCCGGCTCATCGCGTGCGCGACCGCCTCCCGGTCGTCGCCCATGCGTTGCGCTAGTTCGGTGTAGCCGCGGATGGCGGCCAACGGTGTGCGCAATTCGTGGCTGGCGTCGGCGACGAACTGGCGGACCCGGGTTTCGCTGGCCTGCCGGGTCGACAGTGCGGCGGAGATGTGATCGAGCATCCGGTTGAGGGCCGAACCGAGTTGGCCCACTTCGGTATAGGGGTTGGCGTCGTCCTCGGGTACCCGGACCGGCAGCTCCACCTCACCGCGGTCCAGTGGCAGGTCGGCCACTTTGGTGGCGGTCTGGGAAACCCGCCGTAACGGCGCGAGCGCCCGCCGGATGATGACCACCCCGGCGGCGGTCGCGGCTGCCATCGCGATCAGCGTGACGATGCCGAAAATGAGCAACATCCGGAATTCGGTGGCGTCGATGTTGAACATCGACAGGCCGGTCACGATGACGTCGGCCCGGTTGCGGCTGGGGGCGGCGACGACCCGGTACCGGCCCAGGCCGTCGAGGTTCACCGTCACCGGCGAGCGGCTACCGGCGATCTGCTCGAGCTGCTGCTGGGCGGTGGGTGTCAACGCGGCCCGGGTGCCGCTGCTGGTGAGGTATCCGGCGTCCACCGTCTTGCCGTCGCTGACCACCGCCGCGACCATGCCGGCCGGCTGGCCGGGGGCGTCCAGGAACTTAGGGCCGGGACCCGTCTTGGGGACGCGCGGTTCGTGGCGCCGCGGCGGCTCCGGGTACAGCAGTGACGAGCGGTAGGAGGTGCCGCTGAGCTGGCTGTCCAGCTGCGCCAGCAGGTGGTGGCGCAGCGCGAGTTCGGTTGCGGCGGTGATGCCGACACACACGACGGCGAGAACCGCGACCTGCCCGACGACCAGGCGCAGCCGAAGCGACCAGACCCGCGGGCTCCTAGCGCGCCGGCTTGAGGACATACCCTGCGCCGCGCAGCGTGTGGATCATGGGTTCGCGACCGTTGTCGATCTTCTTGCGCAGGTATGAGATGTAGAGCTCGACGATGTTGGACCGGCCGCCGAAGTCGTAACTCCAGACGCGGTCCAGGATCTGCGCCTTGCTCAGCACCCGCTTGGCGTTGCGCATCATGAACCGCAGGAGTTCAAACTCGGTGGACGTCAACGAAATCGGCTCACCCGCCCGAGTCACCTCGTGGCTGTCTTCGTCGAGAACCAGATCCCCGACGATGAGTTGGGCGCCGCTGTCCACGGTGGTGACGCCGGTGCGTCGCAGCAGGGCGCGCAACCTCAGCACCACTTCTTCGATACTGAACGGCTTGGTGACGTAATCGTCTCCGCCGGCGGTCAATCCGGCGATACGGTCTTCGACTGCGTCCTTGGCCGTCAGCAGCAGCACCGGCAGGCCGGGATTTTCCTGACGCAGCCGGTGCAGGACGTCCAGCCCGCTCATGTCGGGCAGCATCACGTCCAGGACGACCACGTCGGGGCGGTCGGCCCGGGCGGCCGCGATAGCCGATAAGCCGTCGCCCGCCGTGGCGATGTTCCAGCCCTCGTACCGCAGGGCCATCGACACCATCTCGGCCAGCACGGGTTCGTCGTCCACCACCAGCACGGTGACCGGTTGGCCGTCGGCGCGGCACATGACCACGCGTTCAGTTCGGGGAGCCGCCACGAGTTCCAGTATCCGCACCCGACTAGGCCGAGGCTATGGCATCCCTATGCGCCGGCTGTGAAACGAAAGAATCCCGTGGCCGCTGCTGCGGTCACGGGACCTTCCCGGTGTGCCGTGGATCAGTACCAGTTTCGCCTGCCGGCGACGGGCCGGCCGACGGAGCCCAGGGCCCACATGACCGCACCGACAACAAGCAGGACCACTCCAAGCACTGTCAACAAATGCACGCCGAAGACAAATCCGAGGATGAGCAAGAGGGCGCCGACGACAATCATGGGAACTTTCCTTTACCTAGCAGGGACATAACTGATTGATTGCAATGCACTGGGTTGGGGCAACTTGGGCGCATGGCAGTCTTTCACTTTCGGATTTACGCCCATGTAATTCAGGGGCCCCGCTATGACCGTCACCGCAACGGTTCCCAGTGAGGCGCAACTGGTTTCCTCGCCCTTGAAGTAATCGCGCTGCCAGGCCGCAACGACCCCTATGAGCAGCCACACCAGGACAATTACCCCGAGTATTCCGCGACCGCGATACATAGAGACCTCCGTTGTTCCCGAAACAATTTGGCGTCCCCAGAGCTTTGCCCGTTGTACTCATGCCTAAACATGAAAAAGGCGGGAGAGTTGGCCCCGAATCGCCCGCTATCAGCCGCCTTGCGCGGCCAACCACGAAGCGGCGCGCCTATTCGAAGCGCGGGACAGCCACGCGTCCTGAATCAGCTCGGTCAACTCGGTCAGGCTGATCTCGGCCAGCCGGCCCGACCGCACCAGCACCGAGGGATGCCCGTCGAAATGGGAAGTGCTGAAAAACGGTGAATCGGGGTCCTGGGTCAGGGCGAGCTTGTCGCTCTCCGACTCCACCCACAGCATGATGACGTCCGGCCACCGCTCGCCGGTGTCGGGATCGGCGCAGTCGGGCTGCGGAGTGCGGAAGAACACGAACGACTTCCCACCCACCTGATAGATCGGGTTGCCCTTGGGACCTTCCAGCCGCTTGACGTGTGGCATGGACGCGGCGATCCGGTGCACGTCGCCGACCGTGGCGGGTCGATCAGCCATACCGGCGACGATACCGGGCCTGGCCTGACGGTCCGCGTCTGTAGCATGGGCAACCGGTAAAAAGGTTGCTGCAGAGGGGGATAACGGCACGGTGACTGATACCTTGTTCGCCGACGTCTCGGAATACCAAGTGCCGGTTAATGACTCGTATCCGTACCAGGTGTTATCGATTCGCGTCAGTGACGGCACCTACCGGGATCACAATTTCGCCCGCAACTATGCCTGGATGCGCGGCGCAATAGACAGTGGCCGGCTGACGTTCGGCATCGTCTACAGCTACGTCCGCCCCAATTGGCAGGCCAACGCCGACACCGTGCGGGCGATGATCGACGCGGAAGGCGGCCTGCATCCGCGGGTTGCCTTGATGCTCGACGTCGAATCCGGGGGCAACCCGCCCGGTGACGGGTCCAGCTGGATCAACCAGGTGTATTGGAATCTGGCTGACTATGCGGGCTCAGCCGCCCGAATCATCGGATATGCCAACGCGTATGACTTCTTCAATATGTGGCGGGTGCGCCCATCCGGACTGCGCGTGGTCGCGGCTGGATACGGGTCCAACCCGAATCTGCCCGGACAGGTCGCCCACCAGTACACCGACGGCAACGGCTACAGCCCGAACCTTCCCCAGGGCGCGCCGCCGTTCGGCCGCTGCGACATGAACTCCGCCGATGGACTTACCCCGCAACAATTCGCCGCCGCGTGCGGCATCGCAACGAGCGAAGGATGGTTGATGGCTCTTTCCGACGACGAGCAGACGGAATTGTTGACCAAGGTGCGCGACATCTGGGATCAATTGCGCGGACCCGACGGCACGGGCTGGCCGCAGCTCGGGCAGAACGGTCAGGGACAGAATCTGACGCCCGTGGATGCGATCGCCGCGATCAAGAAGGATCTCGAAAAAGGCTGACGCTCAGGGGTTGCCGTAGAGAACCCCGCCGGGACCGGTGCTGCCGGTCTGCCCGTTGGACCCGGGCACGCCGGTAGGCGTTCCGGCCCCGCCGGCCGCTCCCGCCCCGCCGGCCCCTCCGTCGCCGACCAATCGCGAAGCGCCGCCCGCGCCCCCGTTACCGCCGTTGCCGCCCGACGCGCCAGGGTCGGAGGTGGCGCCCGCCGGGTCGGACGAACCGCCCACACCGCCGGCGCCGCCGGCGCCCCCGTTGCCGTACAGCCAGCCGCTGTTGCCGCCAGTGCCGCCCGCACCCCCGTTGGCGCCGATGCCGGGATTTCCGTCCGGATCGGTGACGGCATCGCCGCCGGCTCCGCCGCGGCCGCCGCTGCCGCCGCTCCCGACCAGTGCTCCTGCGTCGCCACCGCCACCACCGGCCCCGCCGTCACCAGAACCGATCAAACCACTGTTGCCGCCGTCCCCGCCGTCGCCGCCGGCCGCGCCGGTGCCGAACAATCCGGCGGTGCCGCCTCGTCCCCCGGCGGCGCCGACGCCGCCTTGCAGGCCGGTCTGGGTAGCTCCGGCGGCGTCGAGATAGCTGCCGTCGCCACCGGCGCCGCCGTGCCCGCCTACTCCGGCCGCACCGGACAGCCACCCGCCATTGCCGCCGCTGCCGCCGACTCCGCCGTCACCGCCTTGGCCGTTGGGAAGGTTGGTGGCGCCGAGTCTGAAAGCGCCTGCCGCGCCGCCCGATCCGCCGGACGCCCCCGCGCCGCCGCTGCCGAACAGGCCGGCACCGCCGCCACTTCCGCCGGCACCACCAGCGCCACCGTAGATGCCTACGACGTTGCCAAACTGGTCGACAGTGCCGCCACCGGCACCCACACCGCCCAGGCCGCCACCGCCGCCGTCGCCCACGATCCAGCCGCCGTGGCCGCCATTGCCGCCGGCGCCTCCGGCACCGGCGCTCAAACCGCCGGCCGCTCCCCCGTTCCCGCCGGAGGCACCGACGCCGCCATTACCGAACAACCCGGCCGCCCCGCCGGAGCCGCCCGCGCCTCCCGCGCCGCCGCGAAGGCCCTGGTCCTCTGCGTTGCCGTCGCCGCCCAACCCGCCTTGACCGCCGGCCCCGCCGTTGCCGGACAGCAGCCCGCCGGCCCCGCCTTGGCCCCCGCTACCACCGGCCCCGCCGCTGATGCCCTGGTTGCCGAAATCGGGCGACGCCCCGCCGGCGACGCCCCCGGCACCGCCGGCACCACCCGCACCCCCGGCGCCCCAGAGTCCCGCGGCACCGCCGGCTCCACCACTGCCGCCGTTGGCCCCGCTGGACCCCGCGGCGGTCAACAATGCAGTCCCGCCCGCGCCACCGTCTCCGCCGTTGCCGTACAGCCAACCGCCGGCACCTCCGGCACCGCCGGCCGCGCCCAACCCGCCGGCGCCGCCCCTGCCGCCATTTCCGAGGAGTCCGGCTGCACCACCTGCGCCGCCGGCCGCTCCGGCCGTGGTCTGTGAAAAGCCGCTGCCGCCATTGCCGAACAGCAGCCCGCCGGCCCCACCGTTGGGATTGGCGGCGGTGCCACTGGCGCCGTCGCCGATCAGGGGGCGACCGAGCAGCGCCTGGGTCGGGGCATTGATGACGCCGAGGATGTCCTGTTGGACGGTCTGTAGAGCCACGTTGGTGGCTTCGGCGGAGGCATAAGTTCCGGCCGCTCCGCTCAGCGCTTGCACGAACTGCTCGTGAAACAGCGCGACCTGATTGCTGAGCGCCTGATAGCGCTGTGCGTGACCAGTGAACAGCCCGGCGATGGCCGCCGACACCTCATCGGCGCCCGCGGCCAACACACTGGTGGTCGGCGCGGCCGCCACAAAGTTGGCCACGCTCAGCGTCGAACCCATCTTCACCAGATCGGACGCCGCAGCCGCGAGCATGTCGGGAGCCGCCACCAGATACGACACCATTACCTCCGTGTTCCCACGATTTGAATTCAGATCTTGATCGGAGGTTTGACGCTAACGTCAACAACATTGGTGCGCTGGTGTATTGACGGAATCAACAAGAATTCAAATGCGGCCGGCGCCCTGTCAGCCCAGACCGGCTACGCCGGGCAGTCCGTTAGCGCCGGGCTGCAGCTTGCCGATGCCGCCGACGCCGGCCGGACCACCGGGCCCGGCGGATCCCCACTGCCGGGCAGGAGCGCCGTCACCACCGTTGCCGCCGGTGCCCCCTTGCGCACCGATCAGCGTGCTGTTGGCAGCGTTGGTGTAGATCGCGGCACCACCGGCGCCACCCTGGCCGCCGCCACCCGGGGCTGCCGATAGCCAGCCGCCGGCACCACCAATGCCACCGTCGCCACCCGGGCCACCAACCCCGCCTGAGGCGCTGAAGTCAAAGGTCGCGCCGGGGCCGTTGAAAACGGTGGAACCGGGCGGGAGCCCGGGAACCCCGGGTGAACCGCCGGAGCCGCCCATGCCACCCACGCCGCCCGCACCGAACAAGCCGGCAGCGCCGCCGACCCCGCCGTTGCCGCCACCGCCGCCAGCCGCATTGGCGACCATGATGCTGCTGCCGTTGTCGAGGAATCCGTTGCCGCCGCTGCCTCCGTGCCCCCCAGCGCCGGCATTGCCGACCAGTAACCCACCGCGGCCTCCCGCACCACCCTCACCGCCGAGGCCGGCTACCGGACTGCCCGCGACGTTGACGCCGGTGCTTCCGCCGACTCCGCCCAGGCCGCCTGCGCCTCCTGAGCCGAACAGCCCCGCAGCACCGCCGGCCCCGCCGGCGCCCCCGCTACCGGCGAGCGCAGTCGTCGTCGCCAGCGAACCCGCTCCGCCCTGCCCACCAACGCCGCCGTTGCCGTACAACCAGCCACCGCTACCCCCCGCGCCGCCGGCAGCACCCGTTCCGCCGGTGCCACCGGCGCCGCCGTTGCCGAGCAGGCCCGCCGCACCCCCGGCGCCACCGACCGCGCCTGCCGTGGTTTGCGAATACCCTTTGCCGCCATTGCCATACAGCAGTCCGCCGGCGCCGCCGTTAGCATTGGCGGCCGTTCCGTCGGCGCCATCGCCGATCAGCGGCCGACCCAGCAGAGCTTGCGTCGGTGCATTAATTGCGCCGAGGACGTCGCGCTGCAGGGTCTGCACGGCGGACGCTTCTGCGCCTGCGTAGCTTCCAGCTGCTCCCGCCAAAGTCTGGACGAACTGTTCGTGGAACGCCGCGAACTGGCTGCTGAATGCCTGGTACTGCTGTGCGTGGCCGCTGAACAACGAAGCGACTGCCGCCGACACCTGGTCGGCCGCGGACGCCGCGACCGCCGTGGTGTTGGCCGCGGCCAGCGCGTTGGCCGAATTTAGGGTCGAACCGACGCCGGCGATGTCTTTCGCTGCCGCCGCCAGCATCTCCGGAACTGCCAAAAGATCCGACAACGCGCGCACCCCCTATGACCAGGTTTCTTCATTGATCGAGAATTTTGACGCGCGCGTTACGGAGCCCTCGCGGGATATCCCGGGCAATCGCCTATGCCGGCGGCCCGGCGGCCGATTACGGCCGGTGCGCGGACACGAACAGGGTCGGCGGCATAGCGACCTCGGCGCCGTCGGCGACGCTGCGACCGTAGCGGGCCATCAATCCGGGGAAGTCCACCGCCGAGGCCTCCCAGCCGCGATCGCGCAACCACTCGGGCAGCGCGGTGCGTTCCTCGGCGTACCAGAGATCTTCCACCGCGGGCATGTCGGCGGCGGTGACCTGGGCGGCCACCGCACGCATGCGCTGCATCTCTTCCCGCTGACGCTGCACCAGATCCGGGTCGATGAATCCCTCCCCGGGGACGTTGGAGGCCAGCCGGCTCCCCGGTGCGCTGAGCGCATCGATTCGCTCGAACAGCAGGTCCTGGGCCTGGGCGGGCAGGTAGCGCACCAACCCCTCGGCGGACCACGCCGACGGCCGGCCGGGGTCGAATCCCGCGTCCTGCAATGCTTTCGGCCAGTCCTGCCGCAGGTCGATCGGGACGTTGACCAGTCGCGCCGTCGGCGTGGCGCCGTGCCGCTCCAGGGTGGCCGTCTTGAATTCCAGCACCTTGGGCTGGTCCAGCTCGTAGACCACGGTGCCGTCGGGCCACGGCAGCCGCCAGGCCCGGGCGTCGAGTCCGGCGGCCAGGATCACGACCTGCCGAACACCGGAGTCGGCGGCCTCGAGAAAGTACTCGTCGAAGAAGGCCGTCCTGGTGGCCATGAAGTCGACCAGCATCTGCGCTCGCGCCTGCACCTGCGGGTCGATTTCGGATGCCTGGGCCAGCAACGTGGGGTCGGCGTAGAGGCTCCACATCCCGTCGCCGACGGCATCCAGGAACACCCGCGCGAACGGGTCCCGGATCAACGGGTTCGCGCTCTCGGTTTCGGCGGCTCGGGCGGCGGCCACGCCGAGCGCGGTCGATCCCACACTCTGGGTGATCTCCCACGAATCGTTGTCAGTGCGCGGCATGCCGTTCCCCTCGCCAGAAGTAGTGAGTTTCGCAAACTATTCTTCCCGCCGCGGACGCCGCGCGCCGCTCCCCTACCCTTTTTCCCAGAGGGTCTACAGGTTGCAAGGGAGCACCATGACACGTACGCCGCAGGAAGTCTTCGCCCATCACGGGAAGGCACTCGTCACGGGTGACCTCGACGAGATCGTCGCTGACTACGCCGACGACTCGGTGGTGATCACGTCGGCCGGCGTCGCGCGGGGTCGTGACGAGATCCGCCAGGTGTTCGTGAAACTGCTCGACGATCTTCCGGACGCGCAGTGGGATCTGAAGACCCAGATCTTCGGCGGAGATGTGCTCTTCCTCGAGTGGGCGGCGGTGGCCGCGGACCACCGGGCCGACGACGGCGTCGATACTTTCGTGTTCCGCGACGGCATGATCTGGGCACAGACCGTGCGCTACACCCTGCGCGCCACCGCATGAGCGGGGTCGATCTGGACGCCGTCGCGCGGTGGATGTCCGAGCAAGGACTGGGCGAGGGCCCGCTGCAGGACGTGTCCGCGGTGACCGGCGGGACGCAAAACGTCATGCTGCGCTTCACCCGTTCCGGCCGGCCCTACGTGTTGCGACGCGGCCCGCGGCACCTGCGCTCCCGCAGCAACAGCGTGATCCTGCGGGAGACGAAGGTGCTGGCCGCGTTGGCCGGCTCCGACGTCCCGCATCCACGGTTGATCGCCACGTGCGACGACACCGGCGTGCTGGGTGACGCCGTCTTCTACCTGATGGAGCCGATCGACGGGTTCAATGCCGGCGAAGGACTGCCGGAACTGCATGCCGGCAATCCGGAGGTGCGGCACGGCATGGGGCTGTCGATGGCCGACGCGCTGGCCAAACTCGGCGCCGTCAACCACGTCGAGGTCGGGCTGGCGGACTTCGGCAAGCCGGACGGCTTTCTGGAACGTCAGGTGCCACGCTGGCTTTCGGAGCTGGAGTCCTACCAGGAGTACGAAGGCTACCCCGGTCCCGACATCCCCGGCATCGCGGAGGTGTCCGGCTGGCTGGAGAGTCACCGGCCGGCGCAGTGGACGCCCGGCATCATGCACGGCGACTACCACGCGGCCAATGTGATGTTCTCGCGCACCGGGCCCGACGTGGTGGCGATCGTCGACTGGGAGATGTGCACCATCGGCGACCCGCTGCTGGACCTCGGCTGGTTGCTGGCGACCTGGCGCCAGGACGACGGATCGAGCGTGTTCAGCCACGCCCTGGGCGGCACCGACGGCCTGGCCAGCACCGACGAACTGCTGAAGCGCTATGCCGCCAACACCACGCGCGATCTGTCGCACATCACCTGGTACACCGTGCTGGCCTGCTTCAAGCTCGGCATCGTCATCGAAGGGACGCTGGCCCGGGCCTGTGCGGGCAAGGCCGAGAAGGCGGTCGGCGATCAGCTGCACGCGGCAACGGTGCACCTGTTCGAGCGGGCGTTGACGATGATCCAGACTTAGGCGCCGGGATACAGCATTGATGCTGCCCGAGGTGCGACGCTTGGGCGATGAACGCAAGAAAGATCGTATTGCCGCTCGCGGTGGCCGCCCTGCTGGCCGGACTGTTCATCGGATTCGGCGGATTCATCCAGCGAGATTCAGTGCGCGGAGGCACCTCTTTGTGGTGCGGAAATCTACTTGCCCCCGAGAATCGTTACGAAGGCGATTACAACGCGGTTGTGCCGGCGGCAACCCAGGCCCTGCTCGACGGAGATTGCGAAATCGTTCGCGCTACCAAGAATTCCTGGGCCATTACCCTGATCGCGGTCGGTGCTGCGCTTTTGGTCAGTTCACGGCTGCTTGCCAGCACCACTGAAAAGTCTTAGCGAGCGCGCCCGAAGGGATTCGAACCCCTAACCTTCTGATCCGTAGTCAGATGCTCTATCCGTTGAGCTACGGGCGCCGGTGTTCAGTTGTGGTCGAGCAGGTGTTGCGTGGCGGAGGCGAGAGGATTTGAACCTCCGGTTCCCTTTGAGGGGAACAACTCATTAGCAGTGAGCCCCATTCGGCCGCTCTGGCACGCCTCCATGGCCTTCCAAAGGGTACCCGACCCCGGATACCGAAGCCGCCGGAGGCATAGCGTACACAGCCGCGACATATGCTGTCGAAGTGACCGCCCGCCTGCGGCCCGCGCTGGCCGGGCTGCCCGTTTACGTTCCCGGCAAGACCGTGCCCGGTGCCATCAAACTGGCCAGCAACGAGACCGTGTTCGGGCCGCTGCCCAGCGTGCGGGCGGCGATCCAGAACGCGACCGACCTGATCAACCGCTACCCCGACAACGGCTGCGTGCAGCTGAAAGCCGCTCTGGCCGAACATCTCGGCGGCGACTTCACGCCCGGCCACGTCGCCGTCGGCTGCGGTTCGGTGAGCCTGTGTCAGCAACTCGTGCAGATCACCGCGTCGGCGGGAGACGAGGTGGTGTTCGGCTGGCGCAGCTTCGAGCTGTACCCGCCGCAGGTGCAGGTCGCCGGCGCCACCCCGGTCCAGATACCGCTGCGCGACCACACCTTCGACCTCGATGCGATGCTGGCCGCGGTCACCGACCGGACCCGGCTGATCTTCGTCTGCAACCCCAACAACCCGACCTCGACGGTGGTTGCGCCCGACGCGCTGACCCGCTTCGTGGAAGCGGTCCCACCGGACATCCTGATCGTCATCGACGAGGCCTACGTCGAGTACATCCGTGACGGCATGGCACCCGACAGCCTGGGACTGGTCGGTTCGCACGACAACGTCGTGGTGCTTCGGACTTTCTCCAAGGCGTACGGTCTGGCGGGCCTGCGGATCGGCTACGCCGTCGGTCACCCGGACGTGATCACCGCCCTGGACAAGGTCTACGTCCCGTTCACCGCGACCAGCGTCTCGCAGGCTGCCGCCATCGCGTCACTGCAGGCCGCCGACGAACTGCTCGAACGCACCGGCGCGGTGGTCGCCGAACGCGCACGGGTCAGCGCGGCGCTGCGCGACGCCGGCTTCGAGCTGCCGGCGTCCCAGGCCAACTTCGTCTGGCTGCCGTTGGGCGACCGCACCGCGGACTTCGTGCAGCGGGCCGCCGACGCGCTGATCGTCGTGCGCCAGTACGGCTCCGACGGCGTCCGCGTCACGATCGGCGCGCCGCAGGAGAACGACGCGCTGCTCCGGTTCGCCCGCGGCTGGATCTGAGGCCTCCGCCCCTCTTGCCGCAGCGAGTGTGAAGCTGGCCGCACACTCGGCGCCGAGCGTGAAGCTGGCCGCACACTCGGCGCGAGAGGGGCCGCGCTAGGCGGGATTGCGGCCGGTGAACGCGATCAACCGGGTCAGCGGGTCAGCGTCGTCGGGCACGTCGACCGGATCGTCGAATCCGGCGGCGCCGCGTTGGGCGGGCCGGATCACGTTGTGCGCCAACCCGAGCACGTATTCGGACAGGGACTCCGGAGCCTCGACGTCACGCCCGACGGCGCGGGCGTAATCCCAGGCGTGCACCAGGAACTCGAGAGAGAAGACGGCAACGGCAACCCGCGCGGGCATCGACCCACCCCCGAACGCGACCTCTCCGTCCAGGCCGTGCTTGTGCCAGGCGTCCAGTGCCGGCCGGGCGACGCTGATCACCAGCTGTTCCACCGAGTCGGTGTCCGGCGGCACGTCGACCTTGGCGCCGACCATGCCGCCCAGGCTGGTGATCGAATTGACCAGATGGCCGGTCAGGTCCTTGACGTTGTACTCCGAGCACGGAGTCTGCTTGGACTTGTCGGAGCCGGCCACGGTGTGCAGCACCTGCTGCAGCACCCCGAGGCTCAACTCAGCACTGCGCAGCTCGTCGGTGGGCGGAGATTCGGGGCCAGGTACCAGGTCGTCGGGCATACCAGCCACGCTACGGTCTCGATATGGGCGAAACATACGAATCCGTCACCGTCGAGATCAAGGACCAGGTAGCGCAGGTGACGTTGATCGGTCCGGGCAAGGGCAACGCGATGGGGCCCGCCTTCTGGTCGGAGATGCCGGACGTGTTCGCGACGCTGGACGCCGATCCCGACGTGCGCGCCATCGTCATCACCGGGTTGGGCCGGAATTTCAGCTATGGCCTGGACGTGCCGGCCATGGGCGGGTCGTTCACCCCGCTGCTGTCCGGTGAGGCCCTGGCCGGCCCACGCGCGGTCTTTCACCGCGAGGTCAAGCGCATGCAGGGCGCTATCACCGCCATCGCCGACTGCCGGACCCCGACGATCGCCTCGGTGCACGGCTGGTGCATCGGCGGCGGGGTCGACCTCATCTCGGCGGTCGACATCCGCTACGCCAGTGCCGACGCCAAGTTCTCGGTTCGTGAGGTCAAGCTGGCCATCGTCGCCGACGTGGGCAGCCTCGCCCGCCTGCCGCTGATCCTCAATGACGGGCACCTGCGCGAACTCGCGCTGACCGGCAAAGACATCGACGCCGCCCGCGCCGAGAAGATAGGCCTGGTCAACGACGTCTACGACGACGCCGAGGCCACGCTCGCGGCGGCCCACGCCACCGCCGCGGAGATCGCCGCCAACCCTCCGCTGACCGTGCACGGCATTAAGGACGTGCTCGACCAGCAACGCATCTCGGCGGTGTCGGAGAGCCTGCGCTATGTCGCGGCCTGGAACGCGGCCTTCCTGCCGTCGAAGGATCTGACCGAGGGCATCTCGGCGACGTTCGCGAAGCGCCCGCCGCAATTCACCGGCGAGTAGCGCTGATCCACAGGGCAGCAGCGAGCCACCCCGTCGAGATCACCAACCCGGCGAACTCCAGCCAGCCGACCGTCGCGCCGGCACGGTGACCGGTATCGACCAGGTGACTCAGCGCATGCAGTGCCCAGTGCGCGGTGGCGAACGCCAGCGCCGGCACCCGCCAGGACGGCCACCGCAGCGCCGCCAGCAGCAACAGCCCCAGCGGCAGCTCGAACGAGGCGTTGTCGAAGATGTAGTGGTCGTTGCGAGTGCCGAACGCGCCGAGGCTGTCGAAGAAGACGCCGGGCGCGACGATCATGAACACGCCCAGGCCCACCGAATAACAGCCGAAGACGAGCAGGATCACCTCGACGTAGCGTGAGCGAACAGGCATGGGTCCAAAGCTAGGCTGGCGCGAGTGACCTCGACACCCGATGGCCGGATTCGTGTGCCGGCCGACCTGGACGCCGTGACGGCGATCGGCGAAGAAGACCACTCCGAGATCGACCAAGCCTCCGTCGACAGGATCTGGCAGGCCGCCCGGCACTGGTACCAGGCCGGCATGCATCCCGCTATCCAGCTCTGCATCCGTCGCAACGGGAAGGTCGTGCTCAACCGCGCGATCGGCCACGGCTGGGGCAACGCGCCCACTGACGAACCCGACGCCGAGAAAATCCCGGTCACCACCGGCACGCCGTTCTGCGTGTACTCGGCGGCCAAGGGCATCACCGCGACCGTGGTGCACATGCTCGTCGACCAGGGGGTCTTCGCGCTCGACGACCGCGTCTGCGAATACATCCCCAGCTACACCAGCCACGGCAAGGACAAGACGACGATCCGACACGTGCTCACCCACAGCGCGGGAGTCCCGTTCCCCACCGGCCCCAAGCCCGACCTGCGCCGCGCCGATGACCACGAATACGCGCAGGAACAGCTCGGCAAACTACGGCCGCTGTATCCGCCCGGCCGGATGCACATGTATCACGCGCTGACCTGGGGCCCGCTCATGCGCGAAATCGTCTACGCGGCCGCCGGCAAAGACATCCGGGACATCCTGGCGGCCGAGATCCTGGAGCCGCTGAACTTCCGGTGGACCAACTTCGGCGTCGCACCCGAGGACATCCCGCTGGTCGCGCCCAGCCACCCGACCGGCAAGCCGCTCCCGCCGGCCATCGCGGCGATCTTCCGCAAGGCGATCGGCGGCACCGTGCACGAGATCATCCCCTACACGAACACCCCGGCGTTCCTCTCCACCGTCGTGCCCTCGTCGAACACCATCTCCACCGCGGACGAACTGTCCCGGTTCGCCGAGATCTGGCGTCGCGGTGGCGAACTCGACGGTGTGCGCATCATGAGCCCGGAACGGATGTACGGCGCGGTGCAGCAAAGCCGCCGGTTGCGGCCCGACGTCGCGGTGGGACTGATGCCCGCCCGCTGGGGCACCGGATACATGCTGGGCACCGAGCGGTTCGGGCCGTTCGGCCGCAACGCGCCGCAGGCGTTCGGGAACCTGGGCCTGGCCAACATCGCGATCTGGGCTGACCCGGCGCGAGGCATGGCCGCCGGATTGATCAGCAGCGGAAAGCCCGGCAAGGATCCCGAGCTCAAGCGCTACAAGGCGTTGATGGACACCATCGCGGCGACGATCCCGCGCGTCTGAGCGTTTGTCCCCGGGCTGCGCGGGCAACCACCGCGGATGGACTCCGAACGTTTTCGTCAGCTGCTGGACATGCCCGGCCCGTTCGTGTCGGTGTATTTCGAAGACACACACAACACCCCTGACGCCGATGAACAACTCGAGCTCAAGTGGCGTGCGCTGCGTGAGCAGTTGGAGAAACAGGGCGTCGACGACGCGGTGACGGCCGACATCGAGCGCGCGGTCCTGGACCTGCGACCGCCCGTCGGCTGGAGCGGCCGGGGCGTGGTGGCCGGCGCTGACGGCGTCGTGGTCAACGAGCACCTGTTGCGTCCCACCGCGACGACGGTGGTCCGCGTCTCCGAGCTGCCCTACATCGTCCCGATCGTCGAGCATGGCTTCGTGACCCCTGCCTACCTGCTGATCGAGGTCGATCACACGGGTGCCGATATCACCACCCACATCGACGGTGTCTTGGAGACCGAAGCGGTCGACGGTGGCGGTTACCCGGTGCACAAGGCGTCGGGCGCCGAAACGGCCGGATACGGCGATCCGCAGCAACGCACGGACGAAGCCGCACGCAAGAACATCCGCGCGGTCGCCGACCGTGTCACCGAATGGGTGGACGAGATGGCGGCTGACACGGTGTTCGTGGTCGGCGAAGTGCGGTCGAGGTCGGACCTGATCAAGGCGTTCGCCGAGCGGGTGCGGGACCGCGCGGTGCCGCTGGAAGTCGGCGCACGAAACAGCGGACACGACATCACCGAGGTACAGGGCCACATCGACGCCTGGTTCACCAAGCGGCGCCTCCGCGAAATCGATGACGCCGCACAACGTTTCGACGCGGAGCTGGGCCGGCAATCCGGGCGCGCCGCCGAAGGCCTGGACGCCGTGTGCTCGGCGTTGCGACAGGGGGCGGTGGAGACGTTGATCGTCGGTGAGATCGGGGACGCCACAGTCGTCGCCGACGAAGGACTCACAACCGTGGCGCCGAATGCGAACCTGCTCTCCGAACAGGGCGCCGCGCCCGCTAAGACGCTGCGCGCCGACGAGGCGCTGCCGATGTTCGCGGTGTCGGTCGGGGCGGCGCTGGTGCGCACCGACGAGCGGATCGCTCCGACCGACGGCGTCGCCGCGGTGCTGCGCTACACGCCGACGCTGCACTGAGGAATTCTGCATTGAGTCTGCGCTCAGGGCGGGCAGCACTCGCGATAGTTCGCCCGGTGCGCAGAGTCAACGCCACCAGATGAGCGGTGGCGGAGGGATTTGAACCCCCGGACGGTTTTAGCCGTCTCTCGCTTTCAAGGCGAGTGCATTAGGCCGCTCTGCCACGCCACCGCAAACAAGGGTAGCGGTGCTTGTAGCGTGGCCAGCATGCGCGCCATCGTCGCCGAAACCGCCGAGCGGTTGGTCTGGCAGGACGTCCCCGATGCCACCGCCGGGCCCGGCGAAGTACTGATCAAGGTGGCGGCCGCCGGCGTCAATCGCGCCGACGTGCTGCAGGCCGCGGGCAAGTACCCGCCACCCCCGGGCGCCAGCGAGACCATCGGCATGGAAGTCAGCGGGACCATCGCCGATGTGGGTGCCGAGGTCACCAAATGGTCTGTCGGGCAAGAGGTTTGCGCGTTGTTGGCCGGCGGCGGCTACGCGGAGTACGTCGCCGTTCCGGCCGGGCAGGTGATGCCCGTGCCGGCGCCCCTGGACCTCGTCGACGCCGCCGGGGTCCCGGAAGTGGCCTGCACGGTCTGGTCGAACCTGGTGATGACCGCACACCTGGGTCCGGGCCAGTTGGTGCTGCTACATGGCGGGGCCAGCGGTATCGGCAGCCACGCGATCCAGGTGGCGCGCGCGTTGGGGGCCCGGGTGGCGGTCACCGCCGGGTCGGCGGACAAGCTCGAACTGTGCCGCGAACTGGGAGCCCAGATCGCCATCTCCTACCGCGACGAGGACTTCGTTGCGCGGCTGATGCAGGAGACCGACGGCAAAGGCGCCGACGTGATTCTCGACATCATGGGCGCGGCCTATCTGGACCGCAACGTCGACGCGCTGGCCACCGACGGGCAACTGGTGATCATCGGTATGCAGGGCGGCGTGAAGGCCGAACTCAACATCGGCAAACTCATGGCCAAGCGGGCCCGCGTCATCGGCACCACGCTGCGCGCCCGTCCGGTCAGTGGACCGACCAGCAAGAGCGCCATCGTCGACGCGGTGACGACGTCGGTGTGGCCCATGTTCGCCAGCCAGCGGGTCCGCCCGATAATCGGCAAGCGGCTGCCGATCCAGGACGCGGCCGAGGCGCACCGCCTGCTGCAGTCGGGCGAGACGTTCGGGAAGATCCTGCTGACGGTTTAACCCAGGGAGGCGAGCGCGCGCACCAGCTGGTCTACCTCGGCCATCGTCGAGTAGTGCGCCAAACCGACGGTGACCGCGCCACCGATGTCGTTGACGCCCAGCACATCCAGCACGCGCGAACTCGCGTTGGCAATCGCCAGAATCCCGTTGTCGGCCAGCCGCTGCACCACCCGGTCAGCCGGCACCTCGTTGACCGCGAAACTGATCACCGGTATCCGCGACTCCGGCCGGCCGAGCAGGATCACCAGTGGGAGCGACCGCAACGACACCATCAGGTAGTCGTAGATCCGGTTCAGGTACGACGAGGCGGACTGCATCGAGACCGACAGCCGTTCCCGTCTGCTCCCCCGAGCCGACTCGTCCAGTGCGGCGAGGTACTCGATGCTCGCGACGACGCCGGCCAGCAAACCGAACTGGTGCCCGCCCACCTCCAGCCGCTCGGGCCCGGTGGCATACGGGTTGGTGGAGACCGAGCTGAAGGTGTTGATCAGTGCCGGCTCGCGGAACACCATCGCCCCGATCGGCGGTCCGCCCCAATTCACGGCGTTCACCGCCACCACGTCGGCTTCGGTCTCCTTGATGTCCATCAGCCGGTAGGGCGCGGCCGCAGAATGGTCGACCACCACCAGCGCACCCACGTCGTGCGCCAGTTTCGTCGCCGCCCGCAGGTCGGTGACGGCGCCCAGCGTCCCGGACGCCGAGGTGACGGCCACCAGCCGGGTGGACTTGTTGATCAGACTCTCCCACTGCCAGGTCGGCAGCTCTCCGGTCTCGATGTCGACCTCGGCCCACTTGACCTTTGCGCCGTAGCGGTGCGAGGCGCGCAGCCACGGCGCGATGTTCGCCTCGTCGTCCAGACGGCTGACGACGACCTCGTACCCGAGGCCGGCGCGCGCCGACGACGCCTCGGCCAGCGAGGCCAGCAGCACGGCGCGATCGGCACCCAGCACGACACCGCTGGGATCGGCGTTGACTAGATCGGCTACCGCCTCGCGGGCCGCGTCCAGCACCGCGGCGCTGCGCCGCGCGGATGGGTGTGCCCCCGCTGTGCCGGCGCCGGACCGGCGGAAGGCGGTGGACACCGTTGTTGCCACGGAGTCGGGAATGAGCATGCCTGTCGGTGCATCGAAGTGCACCCATCCGTCACCAAGCGAAGGGTGCAGTCCGCGCACCCGGGCGACGTCGTAGGCCATGCCAGCCACCTTAGAGCTAACGCAATTTCCCCAAATGAGTGTCGGAGCGGGTGCGCTATAGACGTTCCAGCCGTTACCGGCCTCCCGAGTCAACACACCCGGGCAGCCATACTAGTCGAGTGAGCTTGTGGTTCGGAACGCTGATCGCATTGGTTCTGCTGATCGCACCGGGTGCCATCGTCGCACGTATCGCGCAGTTGAATTGGCCCGTCGCCATCGCCGCCGGTCCAGCACTGACATACGGCGTCGTGGCCCTGGCGATCATCCCCTATGGTGCGCTGGGCATCCCGTGGAACGGATGGACGGCGCTGGCGGCGCTGGCCGTCGTCTGCCTGGTGGCGACAGTGCTGCAACTGCTGCTCGCCCGCTTCCGCGATAAACAGGCCGAAGCGCACGGCATCAACCCCGGCCCGGCGATCGTCGTCGCGGCCGGTGTGCTGCTGGGGGTTGTGCTGATCGGCTGGGCGGCGTTCAGCGGTATCCCGCACTGGCAATCGATCCCCAGCACCTGGGACGCGGTGTGGCACGGCAATCAGGTGCGCTGGATCCTCGACGTCGGCCAGGCTTCGCCGACCCATATGGGCGAACTGCGCAACGTCGAGACCCACGCGCTGCTCTACTATCCGTCGGTCTTCCCGGCTCTCACGGCCGTGTTCTGCCAGTTGACCGGCGCGGCGGCCGCCACCGGCTACACGCTGAACTCCTTGGCAGTCGCCATCTGGCTTTTCCCGGTGAGCGCGGCCGTCCTCGCCTGGCGCGCCTTGCGGACGCATACCACCGAATGGCGCACCGCGGTGACCGCGGCCACCGCCGCCGCGCTCTCGGCTTCGTTCACCGCGGTGCCCTACGTCGAGTTCGACACGGCCGCGATGCCCAACCTGGCGGCCTACGGGGTCGCCATCCCGGCCATGGCCCTGATCACCTCGACGGTGCAGCACCGCGACCGCATCCCGGTGGCCGTCCTGGGGCTCGTCGGCGTCTTCTCGGTGCACATCACCGGCGGCATCATCGCCGTGCTGCTGGTGGGCGCCTGGTGGCTGTTCGAGGCGCTGTGGCACCCGGTGCGGGGCCGCGCCCGGGACCTTGCGGTGTTGGCCGGCGTCGGGTTGATCTCGGGCCTCATCCTGTTACCGCAGTTCCTGAGCGTCACCAAGCAGGAAGACATCATCGCCGGGCACTCGTTCCTGACCTACCTCAGCATGCGACACGGCCTGTTCGACGCCGTGTTCATGCACTCCCGGCATCTCAACGACTTCCCCTACCAGTGGGCGCTTAGCTTCCTGTGCGCCGTCGGCGGGTTCATCATGCTGGTCAAGAAGATCTGGTGGCCGCTGGCCGTGTGGCTGTTGTTCATCGTGATCAACGTCGATGCGGGCACTCCCCTGCGGGGTCCGTTCGGCCGGGTGGCCGGGGCAGTCGGCGAGTTCTTCTACAAGGACCCGCGCCGCATCGCCGCGGCCACGACCCCGCTGTTCAACCTGATGGCGGCGGTCGCGCTGGTCACCCTGGTTGCGGGGGCGGTGGCCCTGGTCAAGCGGCTCGTCCAGCCGCGCAAGCCGATGCCGTCGCGTTTCTGGGCGACGGCCACCGCGGTGCTGCTGATCGGCATCAGCGTGGCCAGTGCCTGGCACTACTTCCCGCGACACCGGTTCCTGTTCGGCGACAAGTACGACTCGATCATCGTCGACCAACGCGACCTGGAAGCCATGGCTTATCTGGCGAAGCTGCCGGGCGCCCACGACACGATGATCGGCAACTCCAACGTCGACGGCACCTCCTGGATGTACGCGGTGGCCGGTCTGCATCCGCTGTGGACCCACTACGACTACCCGGTGCAGATGGGCCCGGGCTACCACCGCTACATCTTCTGGGCGTTCGCTAAGAAGGGCGACTCCGATCCCCGGGTGGTGGAGGCGATCAAAGCCCTCAACATCCGCTACGTGTTAGCCAGCGGCCCGACGATCCGAGGGTTCAAAGTTCCCGAAGGACTATATTTTCTGGACAAGTCGCCGTACTGGAACCTGATCTACGACAACGGCGGCGCCCAGATCTACGAGTGGCACGGCGATACCCCGGTGCACCCCTAGACCACACACAAGGACGGTGATTGCGTTGGCCAACGGCAACGACGACCACGCCGACGACAGCGACGGCATCGAGATAATCGGCGGAGTCGACCCGCGGCTGATGGCGTTGCGTCAGGATGACGCGGACGATTCCGACGAGCGCTCGCTGACCGATCTCGTCGAGCAGCCCGCCAAGGTGATGCGGATCGGCACCATGATCAAGCAGCTACTCGAAGAGGTGCGCGCCGCTCCGCTGGACGAAGCCAGTCGCACCCGGCTGCGTGACATCCACGCCACCAGCATCCGCGAGCTCGAGGACGGCCTGGCACCGGAACTTCGCGAAGAACTCGAACGACTCACCCTGCCCTTCAATGAGGACACCGCGCCGTCGGACGCCGAGTTGCGGATCGCGCAGGCCCAGCTGGTCGGTTGGCTGGAGGGGCTTTTCCACGGCATTCAGACGGCGCTGTTCGCCCAGCAGATGGCCGCCCGGGCGCAGCTCGAGCAGATGCGGCAGGGCGCGCTGCCGCCCGGGATCGGCAAGCCGGGCCCGCACGGGCACGGCACCGGACAGTACCTGTAAGCCGTGTCGAGCGGTCCCCACATCGAGACCCGCGACGCGTGGGTCGAATTCCCGATCTTCGACGCCAAGTCGCGGTCGTTGAAGAAGGCGTTCCTGGGCAAGGCCGGCGGCGCGATCGGCCGCAACGCCTCCAACGTGGTGGTCATCGAGGCGTTGCGGGATATCACCATGTCGCTGGAGCTCGGCGACAGGGTCGGGTTGGTGGGTCACAACGGTGCGGGCAAATCGACTCTGCTGCGCCTACTTTCGGGCATCTACGAACCCACGCGCGGCTGGGCGAAGGTGACCGGCCGGGTGGCGCCGGTGTTCGATCTGGGTATCGGCATGGATCCCGAGATCTCTGGCTACGAGAACATCATCATCCGGGGCCTGTTCCTGGGTCAGACCCGCAAGCAGATGCTGGCCAAGGTCGACGAGATCGCCGAGTTCACCGAATTGGGCGATTACCTGTCGATGCCGCTGCGCACCTACTCCACGGGCATGCGGGTGCGGCTGGCGATGGGAGTGGTCACCAGCATCGACCCGGAGATCCTGTTGCTCGACGAAGGCATCGGCGCGGTGGACGCCGAATTCCTGAAAAAGGCGCAGTCGCGGCTGCAGAGTTTGGTCGAGCGTTCCGGAATCCTGGTATTCGCAAGCCATTCCAACGAATTCCTGGCCCGGCTGTGCAAGACGGCGATGTGGATCGACCATGGCTTGATCCGCCAGAGCGGCGGTATCGAAGACGTGGTGCGCGCCTACGAGGGTGACGACGCGGCGCGGCACGTGCGTGAAGTCCTCGCCGAGACCGCGCGTGAGTGACCGCGTCTTCGCCGTCGTGGTCACCCACCGGCGCCCCGAGGAACTCGCCCGCTCACTGGAGATGCTGTCCACCCAGACCCGGCCACCCGACCGGCTCATCGTCATCGACAACGACGCTTCCGGCGATGCGCGCGTCAGCGATCTCGTTGCGGCACAAGCGATTCCGTCGACCTATCTGAATTCCTGGCGAAACCTCGGCGGCGCCGGCGGTTTCGCGCTGGGCATGCTGCTGGCCCTTGCCCACGGGGCGGACTGGATCTGGCTGGCCGACGACGACGGGCGCGCCGCGGACACCGATGTGCTGGCTACCCTGCTGGCGTGCGCCGAGAAGCACGGACTGGCCGAGGTGTCCCCGATGGTGTGCAACATCGACGACCCCGACGCACTGGCGTTCCCGTTACGTCGCGGTCTGGTGTGGCGCCGGCGGGTCAGTGAGTTGCGCACCGAAACAGAACAGGACCTATTGCCCGGCATCGCGTCGCTGTTCAACGGCGCGCTGTTTCGCGCGTCCACGCTGGAGGCGATCGGGGTCCCGGATCTGCGGTTGTTCATCCGCGGCGACGAAGTGGAGATGCACCGCCGGCTGGTGCGCTCCGGCCTGCCGTTCGGCACCTGCCTGGACACCGTGTACCTGCACCCGTGCGGGTCCGACGAGTTCAAGCCGATCTTGGGCGGCCGCATGCACACCCAGTACCCGGACGACACCACCAAACGGTTCTTCACCTACCGCAACCGCGGTTACGTGCTGTCCCAGCCGGGGCTGCGCAAGCTGCTGTTCCAGGAATGGGTGCGCTTCGGCTGGTTCTTCCTGGTGACGCGCCGCGATCCCAAAGGGCTGCTGGAGTGGGTCCGGCTGCGCCGGCTGGGACGTGAAGAGAAGTTCGCACGGCCGGGAGGTTCCTCATGACGTTCATTGATGCTGCCGCGCAATCAAAAACGTTCACCCGCGCCTGGGGTGATCTCAGGGCAGGGTTCCGGCGCCACGAGCTGTGGCTGCATCTGGGCTGGCAGGACATCAAGCAGCGGTACCGCCGTTCGGTGCTGGGGCCGTTCTGGATCACGATCGCGACCGGAACCACGGCGGTGGCCATGGGCGGGCTGTACTCCAAGCTGTTCCATCTCGACCTGTCCGAGCACCTGCCCTACGTCACGCTCGGCCTGATCGTGTGGAACCTGATCAATGCCGCCATTCTGGAAGGCGCCGACGTCTTCGTGCACAACGAGGGCCTGATCAAGCAACTGCCCACCCCGCTGAGCGTGCACGTCTATCGGCTGGTGTGGCGGCAGATGATCCTGTTCGCCCACAACATCGTGATCTACGTCGTCATCGCGATCATCTATCCCAAGCCGTGGTCCTGGGCGGACCTGTCGGTGCTGCCCGCGCTGGCGCTGATCATGCTCAACTGCATCTGGGTGTCGCTGTGCTTCGGCATCCTGGCCACCCGCTACCGCGACATCGGGCCGCTGCTGAACTCGGTGGTCCAGTTGCTGTTCTTCATGACGCCGATCATCTGGAACGACAACACACTTCGGCAGCAGGGCGCCGGGCGCTGGTCGAAGATCGTCGAACTCAACCCGCTGCTGCACTACCTGGACATCGTGCGAGCGCCGCTGCTGGGTGCGCCGCAGGAACTGCGGCACTGGGCGGTGGTGGTGGTGCTGACCGTTGTCGGCTGGGTGATGGCGGCGTTCGCGATGCGGCAGTACCGCGCGCGGGTGCCCTACTGGGTGTAACGTAGGCCGCAGTTGAGTAATCCCCACAGAGTCGATGCCAGCCTGCTTACCGGCGTCTCCGAGACGGCCCTGCTGACCCTCAGCGGCCGAGCCTTCCAGGCCGCCCACCCGGACGCGATCATCGACGACCCGATGGCCGTCAAGCTCGTCGAGTCCATCGACTTCGACTTCGACAAGTTCGGCCGGCGCAAAGGCCAGGAGATGGCGCTGCGCTCACTGGCCGTCGACAAATGCGCGCTCGCCTATCTCACCCGGCACCCCAGGGCCACCGTCGTCGCCCTCGCCGAAGGCTTTCAGACCAGCTTCTGGCGGTTGAACAGCGCACTTCCCGACGCTCAATTCCGTTGGGTGTCAATCGACCTCCCACCGGTGATCGAGCTGCGCCGACGGCTGCTGCCGCACTCACCCCGGATCACAGAGATCGCGCAGTCAGCCCTGGACTACTCGTGGATGGATCAGATCGACGCCTCCGATGGCGTTTTCATTACCGCCGAGGGCCTGCTGATGTACCTGCAGCCGGCCGAGGCGATGAGTTTGATCACGCAGTGCGCCAAGCGGTTTGCCGGTGGCCAGATGTTCTTCGACGTGCCGCCGACCGTCGTCAAGAAGGTGGCGCGCAACGGGATGCGGTCGTCGAAGCACTACCGGGTGCCGCCGATGCCGTTCAGTCTGTCGCCGCGTCAATTGGCCGACCTGGCGAATACCGTGCCAGGCATCCGTGCGGTGCAGGACCTGCCGATGCCCGCGGGGCGGGGCTGGTTCTTCGGGACGCTGTACCCCGCGCTGTGGCAGTTCCCGCCGCTGCGGCAGTTCCGTGGCGCTTACACCTTGCTGGAATTCGGCTGACGCTCAGCGTGTTTCGCGGGTGACCACCAGTTCGTCGTTGCCGGTGGCCCAGGCGCGCAGGAAGACGTCGAGTGACACCACCTCGTCGGCGCGGGTTCCGCTGTCGTTGAGGTGCACGGTGCCGTTGGCCAGGTCCACGCCGGTCACGACGACGGCGTGGTCGCTCATCGGGTTGCCGCGGTTGTCCCGGGTCTGAATCGGCAGGCCCCAGATCATCTCGGCGTTGACCCCGGCGATCACCTTGTGGCCGTCGACCAGGTAGCGCTCGAGTGCTTCCAGACCGGAGTCCAGTCCGGTGGCGGCGGCCTCGTCCTGGCTGGTGGCCACCCCGTAGATGCCGTACCGCGCCAGCAGCGCCGGAATGTCGCCGGGGTCGGTGCCGTAGCCCGCGCTGTACATCGGCCCGGGGTGCATGCGGCTGCGCAGCTGCTGCGCCGCCCCGACGATCTCGTCCTCGGTCGGCTGGCGCCCGGTCAATTCGCCGATCACATCCGCGGCCGCCATCAGCGCGCAGTCGTCGAAGGACTGCTTGCGCCAGTACTGCGCGGCGGCGGCCGGGTTGCCGTACATCCGGGGCGCCTCGCTGTGCGGTGCGGACGCGGCGGCATGGGCCAGGCCGGTCGCCAGGCCCAGTGTTACGGCAACGCCGGCGATGGCCAGCGTGACCTTGGCGACGGTGCCGCGAACGGTTCGGCGAAGGATCTGGGAGGTGCGCATGAGAGAAGGGTCGAATGCCGCTCTCTTGGGAAGCTCTGCAGATTCTTGGGGCTCGTTCCCCAAGCACCACCGCCGGCGGGCTCCTCCCATTGGAGGAGGAAATTTCATCCCGCGAACCGGCCGTCTGGCCGAAAGGCTTGCGGTGCCACATGACGGAAGCTGGGAACCGGAGCTATCGGCTCGGCAACCACACTCGCGTCGAGGGGACCACGCCATGTCGTTCATGTTGGCCAGCCCGGAAGCACTGACGGCCGCGGCCGCGGACCTGACAAGCGTTGGCGCATGGGTGAATTCGGCGAACGCGGCGGTGGCAGCCCCAACGACGGCGGTGCCGGCGGCTGCCGCCGACGAGGTCTCGGAGCAGATTGCCGCGATCTTCAGCGCCCATGGTCAGTCGTATCAGATGCTCAGCGAACAGGCTTCGGCGTTCCACCGCCGCTTCGTCCATACCTTGACTGCAAGTGGCCTTTCGTACGCGAGCGCGGAGGCGGCGAATGTCTCGTCTTTGCAGTCAGCTGAGCAGGCGGCGCTCGGCGTGATCAACTCTCCCACCGAAACCTTATTGGGCCGGCCGCTGATCGGTAACGGCGCCGACGGCACCACACCCGGCCAAGCAGGCGGACCCGGCGGCCTGTTGTACGGCAATGGCGGCGCCGGTGCGGCGGGCGGTGCCGGCCAAGCCGGTGGGACCGGCGGCTCGGCGGGCCTGTGGGGTCAGGGCGGCGCCGGCGGCGCGGGCGGGACCGGCGCGGTCGGCGGCAATGGCGGAAACGGCGGCGTGCTGTACGGCGGTGGCGGTGCCGGCGGCACCGGCGGGACAGGTGCTGCCGGAGGACTCGGCGGCAACGCCCTGCTGTTCGGCAGCGGCGGCGACGGCGGGGCGGGTGGCCATGCGGCAGCCGGAATCAATGGCGGCAACGCCGGGCGGGGCGGCGACGGTGGACATGCCGGGCTGTGGGGCGACGGCGGCAACGGCGGACAAGGTGGCGCCGGGATCACGGGTGCGAATGGAGCCAATCCCGTCACCAACGGGGCCACAGCGCCGACTGGAACGCCGGGCGCGGACGGCAGTGTGAACACGAACAACGACGCACGCGCCACAGGCACCGCGGGTGGCACTGGCGAAACCGGCGGCGCGGGATGGGCTGGCGGCAACGGCGGTCAGGGTGGCGACGCTGCGGCCGTCAGCACCAACACCAGCGGTGGGTACAGCATCACCGCCACGGCCGGTCAGGGCGGCCACGGTGGCTCCGCCGGACTCGCCGCGGCAGGTGGGGCCGGCGGGACGGGCGGCAACGCGTCCGCGACGAGCAGCCACACGAGCGACACCATCCCCAGCTCTGTCACCGCCAGCGGAGGCAACGGCGGCGACGGAGCAGCGGGCGGGGCTCCCGGCGGGGCAGGTGGCAACGGCGGTGCCGGCGGCAACGCGGTGACGAGCACCCGAAGCTCGGACTCCAACGAGGCCTACGGCGGCGACGGTGGCGACGGCGGCGCGGGAGCCGCCGGGGCCGTCGGCGGGACCGGCGGGAACGGCGGCTCCGGAGGCAACGGCGGTCGAGGAGGCCTGCTCATCGGAGACGGCGGCAGCGGCGGAGCGGGTGGGACCGGCGGCACCGGGGGCATCGGTGCCAGCGGCGGTACCGGTGGCAACGGCGGTGTCGGCGGCACCAGCAACACGCAGAACGCCGGTGACGGCGGCGATGCGGGCGACGGCGGTGCCGGTGGTACTGGCGGATCCGGTGGAGTCGGCGGTACGGGTGGTCAGGGCGCAGCGGGCGGCCTGCTGTCCGGCAACGGCGGCGCCGGCGGTGCCGGTGGTACCGGCGGCACCGGCGGTTCCGGAGGTACCGGCGGCACCGGCGGCCACGCCGGCGCGTCCGGCGGCACCGGCGGAGTGACCGGAACCGGGGGTGACGGCGGCGACGCGGGCACCGGAGGGGTCGGTGGCGCCGCTGGCAGCGGCGGCAGCGGCGGCACCGGTGGGGCGCTGCTGGGCGTGGCGGGAGCGGGCGGCGCCCTAGGCAGCACCGGATCCCAGGGCGGAACCGGCACACCGGGCGGCAACGGGTAGCAGAACCGCCTGCCATTACCGACGCAAGAACCCCCCAAGGATCCTTTTAGAATCCTCCAAGGCCGCGCCCGGAAGCTATCGCGGTGCCTCAGACACTCGTCCGTCCCGACAGCGCGATCCTGCAGTTGCGGCTCGACCGGCCCGTGCTGCTCCGTCCGATTCAGTTCCAGGCGATCTGTGAGCAGCACCTGCTGCCGTTCTACGGCGTCGTGCACATCGGCTACCTGCGCGGCGACCAACGGTTGAGCCAGGCTGAACTCACCCGCGTCGTCGAGGCGTGTGCGATCGGCGTCCAGGTACAGGACAAGATGACGACCCGCATCGGCCTCTGGCTGCACCACCAGCTCGCCCCGCGCGGCCTGGGAGTGCTGGTGGAAGGCGGCTACGCCTGCACCCCGGTGCGCGAGGGCGCCGCCCTCGCCGGGCCCACCACCACCATGGCCTTCTACGGCTCGATGCGTGACAACGCCGACCTACAGCGCGAATTCATCACCCTCGCTACCAGAAAGAAGATCAACAACCATGCCTGAAATCGCCTTCGCCGGCCCTGCTCAGACCGCCACCATGCACCGAGATGACGCGCCCGTGGGACGTACGGCGCGCTTTCACCTGCGCAAGCGGTTCGGCGGGTTGCACTGCTGCCGCCGGTCCTGGTCCGACAACGGCAAGCGGCTGTTCCTGCACGGCTACGCGCTCAGCTTCGAGATCGAATTCGCCTGTGCCGAAACCGAAACGGAATCCGGCCAGGTGCTCGGTTCCGACTGCCTCGACGACATCCGCGCGGCGCTGGCGGCACAATTTGCCCACACCACGCTGATCGCCACTAACGACCCGCAACGCGACCTGTTCGAACTGCTCGCCGAACGCGACCTCGTCGACATGCGCATTGTGGACAGCACCGGCCTGGAAGCCTCGGCCGCATGGGTGTTCGAAACCGTGGAGAGGATCGTCGCGCAGGCGACGGGCGGCCGGGTCTGGGTGTCGCGCATCGACGCTCAGGAAAGCGGCAGCCGGGTGCTCACGCTGACCGCGCTGCCGGTGAAGGACTGGGTGTGAAGGCGATTGCCGCACTCCTGATCGCCGCCACCGGCCTGCTCTGCACCGGCTACGGAAAAGCCTCAGCCACAACCGATCTCGATTCGTTCCTGACCAACCTGCCGTCGACAGTCAGCGCGGCCGGCTCGCCGGATCAGCTGCGCGCCGCACTCAGCACGGCCCCGCCCGAGGTGTCGCAGGGCCCTGGCAACACGCTGCGGTTCCCCGGCCGGGACGCGCAGTGGCTGATGACCGCCTGGCACCTCGACCGGGTCTACGCGGTGGCCACCGACCCGCATCAGGAGAGCTGGCAGCTGGCCCGGTACGGCCAGGATGTCGCCGACCCGAACGGAACCCGCATCGCGGTCGTTCCGATCGTCTTCGGCAACTGGACCATCCGACCGCGACTGGCCGGGCGCCCGGCCGGCCCGCTGCCGAATGTGGTGGCGGGGGCGTCCCCGGCGTACGACGTTTTCGCCTATGCCGCGCAGGTCGTCGGAATCGACATCGACATGTAGGGCATCGACATGCAGGCATCGACAGTGCAGGATGCGACCGTGAGCGCCTCTGTCGTCGGTTGCGTGGGCACCCTGATCGTGCCCACGCGCGGCGCCGAGGGCGCCGGCGAGGTGCTGCTGACGGTGCGCGGCACCAAGGAGACCTTCCTGGCGCGCTCCGACGAACCGTTACCGAAGGGCACCCAGGTGCTCGTCGTGCAGGCCCACGGGCCGCGAACCGTCGTCGTCGAGCCCTGGCAACACGACCCGACTTTCACTTAAACATCGAAAACACAAGGAGTACAACGATGCTCGGATACCGGGTGCCCGCGCCGGACGAGGCAATGCTCATTTCGGGCGGCAAAGCCAAAAGCAATGTGCCGTTTCGCGTGGTGACCGGGCACGGCGCCTTCGTCGTCCCGTTCTTCCGGAAGGCCGCCTTCCTGACGCTGGCAATGTGCGAGGCCGAGGTCGCCGAGAAGTGCGTCACCCAGCAGGGCATCACCCTCAACGTCCGGGCGGTCATCGCGTTCAAGGTGGGCAACGACCCGGAAAGCATCATCGCCGCCGCGCAACGATTCCTGTCCGAACAAGACCAGATGTCGGTGCTGACGGGGCGGATCTTCGCCGGGCACCTGCGCTCGATCATCGGTTCGATGACCGTCGAGCAGATCATCCGGGAGCGCCAGAAGCTGGCCACCGAGGTGCTCGACGGTTCCAAGGAGGAGATGGCCCGCATCGGCCTCAACGTCGACGCGCTGCAGATCCAGTCCATCGACGACGACGGGCTGGGCTACATCAAGGCGATGTCTGCCCCGCACAACGCCGCCGTGCAGCAGCAGGCGCAGATTGCTCAGGCCCAGGCCAACCAGAAGGCCGCCGAGGCCGAACAGGAGTCGCAGCGCAAACAGGCCGAGTTCGCCCGCGAGACCGCCATCGTGAAGGCCCAGTACAAGGCCGAGGTGGACAAGGCGCAGGCGGAGGCAGCGCAAGCCGGCCCGCTGGCCGAGGCCGAGGCCCAGCGTGAAGTGCTGGCGATGCGCACCGAACTGGCTCAGCGGGCAGCGGAACTGCGCCAGCAGGAGCTGGTCGCCGAGGTGGTCAAGCCCGCCGAGGCCGAAGCCGAACGGGTCCGGATTCTGGCCGTGGCCGACGCCGAGAAGATGAAGATCCAGGCCGAGGCCGCCGCCTCGCACAACCGCGTCGCGCTGGACCGGATGATCATCGACCAGCTCCCCGAGATCGTCGACAAGGCGGCACGCGGGCTGGCCGGTTCGAATCTGACCGTGCTCAACGGCGCCGAAGGGATCAGTCAGGTCACCAGCGGCCTGGTGTCACAGGGTCTGGCTATATTCGACGCCGTACGCAACGGGCTCTCGCAGGACGACGAAGACGGGGGCGCCCCGGCGTGATACGCGCCGGTAAACGGCTGACGGATATCAGTGACGGCCGGCCTTTTGTGGTGTATCACTGAAACGCTCGATAGGTGCTCGGCGAAAGGGGTGGTCGTGAGCAAGGAAGCCCAGTCCACAGATTTGGCAGCGGCAGCGCGCGACAACCTCGCCGCCGAACTGGACCGTCTCAAGCAGCGGTACGACCGCCTGGAGATCGAGGTCAAGAACGACCGCGGGATGGTCGGTGACCACGGAGACGCGGCCGAGGCGATCCAACGGGCCGACGAGCTTGCCGTGCTCGGCGACCGGATCAACGAGCTGGACCGGCGGCTGAAGTCCGGGCCGTCCAGCACGGACGCCTCCGATGTTCTGCCCGGAGGCACCGAGGTCACGCTGCGCTTCGCCGACGGCGAAGTGGTCACCATGTACGTGATCTCGATCGTCGAGGAAACGCCGGTCGGCCACGAAGGCGAGACGTTGACCGCGCGCAGCCCGCTGGGACAGGCGCTGGCCGGCCATCAGGCGGGCGACACGGTGACGTACTCCACGCCGCAGGGTCCCAGCCAGGTCGAGCTGCTCTCGGTGAAGCTGCCCACCTAGACTCCCACTCGATGATCCCGCCAGAACCAGATGCTCACCCGCCAGAACAACACCAGCATCTGCATCTGACGACCCAGGCATTGCGCTTCATCATCACCGGTTCTTTCTCGGCGGTCGTCGACTTCGGGCTCTACCTGATCCTGTACAAGGTCCTGGGCGTCCAGGTCGACCTGGCCAAGGCCACCAGCTTCATCGTCGGCACCATCACCGCGTACCTGATCAACCGGCGCTGGACCTTCCAGGCATCGCCGAGCACCGCGCGGTTCATCGGGGTGATGGCTTTGTACGCACTCACCTTCGCGGTGCAGGTCGGGCTCAACCATCTGGTACTCGAGTTGTTGCACTACCGGGGCTGGGCCGTCCCCGTCGCGTTCGTGGTGGCACAGGGCACCGCGACGGTGATCAATTTCATCGTGCAGCGAACCGTGATCTTCCGCATCCGCTGACCCCTACCGTGGGCGCGGTACCCTCTTTGACGATGTCGAGCAGCGAAATGACCACGACCCCGACCCGGCTGACCGGGTGGGGACGAACGGCACCCTCGGTGGCGGAGGTGCTGCGCACCCCCGACGTCGACGTCATCGCCAAGGCAGTGATCCGGGCGTCCGAGTCGGACGGTCGGGGCGTGATAGCCCGCGGGCTGGGCCGGTCCTACGGGGACAACGCGCAGAACGGCGGCGGCCTGGTGATCGACATGTCCGCGCTGAACAAGATCCACTCGCTGAACGCCGAAACCAAGCTCGCCGACGTCGACGGCGGCGTCAACCTGGACCAGCTGATGAAGGCGGCGCTGCCGCTGGGACTGTGGGTGCCGGTGTTGCCGGGCACCCGTCAGGTCACCATCGGCGGTGCCATCGGGTGCGACATCCACGGCAAGAATCACCACAGTGCCGGCAGCTTCGGCAACCACGTCCGGTCGATGGAACTACTGCTGGCTGACGGCGAGATCCGGCGGGTGACGCCGGACGGCGACGAGGCCGAGTTGTTCTGGGCCACCGTCGGCGGCAACGGGCTGACCGGGATCATCCTGCGCGCCACCATCGAGATGACACCCACCGAGACGGCCTACTTCATCGCCGACGGCGACGTCACCGCCACCCTCGACGAAACGATCGCCCTGCACAGCGACGGCAGCGAGAACAACTACACCTACTCCAGCGCCTGGTTCGACGCGATCAGCGCGCCGCCCAAGCTGGGCCGCGCGGCGGTGTCCCGTGGCTCGCTGGCCACCCTGGACCAACTGCCCGAGAAGCTGGCCCGCAATCCGCTGAAATTCGATGCGCCGCAACTGTTCACGTTCCCCGATATCTTTCCCAACGGACTGGCCAACAAATACACGTTCGGGCCGATCGGCGAACTCTGGTACCGCAAATCCGGCACCTACCGGAACAAGATCCAGAATCTGACGCAGTTCTACCACCCGCTGGACATGTTCGGTGAGTGGAACCGCGGCTACGGTCAGGCCGGCTTCCTGCAGTACCAGTTCGTGGTCCCCACCGAAGCGGTCGACGAGTTCAAGCGGATCATCCGCGACATTCAGGCCAGTGGACACTACTCATTCCTCAACGTGTTCAAGCTGTTCGGCCCGGGCAATCAGGCCCCGCTGAGCTTTCCCATCCCGGGCTGGAACATCTGCGTCGACTTCCCGATCAAGGCCGGCCTCAACGAGTTCGTCAGCGAACTCGACCGCCGCGTACTGCAATTCGGTGGCCGGCTCTACACCGCCAAAGACTCCCGAGTGAGCGCCGAGAATTTTCACGCCATGTATCCCCGGATCGACGAATGGATTGCCGTGCGCCGCAAGGTGGATCCCGCCGGGGTGTTCGTCTCCGACATGGCCCGACGTTTGGAGTTGCTGTAGATGGTGCTTGACGCAGTGGGAAACCCTCAGTCGATTCTGCTCCTGGGAGGCACCTCTGAGATCGGCCTGGCCATCTGTGAGCGGTACCTGCAGAACGCCAAGGCGCGAATCGTGTTGGCAGCCATGCCCGAAGACCCGGGTCGCGAGGCCGCGGTGGCTCAGATGAAGGCGGCCGGCGCGCGGTCGGTGGAGCTGGTCGACTTCGACGCCCTAGAGCCCGACACCCATCCGAAGGTGATCGACGAATGCTTCAGCAACGGAGACATCGACGTGGCGATCGTCGCTTTCGGATTGCTGGGTGACGCCGAGGAGCTATGGCATAACCAGCGCAAAGCCGTGCAGATCGCCGAGATCAATTACACCGCAGCGGTATCGGTGGGTGTCCTGCTGGCCGAGAAGATGCGCGCTCAGGGATTCGGCCAGATCATCGCGATGAGCACGGTGGCCGGTGAGCGAGTGCGCCGATCCAACTTCGTCTACGGCTCCACCAAGGCCGGACTCGACGGCTTCTACCTGGGCCTGTCAGAGGCGCTGCGCGAGTACGGGGTTCGGGTGCTGGTGATCCGGCCAGGGCAGGTGCGGACCAGGATGAGCGCCCACGTCAAGGAAGCACCGCTGACCGTCGACAAGGAGTACGTCGCGAACCTGGCGGTGACCGCGTCGGCAAAAGGTAAGGAATTGGTTTGGGCGCCAACAGCATTCCGTTACGTGATGATGGTGTTGCGTCACATCCCGCGGAGCATCTTCCGCAAGCTGCCCATCTGAGCATGCGCAACGCGCTGGCCACCCTGGGCCAGATGGCGCTCGCCGCTGTGGTGGCCGTCGTGGTGTCGGCCGTCTCGCTGGCGGCGATCGCCCAGGTGCAGTGGCCGGCCTTCCCGTCGTCGAACCAGTTGCACGCGCTGACCACCGTGGGTCAGGTGGCCTGCCTGGCCGGGCTGCTCGCCGTCGGCTGGCTGTGGCGGTCGGGCCGCCTGCAGCGGCTGGCCCGGTTGGGTGGGCTGGTGTTCGTCTCCGCCTTCACCGTCGTCACGCTGGGCATGCCGCTGGGCGCGACCAAGCTGTATCTGTTCGGCATATCGGTGGACCAGCAATTCCGCACGGAGTACCTGACCCGGCTGACCGACAGTCCCGCGCTGCACGACATGACGTACATCGGGCTGCCGCCGCTCTACCCGCCGGGCTGGTTCTGGATCGGCGGGCGCGCGGCGGCCCTGACCGGAACACCGGCATGGGAGATGTTCAAGCCCTGGGCGATCACGTCGATCACCATCGCGGTCGCCGTCGCGCTGGTGCTGTGGTCGCGGATGGTCCGCTTCGAGTACGCGCTGCTGGTGACGATCGCGACCGCGGCCGTGACGCTGGCCTACAGCTCGCCGGAACCCTACGCGGCGATGATCACCGTGCTGTTGCCGCCGATGTTCGTGCTGACGTGGTCGGGGCTGCGCGCCGCCGGGCGCCTTGACCCTGCCGACGATGCGGCCAGCCGCACACTCGAAGCCGACGATGCGGCCAGCCGCACGCTCGGCGACCGGGCGGGCGCGGGCACGCGTGCGGGCAGCGGCTGGGCCGCGATCGTCGGCGCCGGCATCTTCCTAGGTTTCGCCGCCACCTGGTACACGCTGCTGGTCGCCTACAGCGCCTTCACCGTGACGCTGATGGCGCTCGGGCTTGCCGTGTCGCGCTGGCGCTCCGGCGGCGTCCGGGCAGCGCTGGACCCGCTGCGCCGGCTGGTGGTCATCGGCGTGATCGCGGCGGCGATCGCGTCGACCACCTGGCTGCCCTACCTGCTGCGGACGCTGAGCTCACCGACCAGCAACAGCGGCAGCGCGTTTCACTATCTGCCCGCCGACGGCGCTGAGCTGACCTTCCCGATGCTGCAGTTCTCCCTGCTGGGCGCCGGTTGCATGCTGGGCACGCTGTGGCTGGTGGCGCGGGCACGGTCGTCGGTGCGCGCCGGCGGCCTGGCGATCGGCGTGCTTGCGGTCTACGCGTGGTCGGTGTTGTCGATGCTGACCACACTGGCGCGCACCACCCTGCTGTCGTTCCGCCTGCAGCCGACGCTGAGCGTGCTGCTGGTGGCGGCCGGGGTATTCGGATTCGTCGAGTTCGCGACGGCGCTGGCCGCACGCAGCCGGGCGGCGCTGCCGGTCGCCACGGCGCTCGGGCTGACCGCGGCGATCGCTTTCAGCCAGGACATCCCCGACGTGCTGCGACCGGACCTGACGATCGCGTACACCGACACCGACGGCCACGGGCAACGGGGTGACCGGCGACCGCCCAGCTCGGAGAAGTACTACCCGGCCGTGGACGCCGCCATCCAGAAGGTCACCGGCAGGCCGCGCGATCAGACCGTGGTGATGACGGCCGACTACAGCTTCCTGTCTTTCTATCCCTACTGGGGCTTCCAGGGCCTGACCTCGCACTACGCCAACCCGCTGGCCCAGTTCGACAAGCGCGCCGCGCAGATCGAGAGCTGGTCGAAGCTCAAGACCGCCGACGAGCTGATTCAGGCGCTGGACAAGCTGCCGTGGCCGCCGCCGACCGTCTTCGTCATGCGGCGCGGCGCCGGCAACACCTACACCCTGCGGCTAGCCGAGGATGTCTACCCCAACCAGCCCAACGTCCGTCGCTACACGGTGGACCTGAAAACCGCCCTGTTCAACGACCCGCGATTCGCCGTCGAGACCATCGGACCGTTCATCGTGGCGATTCGTAAGCCGGTGCCCAGCGCTTGATGGCGACCGAACAATTACCATCTACCTCCGTGGGCGAAGCGGGAGCAAACTACCGGCTCGCCCGACTCGTTGCCGTGGTCGCCGGACTGCTGGGCGCGGCGCTGGCGCTGGCTACCCCGCTGCTGCCGGTCAAGCAAACCACCGCCCAACTCAACTGGCCGCAGAACGGCACCTTCAGCAGCGTCGAAGCGCCGCTGATCAGCTACGTGGCCACCGACCTGAACATCAGCGTGCCCTGCCAGGCCGCGGCCGGGCTGGAAGGGCCGCAGAACGCCGGCAAGACGGTGTTGTTGTCGACGGTGCCCAAACAAGCACCGAAGGCGGTCGATCGAGGCCTGTTGTTGGAGCGGGTCAACGGCGACCTGGTGCTGATCGTGCGCAACGTCCCGGTCGTCACCGCCCCGATGAGTCAGGTGCTCGGACCGGACTGTCAGCGCGTGACGTTCACCGCGCACGCGGACCGGGTGATCGGGGAGTTCGTGGGCCTCAAACAGGGCCCGACCACCGAGCATCCCGGCGCGCCGCTGCGCGGCGAGAAGAGCGGATATGACTTCCGCCCGCAGATCGTCGGGGTGTTCACCGACCTGGCCGGACCGAGTCCGCCGGGCCTGAGCCTCTCCGCGACCGTCGACACCCGCTACAGCAGCAGCCCCACGACGCTCAAGATGGCCGCGATGATCCTCGGGTTGCTGCTGACCGCGGCCTCCTTGGTTGCGCTGCACGTCCTGGACACCGCCGACGGCACCCGGCACCGCCGGTTCCTGCCGTCGCGCTGGTGGTCGGTCGGCGCCCTGGACGCGCTGGTGATCGCCGTGCTGGTGTGGTGGCACTTCGTCGGCGCCAACACCTCCGACGACGGCTACATCCTGACCATGGCCCGGGTGTCCGAGCACGCCGGCTACATGGCGAACTACTACCGCTGGTTCGGCACGCCCGAGGCGCCGTTCGGCTGGTACTACGACCTGCTGGCGATGTGGGCCCACGTCACGACGGCCAGCGTCTGGATGCGGCTGCCCACCCTGGTCATGGCGCTGACGTGCTGGTGGGTGATCAGCCGTGAGGTCATTCCTCGCCTGGGCCATTCCGTCAAGAAGAGCCGGGCCGCGGCATGGACGGCGGCTGGAATGTTTCTGGCGGTCTGGCTACCCCTGAACAACGGGCTGCGTCCAGAGCCGATCATCGCCCTGGGCATCCTGCTGACCTGGTGCTCGGTGGAGCGGGCGGTGGCCACCAGCCGGCTGTTGCCGGTGGCCGCGGCGTGCATCCTCGGCGCGTTGACCCTGTTCTCCGGGCCCACCGGCATCGCCTCTATCGGTGCGTTGCTGGTGGCGATCGGCCCGCTGCGGACCATCCTGCATCGCCGGTCCAAACAGTTCGGCCTGCTGCCGCTGATATCGCCGATCCTGGCGGCCACCACGGTCACCACCATCCTGATCTTCCGCGACCAGACGTTCGCCGGCGAAGCCCAGGCCACGTTCCTCAAGCAGGCCGTCGGGCCCAGCCTGAAGTGGTTCGACGAACACATCCGCTACGAGCGGCTGTTCATGCCCAGCCCCGACGGGTCGGTGGCGCGCCGGTTCGCGGTTCTGGCGCTGATCCTCGCGCTGGCGATCGCGGTGGCAATCTCGTTGCGCAAGGGGCGAATTCCGGGGACCGCGGCCGGTCCGAGCCGCCGGATCATCGGCATCACCATCATCTCGTTCCTGGCGATGATGTTCACGCCCACCAAATGGACCCACCACTTCGGGGTTTTCGCGGGGCTGGCCGGCTCCCTGGGCGCGTTGGCGGCCGTGGCGGTAACCGGGGCCGCGATGCGCTCCAGACGCAACCGCACCGTGTTCGCGGCCGTCGTCCTCTTTGTCATGGCCATGTCGTTCGCCAGCGTCAACGGCTGGTGGTATGTCTCGAATTTCGGTGTGCCGTGGTCGAATTCGTTCCCCAAGTGGCGATGGTCGCTCACCACGGCGCTGCTCGAACTGACCGTGATCGTGCTACTGATCGCGGCCTGGTTCCACTTCGTCGCCACCAACGACGACGGACCGCCCCGGACCCGGTTCGGTGCACGCGTGTCGCGATTCACCCAGTCCCCGTTGGCAATTGCGACCTGGTTGCTGGTCCTGATGGAAGTGGTGTCGCTGACCCAGGCGATGATCTTCCAATATCCGGCTTGGTCGGTGGGCCGGTCGAACCTGCAGGCGTTAACCGGAAAGACCTGCGGCCTGGCCGATGACGTGCTGGTCGAACTGGATCCGCAGGCCGGCATCTTGCCGCCGGTGTCCGCGCCGGTAGGCGACGCTCTGGGCGCAGGCCTCTCGGAAGCGTTCACTCCCAACGGGATTCCCGCCGATGTCTCCGCCGATCCGGTGATGGAGCGCCCGGGCGACCGCAACTTCGCCAACGACGACGGAGTGATCACCGGCACCGAGGCCGGTACCGAGGGTGGCACCACAGCCGCGCCGGGCATCAACGGCTCTCGGGCCCGGTTGCCGTTCAACCTCGACCCGGCCCGCACCCCGGTGCTGGGTAGCTGGCGCGCCGGCATCCAGGTGCCGGCGATGCTGCGGTCGGGCTGGTACCGGCTGCCCGCCAAGGACGACCGGCACAAGACGCCGCTGCTGGTGGTCACGGCGGCCGGCCGGTTCGACGCCCGCGAGATTCAGGTGCAGTGGGCCACCGATGACGAGGCCGCTGCCGGAAAGCACAGCGGCTCAATGGGCTTCGCTGACGTCGGGGCGGCACCGGCCTGGCGCAACCTGCGCGCCCCATTATCGGCCATCCCCGATTCCGCCACTCAGATCCGCTTGGTGGCCGACGACGACGATCTGGCCCCACAACATTGGATCGGCCTCACTCCGCCGCGAGTGCCGCAGCTGCGCACGCTGCAGGACGTGGTGGGCTCCAGGGACCCGGTGTTCCTGGACTGGCTGGTAGGGCTGGCTTTCCCGTGCCAGCGGCCGTTCGGTCATCAGAACGGTGTCGACGAGACGCCCAAGTGGCGGATCCTGCCCGACCGGTTCGGCGCCGAGGCCAACTCTCCCGTCATGGACAACCTCGGTGGTGGACCACTCGGCATCACCGAGTTGCTGACCCAGTCGGTAACGGTGGCCAGCTACCTCAAGGACGACTGGTTCCGGGACTGGGGTGCGCTACAACGCCTGACGCCCTTCTATCCCGACGCCACGCCGGCCCGGCTGGAGCTGGGCACGGTGACGCGCAGCGGGTTGTGGGACCCGGCGCCGCTGCGCAAGAGCTGAGTGGGCGGAGACCCAGCTAAAAAGGTGGGGGTTCGTCGTCGGGTGGGCCGGTAGCGTTGATGCGCGCTTGGTGGTTGGCGCGGCGTTCGGCGGTCACCCGGGCGGCGCGGGCCTGGGCGCGGGTGCGCCGGCGGGTGGGCATCATCGCGGTGCGTTCGGCGCAGTAATCCGCCGGTGGGGTTTGGGCTTCGGGGGCGGGCATCCCACCCACCGCATGGCACAGGCTGGGAAACAGCAACGCGGAACCGGGAGTGGTGACGTGGGTGTCCCCACCCGGGGAGGTCAGGATCAAGGTGCCGTCGGCGAGTTGTTTCTCGGTCCAGCCCCAAAACGTCTTCATCAAATGATGCGTACGGCAGTAGCACTTGAGGTTGCCCGCGTGAGTGGGCCCACCGGAGGCGTAGGGGATGGTGTGGTCACAGTCGCAGGCGGTGGCCGGCACATCACAGCCGGGCCAGCGGCAGGTCAGATCCCGGGCCCGCACGAAATCGGCGAGCGCTTGGGAGGGGTGGTAGTGCGGTTCGGGGGCGGCGTAGCCGGGGTGGATCAACGGCACCTGGCGGGCGGTCAGCGCCAACTCGGCCAACAGTTCGGGGGTGATCAGGTCTTCGGCGCCCAGCACACACCCGGGGCTGTCGCTGTGGCCATTGAGGGTGGCCTGTTCGGCGACCACATGAATCACCACCGGCGAGGCGGGCTTACGCCCGGCGGCGGTGCAATCGGGACGCCCGCACTCGCAGGCCAGCCGGGTGGCATCGGCGGCCAGCGCCCCCATGGCATCAGCGCGGCGCTGAGCCACCGTGCGCGGATCGTGGGGGCAGACCGTGGCCGCCAACGCCGAGATCCGCGCATCGAGGGCTTTGGCATCGGTGCTGCGCAGGCGTCCCTCCACCTGGCACAACCCGTTGAGCTCCTGGCTGATCCACACCTCCCGATCAGCCTGGGCCTCTGTGCGCCGCCGGACGGCATCGGCGTCGGCGTTGGCGACGATCTGGTCGATCTTCTGCGACAGCCGCCCCCGGCTCAACGAGGGCCACCGTGTCACCCGCGCGGCGATCGTGTCGTCCACCGACGCCAGCACCTGGGGGTCCTCGATCAGATCGGTGCGGAACACGATCGTCGCGAACGCCTCCAGGTCAATATCCCCGGCACACAACACCGCCGCGACCTGCGGCAGGCGCTCGCGCATCGCCCGGGCATAATGCAGCTTGGTCTCCGCGCGGCCCTGGCTGATCTTCAGCCCCGCGGCCACCTCCCCGGCCACCGCCTTGAACGTGTCGATCGCCCACTGACCCGTCTCAGAGCCCGCCACCGAGCGGTGGGAGAACAACTGCCCGATCCCCACCAACTCCGCGGCCTGGGCCTGATTGACCACCCGCGCCGCCGCACCGATCCGCGTCATCCAGCCCACCGAGTCTTCGGTCTTTTCTAGAAGTGCCCTGCGGTGGGCCACCACCTCCAGGTAGCCGTCATACCCTTCCATCCCGGGTGCGAGGAACGGCAGCCTATCGAACATACATTCGATTATAGCCGCTACCCCCGACCGCGTTGACTCGTCAGAAATGCGCGCGAAAGGGTGATTCGTTGCCTCATCGAGAATGCGCGCGTGGACGGCGCGCCTGCCTGGTCGGGTCAGCAATGAGTTCGGTAGGCCCGGTTGATGGGGTTGACATTGGCAGAGCGCAGGGCGGTGACCCAATCAGCGGCGACTCGTTATCAGCAGGCCGGTAAGCGCGGTAAGACCCGGATTCTTGACGAGTTGTGCGCCAACACGGGCTGGCATCGCAGCCATGCCCGCAAGGCACTGAAAGCCGCGCTGGCCCCCAGGATCATGTCTGCACGAAGTCCGCGGCCCGTGAAATACGGCGAGGATGTCATTGCTGCGCTGACGATCTGCTGGACGGTGCTGGGCATGCCCGCCGGCAAACGGCTCGCACCCATGCTCACCGAGCTGGTAGCCGTGCTGCGCCACTTCCGGGAGCTGGTCATCAGTGACGAGACGGCGGCACTGCTGGTATCGATGTCGGCGGCCACCATCGATCGCCGCCTGGCCGATGAACGGGCCAGATACAAGATCAAAGGACGCGTGGGCACCAAGCCGGGGTCGCTGATCCGAAGTCAGATCCCGGTGCGCACCTGGGCCCAATGGGATGACGCTGTGCCCGGCTTCGTCGAGATCGACACGGTCTTCCATGACGGCGGCAATCGGGGTGGAGGCCATGCGTTCACGTTGACGGTCACCGATATCGCCACCGGCTGGACCGAAAGCCGCTCGCTACCGGACAGGACGGCCAAACACATCCTGGCCGCCCTCAATCAGATCGCCGCCGCGATGCCGTTCCCGATCCTCGGCGTGGACTGCGATAACGGATCGGAATTCATCAACGACGACCTCTTGGCATGGTGCCAAGACCGGCGAATCACCTTCACCCGGTCACGGCCGGGCAACAAGAACGACGGCTGCCACGTCGAGCAGAAGAACTGGGTGGTGGTCCGCACCGTGGTCGGCTACTACCGCTACGACACAGCGTCAGAACTCTTGCTACTCAACGAGATCTGGCGACTGCAGTCACAGCTGACCAACTACTTCCACCCCCAGCAGAAATTGGTATCCAAAGTCCGCAAAGGCGCCAAGGTATCCAGAAAACACGACACGGCCACCACCCCGTTTCACCGGGCGACCGACCACCCGAGTATGACCCTGGACCGCATCGTGGCGCTCAAGCGGACCTACTCACTGATCAACCCAGCCGCCACCCAACGCCAGATCCAGGCGTTGACCAACCAACTCTTCACCCTGACCACCAGCAAAGCCCCAGCCGGCGTCCCGACTCCACTCACCAAGCGCGCACGTTCACGTGAGGCAACCAACAACCCTTCGCGCGCATCTTGACATGAGGCAACTTGCCGACAAGGCTCGATCGTGTCAAGAGGTCAAGTAGCGGTCGATAACCGCGGCCGACAGACCGGCGCCACACCAACTCAGGCAGGCCGGATCTCAAAGACGAACTCGCATCCTCCGATGCATACGCTGTCGCCATGCGCCAGAGTGGCGCTCCCCCGGATCAATTCACCCCGCACCTCGACACCGTTCGTTGAGCGCAGATCGGTAACTACGAAACCCGTTCCCGTGTCAGCGATCACGGCGTGGTGGCGACTGACGTCGTTGTCGTCGAGCACGATGTCGTTGTCGGCCAACCGCCCGATCCGGGTGGTCGCACTGTTGAGCTGATAGCGGCGCCCGAAGCGGTCGCATAGTGTCGCCACGACCGACGTCGACAGCGTGGTCCTGGTGTCGATCCGGCTGCGCTTGCGGGTGCTCTTGACGGCCTGCTTGGTGACGATCGGCTCCTGGCGCAGGATTCGCTCGTGCAGGGTGCTGACCGTCGGTCCGGGATCGATCCCCAGCCCCTCGGCCAGCGCCGTCTTCAGCTGCCGGTAGGCGCCCAGCGCGTCGGACTGCCGCTCGGTGACGTAATAGGCCGTGATGAGCTGCGCCCACAGGGGCTCGCGATAGGGGTGCTCGGCAGCGAGCGCCTCCAGCTCCCCGATCACCCCGTCGGCACGCCCGCAGGCGATTTCGGCCTCTGCGCGCGCACTGTGCGCGGCCACCTTGTCTTCGAGGGCCTTGGCGGCGAACGGGGCGACGAAGTCGAAGTCGCGCAGGTCGTCAAGCACTGGGCCGCGCCATTCGGCCAGGGCCATGGACAGGTGACTGCTGGCCTCCTCGAACCGGCCGGCGGCGGCCGCCTCAACGCCGGCCGCCTTCCCGGCGGCAAAGCGACCCAGGTCATAGTCGGTGTCGGCCACATTCAGCTGGTAACCCGGCGGCGCGCTGGCCAGCACCCGCACCGGGTCGACGCCCCCGTCGCGCAGCAGCCGGCGCAGGTTGGAGATGTGGGACTGGATGCTGGTGCGTGCCGCCGGCACCGGGGAGCCGGCCCACACCGCGTCGATCATCGAGTCGACCGACACCGGCCGGTTACGGTCGATCAACAGCACCGCCAACACAGCCCGCTGCTTGGCGGCACCGACGGACACCGGGTCGCCGTGCACCAACAGTTGCAGCGGCCCTAGAACGCCAAACCCGAGAGCCGAGTTCGTCATCGCGCTGCAAGCCCTCCGGTCATTGTGGTTCTGGCCATTTCTCTGGCTCTAATTGTGACCTCTGAGGGCGCGCAATAGACAAAGGCCCACCGAATCAGTGCCCGCGCACTGCGAGCCCGGAAGCTGCAGCGCGGCCCCGCGTCCAAAACGGACTCAGTGACGTCGCCTACGATCGAGCCTCGTGTCCCCCGACGGTAATGAGCGGTCCCACCGGATCGCCCGGTTAGTAGCCGTCGTCTCCGGCATCGCCGGTCTGGTTCTGTGCCTGCTGGTTCCGCTGCTTCCGGTGCAACAGACCACGGCGGCCATCCTGTGGCCGCAGGGCAACACCCCGGACGGCAACATCAGCCAGATCACGGCGCCGTTGGTGTCGGGTGCCCCGCGCGACCTCGACATCTCCATTCCCTGCTCGGCGATCGCCACCTTGCCCGCGGCCGGCGGTTTGGTGGTCTCGACGCTGCCGACCGACGGCTTTCAGACCGGCAAGCATGGTCTGTTTGTCCGCGCGAACAAGGACTCCGTCGTCGTGGCCTTCCGCGACACGGTGGCCGCCGTGGCCCCCCGGGCCCAGATCGCGGCCGGCGGGTGCAACGTGCTGCACGTCTGGGCCGACGCCGGTGGCGCGGGCGCGGACTTCGTCGGGATCCCGGGCGCCGCAGGCCGGCTCGACCCTGAGAAGAAACCGCAGGTCGGCGGGATCTTCACGGATTTGAAGGTGCAAGCTCAGCCGGGGCTGTCCGCCAGAGTCGACGTCGACACCCGGTTCATCCTGCGGCCCACCGCCCTCAAGACGCTGGCGATGGTGCTGGGAGCACTCGCGGTCCTGGGCGCCATCGTGGCCCTCGCGGCGCTGGACCGTCTGAGTCGTGGCGAGACCCTGAACACGTGGCGGCCCCGGCTACCGAGGATCAAGGCCGGCCTGGCCGCCTGGCTCGCGGACGTCGTGGTGATCGGCACCCTGCTGCTCTGGCACATCATCGGTGCGACGTCGTCGGATGACGGTTACAACCTGACCATCGCCCGGGTCGCGCCCCAGGCCGGATACAACGTCGACTACTACCGCTACTTCGGGACCACGGACGCACCGTTCGACTGGTACTTCGGGGTGCTGTCCCGAATGGCGTCCGTCAGCACTGCAGGGGTATGGATGCGGCTGCCCGCCACGCTGGCCGCCATCGCATGCTGGCTGCTGATCAGCCATTTCGTGCTGCGCCGGCTGGGTCCGGCACGCGGCGGGCTGGGCGCCAACCGGGTGGCGGTGTGGACGGCGGGCGCGGTGTTCGTCGCGGCGTGGATACCGTTCAACAACGGCCTGCGGCCCGAACCGTTGATCGCGCTGGGCGTCATCCTCACCTGGCTTCTGGTGGAGCGCTCCATTGCGCTGGGCCGATTGGCCCCCGCCGCCATCGCGATCATCGTGGCGATGCTGACCGTGACACTGGCACCGCAGGGATTGATCGCGGTGGCGCCCCTGTTGACCGGCGCCCGCGCCATCGCCCAGACGATCCGGCGCCGACGCGCCACCGATGGCCGGCTCGCACCGATGATCACCCTGGCGGCGTCGTTGTCGCTGATCACCGTCGTGGTGTTCCACAGTCAGACGCTGGCCACCGCGGCCGAGTCGGCGCGCATCAAGTACACCGTCGGGCCGACGATCGCCTGGTACCAGGACTTCCTGCGCTACTACTTCCTCACCGTGGAGAGCAACGCCGACGGCTCGATGTCGCGCCGGTTCGCCGTGTTGGTGCTGCTGCTGTGCATGTTCGGGATGCTGTTCGTCCTGCTGCGCCGCGGCCGGGTGACCGGGGTGGCCACTGGTCCAGCGTGGCGGCTGGTCGGCACCGCCGCGATCGGTCTGCTGCTGTTGCACGGCACACCCACCAAGTGGGCTATTCAGTTCGGTGCCTTCGCCGGGCTGGCCGGGGCGCTGGGTGGGCTCACCGCCTTCACCGTCGCGCGCATCGGCCTGCACAGCCGGCGCAACCTGGCGCTCTACGTCACCGCCCTGCTGTTCGTGCTGGCGTGGGCGACCTCGGGCATCAACGGCTGGTTCTACGTCGGCAACTACGGCGTCCCGTGGTACGACATCCAGCCCGTCATCGCCAGCCACCCGGTGACATCGATGTTCCTGACGCTGTCGATCCTCACCGGGTTGCTCGGCGCTTGGTACCACTTCCGGATGGACTACGCCGGGCACACCGAGGTGAAGAACAACCGGCGTAACCGCGTGCTGGCGTCGACGCCGCTGCTGGTGGTGGCGGTGATCATGGTGGCGGGCGAAGTCGGCTCGCTGGCCAAGGGCGCGGCGTCCCGCTATCCGCTCTACACCACCGCCAAGGCCAACCTGGCGGCCATCACGTCGCCGGACAGCTGCGCGATGGCCGACGACGTGCTCGCCGAGCCCGACTCCAATGCCGGGATGCTGCAACCGATCCCGGGCCAGGAGTTCGGCCCCGACGGCCCGCTCGGCGGCGTCAACCCGGTGGGCTTCAAGCCTGAAGGCGTCGGCGAGGACCTGAAGTCCGACCCGGTGGTGAGCAAGCCCGGCGTCGTCAATTCCGACGCCTCCCCCAACAAACCCAATGCCGCCATCACCGACTCCGCCGGCACTGCCGGCGGCAAGGGCCCGGTCGGCGTCAACGGCTCCCACGCGGCGCTGCCCTTCGGATTGGACCCGGCGCGCACTCCGGTGATGGGCAGTTACGGCGAGAACAACCTCGCCGCGCGGGCCACCTCCGCCTGGTACCAGCTGCCCGCCCGCCGGCCGGACCGGCCCCTGGTGGTGGTCTCGGCCGCCGGCGCCATCTGGTCCTACAAAGAGGACGGCGACTTCATGTACGGGCAGTCGCTCAAGCTGCAGTGGGGCGTGACCAAACCCGACGGCAACACCCACCCGCTGGGTGAGGTGTTCCCGATCGACCTGGGGCCCCAGCCGGCCTGGCGCAACCTGCGGTTCCCGTTCGCCTGGGCTCCGCCGGAAGCCAACGTGGCCCGCATCGTCGCCTACGACCCGAACCTGAGCTCCGAGCAGTGGTTCGCCTTCACCCCGCCGCGGGTGCCGGAACTGGAGTCGTTGCAGCGGCTCATCGGGTCGCAGACCCCGGTGCTGATGGACATCGCGACGGCGGCCAACTTCCCCTGCCAGCGGCCGTTCTCCGAGCATCTCGGTATCGCGGAACTCCCGGGCTACCGCATCCTGCCGGACCACAAGCAGACCGCTGTGTCGTCGAACTTGTGGCAGGCCGCGTCCACCGGCGGCCCGTTCATGTTCACCCAGGCGCTGTTGTGGACGTCGACCATCTCGACCTACCTGAGCGGCGACTGGTACCGCGACTGGGGTTCGGTGGAGCAGTATCACCGGCTGATTCCCGCCGACCAGGCCCCCGAAGCCACCGTCCAGCAAGGCGTGACCACAGTGCCCGGCTGGAGCCGGCAAGGACCGATTAGGGCTCTGCCATGAGCGTCACGACCTTCCCCCAGCAGGCCGCCCCGGAGACCGGCCGCGACGTCCGGCTGACCCGGTGGGTGGCGACGATCGCCGGGTTGATCGGGTTCGTGCTGTCGGTCGCCACGCCGTTGCTGCCGGTCGTGCAGACCACCGCGATGCTCAACTGGCCGCAGAACGGCCAGCTGAACAGCGTGACCTCGCCGCTGATCTCGCTGACGCCGGTCGACTTCAAGGCGTCGGTGCCGTGCAGCATCGAACGCGACATGCCGGCCAGCGGCGGCGTCATCCTGGGCACCGCGCCCAAGCAGGGTAAGGACGCCAACCTCAACGCCCTGTTCGTCGTGGTGAGTGCACAGCGCGTCGACGTCACCGACCGCAACGTCGTGATCCTGTCGGTGCCGCGCGACCTGATGCGGTCCCCGCAGTGCGAGCGCATCGACATCAGCTCGACCCACGCCGGGACGTTCGCCGAGTTCATCGGGCTGAAAGACCCGCGCGGAGCGCCGCTGCGCAGCGGCTTCCCGGACCCGAACCTGCGTCCGCAGATCGTCGGTGTCTTCACCGATCTGACCGGCCCGGCGCCGCCGCAGCTGAGCCTGTCGGCAACGATCGACACCCGGTTCTCCAGCACCCCGACCACGCTGAAGCTGCTCGCCATGGTCGGCGCGATCGTGGCCACCATCGTCGCGTTGATCGCGCTGTGGCGACTCGACCAGCTGGACGGCCACCGGATGCGGCGCTGGATCCCAGCAAACTGGCGCACGTTCACGTTGCTCGACGGCGTGGTGATCTTCGCCTTCCTGCTGTGGCATGTGATGGGCGCCAACTCCTCCGACGACGGCTACATCCTGGGCATGGCGCGCGTCGCCGACCGCGCCGGCTACATGTCCAACTATTTCCGCTGGTTCGGCAGCCCTGAAGACCCGTTCGGCTGGTACTACAACCTACTGGCGCTGATGACCCACGTCAGCGACGCCAGCATCTGGATGCGGTTGCCGGACCTGGTCGCCGGATTGATCTGCTGGCTGCTGCTGTCCCGCGAGGTGTTGCCTCGACTCGGCCCTGCGGTGGCCGCCAGCAAACCCGCCAACTGGGCGGCGGCGATGGTGCTGCTCACCGCGTGGATGCCGTTCAACAACGGGCTGCGGCCCGAGGGGATCATCGCGCTGGGGTCGCTGGTCACCTATGTGCTGATCGAGCGTTCGATGCGATACAGCCGCCTGACGCCGGCGGCGCTGGCGATCATCACCGCGGCGTTCACCCTCGGTGTGCAGCCGACGGGCCTGATCGCAGTGGCCGCGCTGGTCGCCGGTGGCCGCCCGATCCTGCGGATTCTGGTGAAGCGCCGCCGGATGGTCGGCACGCTGCCCCTGCTGTCGCCGATGCTGGCCGCTGGCACCGTCATCCTCACCGTGGTGTTTGCCGACCAGACCCTGTCGACGGTGCTGGAAGCCACCCGGGTCCGCAGCAAGATCGGGCCCAGTCAGGCCTGGTACACCGAGAACCTGCGCTACTACTACCTGATCCTGCCGACCGTCGACGGCTCGCTGTCGCGCCGGTTCGGCTTCCTGATCACGGCTCTGTGCCTGTTCACCGCGGTGTTCATCATGCTGCGGCGCAAGCGGGTGCCGGGGGTCGCACGGGGTCCGGCGTGGCGGCTGATGGGCGTCATCTTCGGCACCATGTTCTTCCTGATGTTCACCCCGACCAAGTGGGTGCACCACTTCGGTTTGTTCGCTGCGGTGGGCGCGGCGATGGCGGCGTTGACGACGGTGCTGGTGTCGCCATCGGTGTTGCGCTGGTCGCGTAACCGAATGGCGTTCCTGGCCGCGGTGTTCTTCCTGCTGGCGTTGTGTTTCGCCACCACCAACGGCTGGTGGTACGTGTCCAGCTACGGTGTGCCGTTCAACTCCACCATGCCCAAGCTCAGCGGAATCTCGGTCAGCACAATCTTTTTCGCGTTGTTCGCGATTGCGGCTGTGTATGCGGCCTGGCTGCACTTCGCGCCCCGCGGCAGCGGCGAGGGCCGGGTGGCGCGGTGGCTGACCACCGCCCCGGTGTCCCTGGCGGCCGGCTTCATGGCCCTGGTGTTCGTGGCGTCGATGGGGATCGGGATCGTGCGGCAGTACCCGACATACTCCAACGGGTGGTCCAACCTGCGGGCATTCGCCGGGGGCTGCGGACTGGCCGACGACGTGCTCGTCGAGCCGGACACCAACGCCGGCTTCATGACGCCGCTCCCCGGTAACTACGGTCCGCTGGGTCCGCTGGGCGGCAGCGACCCAGTCGGCTTCTCGCCCAATGGGGTGCCCGAGCACACCGTCGCCGAGGCCATGGTGATGAAGCCGAACCAGCCCGGAACCGACTACGACTGGGACGCTCCCACCAAGCTGAAGACGCCCGGCATCAACGGTTCGACGGTGCCGCTGCCCTACCAGCTGGACCCCGGGCGGGTGCCGCTCGCGGGTACCTACACGACGGGCGCCCAGCAGCAGAGCCGACTCGCGTCGGCCTGGTATCAGCTGCCCAAGCCCGATGACGGCCACCCCCTGGTGGTCATCACCGCCGCGGGCAAGATCGCCGGCAACAGCGTCCTGCACCACTACACCTCCGGCCAGACCGTGGTGCTGGAATACGCCCGGCCCGGGCCCGGCGCGCTGGTGCCCGCGGGCCGGATGGTGCCCGACGACCTGTACGGCGAGCAGCCCAAGGCCTGGCGCAACCTGCGGTTCGCCCGCGACAAAATGCCCGCCGACGCCGTCGCCGTGCGGGTGGTCGCCGAGGACCTGTCGCTGACGCCGGAGGACTGGATTGCGGTGACCCCGCCGCGGGTGCCGGAACTGCGGTCGCTGCAGGATTATGTCGGCTCGACGCAGCCGGTGCTGCTGGACTGGGCGGTGGGGCTGGCGTTCCCGTGTCAGCAGCCGATGCTGCACACCAACGGCGTCACCGAGATTCCGCGGTTCCGCATCACCCCGGACTACAACGCCAAAAAGCTGGACACCGACACCTGGGAGGACGGCGTCAACGGCGGGCTGCTCGGCATCACCGACCTGCTGCTGCGCGCCCACGTCATGGCGACCTACCTGTCGCGCGACTGGGCCCGCGACTGGGGGTCGCTGCGCAAGTTCGACACGCTGGTCGACGCGCCGCCGGCACGGCTGGACCTGGGTGAGGCGACGCGCAGCGGGTTGTGGTCGCCGGGTCAGATCCGGATCAAGCCTTAACTTGAGCCTGGCGACGCAGCCACCTCGCGGGTCACGACTTCGGCAGCTTCAGCACCCGGTTCTTGCCGCTCTCGGCGACATACAGGTTTCCGGCGCCATCGACCGCCACCCCGTGTGGGCCGTCGAGCTGGGGAAACGGCAGCACCGACTGCGAGCCGGTCTCCGCGGCCAGCCGCACCACCCGGCCGGTGCCCGCATCGCTGACGTACACGTTCCCGGCACCATCCACCGCCACCCCCCACGGCTTGACCAGGCCGAAGAACGGCACCGTGGTCTGCACACCGGTCTCGGCGGTCAGCTTCGTCACCTGACCGTCGCCCAGGTCGGCGACGTAGACGTTGCCGGACCCGTCCACCGCCACCCCTTCGGGCCCGTCCAGGCCGGTCATCGGTAACGCCGTCTGGGCCCCGGTCCCGGCCGCCACCTTCAACACCCGGTCTTTGATCCAGTCCGCCAGGTAGAGGTTGCCGGCGCCGTCCACCGCCACCCCATGGGGGCCGTTGCGCTCGAGCTTCAACACTGTCTGGTTCGCGGCACCGGCCGCGAGCTTCGTCACCCGCTCGTTGTAGGAGTCGGTGACGTAGACGGTGCCGCTCCCGTCCACCGCAACCCCGACGGCGTACCGAAGGTCGCTGAACGGCAGCACGCTCTGGTCCCTGGTCGCCGCATCCAGCTTCACCACCCGGTTGTTGCCGTTGTCGGCGACGTAGACGTTGCCGGCGCCGTCCACAGCGACGCCGAGCGGACCGCTGAGGCCGGCGAACGGCAACGCTACTTCGGTCGGCGACGGCGACGGCGGCGGCGACGGCTTCGCAACCGACGACTGGGCCGGCGGGCCACCGGCGCGGTGGACAAGGACGGTGGTGGTGACGACGACGGCCGCGACGAGGGTGACCAGGACGGCGCCGAGCGCGACGCGGGCCCGTGGGCTCAGCCGGGCAAGCAGCGGCGGTGTGGCCGCCTCGCTGAGCTTGGTGGCTGCGGCAGCGTCAGCGGCCATCGTCTCGGCGCTGCTGGCAACGGCCTCGGCGTCGGCGTCTGCGGGTGCTCCCTGCGCGGCGGCAGCAAGCTCGGTGACCGTCTGATACCGCTCGGCGGGTTCTTTGGCCATGCCCTTGGCGATCACCGCGTCGAAGTCCGGCGGCAGGTCGGGCCGGGTGCTCGACGGGCGGGGCGGTGGCAACGTCAGGTGCGCGGTCACCTGGCTTTCCAGTGAGTCGCCGGGGAACGGCCGGTTGCCGGTCAGGCACTCGTACAGCACACAGGTCAGCGCGTAGATGTCGGCGCGGGCGTCGGCGTCCTGCGCCATCAACCGTTCCGGCGCCATGTAATGCCAGCTGCCGATCATCTCCCGGGAACCGGTCAGGCCGGCGTCGTCGGCGCCGCGGGCGATGCCGAAGTCGATCAGGTACGCGAAGTCGTCCTCGTCCAGCAGGATGTTGGACGGCTTGACGTCGCGGTGCACCAGACCGACCTTGTGCGCGGCGCGCAGCGCCTGGGCCACCTGCTCGATGATGTGCACCGCCCGGTGCGGCGGCAGCGGTCCGTTGGCCAGCTTCTCTTCCAAGTCGCGGCCCTCCACGAGCCGCATGTCTACATAGAGGCGGCCGTCGATTTCGCCGTAGTTGTGGATCGGAATGATGTGCGGGTTGTTGAGCTGCGCGGCCGCCTCGGCTTCGCGCCGGAACCGTTGCACGAAGGTCTGGTCGGTGGCCAGCTGCGGCGGCAGGAGTTTGATCGCCACTGTCCGGTTGGTGGCCGTGTCGTAGGCGCGCCAGACCTCGCCCATGCCGCCCTGGCCCATCATGTTCTGCAACCGGTAGCGCCCGAAGGGGGTCCCCTGCACCGGATCACCATAAGCCCAGATTTAGCCTGCGTGGGGTAGTGGCGGCGTCTCTCCTACGACGTTGCCGGACGAGTCCAGGGCCTGCAGCTGGTAGTAGCCGTCGGTGCCCCCGTTCAGCGGCAATGCGGTGTCGTATCCGGCCCACTCGGCGGTGGCCAACACCGTCATCGCGGTGCTTTGCGGACCGTGCCGCAGGCGCCAGCTGCGCACCGCCGTGGCGCCGTTCCATACGGCGTGCACAACGTCGCCGGCGAAGACCATCTTCGGGGGTTCGACGGGAGTGCCGCTCCACTCGTCCAGGTAGGCGCGGTAGGTCCCGCCGGCCAGGGCGACGTCGTAGAGCATCGTGCCGTCGGCCGCGAACTCGGCGATGTGACCGGCGGTCCCCCAGCCGGAGAAGGTGCCGCCGCCGGGTAGTTGCTGCAGGTTGCCCATGGCGCCGCTGCTCAGTTTGTCCGGGTGGGGCTGCGCGCGCAGCAGCGTGGCGGTGCGCGCGGCGGGGTCCAGGCGGATCCACTTCAGGCTGCTCGGCACCGACCCGCCGCCGGTCTGGCCGGCGTTGCCCTCGAAATGGTTGTCGAACAACGTGATCGTGTTGGCGTCGGGCATCTCGGCGTCGTGCTGGTAGGCGAATTCGACGCCGTCGCCGAGGGCGAAGGTGGACTGCTTGCCGCCCAGGCGCCAGTTGATCGCGCCGGTGCGCGGGTCGACATTGAAGACCGTGGACAGCGCGCGCAGGCTGATCAGCAGGTTGCCCGCGGGATCGAGTGCGATCGAATTCATGTGGTAGGGATCGAGAACCTGGCCGGCGCTGTACTTCGCCGGCGAGTCGCTGACCGGCACATGCGCAAGCGCGTCCCACTGAAACAGCGTCTGGTGCCGTTCGACGTCGACCACCGAGGCGATGCAGTTGTAGATCCGGCCGTCCTTGGGGCCGCCGACGGCGCTGAGGTCGGTGACGACTTCCTGGTAGGAGGTGACCAGGGCGTGCCCGTCGGGGGTGAGCCGGAATTCGTGGATGTCCGAGGACAGCTCCCCGCCCGGGGTGACGGTGTCGATCACGTTGTAGCGCTCGTCGGCGATATAGCTGAGGCCGAGTCCGTGGCCGCCCTGTTTGAGGCCCTGCCACCAGGTGAGCACCGGTTTGCCCCGGTAGGTCTGGACGCGCAGGTTGCCGGCGGTCTGGCCGGCCGGGAGCTCGCGCTGCCACACCACCCGTCCGGCCTTATCGGCGATGACCAGGACCGATGCCTTCGGCGTCCCGCCGGCCGGGTTGGCTGCCGTGGTGCCCGAGACGTAGAAGACGTAGCCGGGGGCACCCCGCGGATTGTTGACCTTGACGGAATAACCCGACGAGGGGGCCGACGTGCTCGGTGGCGCAGCGGGTTTGCTGTCCCGCGTGCCGCAGGCCGCCGCCGCGGCGGTCAGCGCGACTCCCGTCATGACACCGAATTGACGCCGTGAGATCCCGCCGGCCATCAATCTCCTTCGAAGTCTTCGCTTCTGCGGCCTGCTGCCGGGGCTATTAGATCAGGCACCGCCACGAACCGGGATGAAACACTGGAAGGCATGTGGGCGAAGCGCATTGGCATCACCGTGCTGGTGTGCGTTGCGTCCGCCGGTTGCGCGGCGACGCCGCCGGGCGGCCCGGGCTCGGCTGCCCGGTCGAACTACGTCGCAATGGGCGACTCCTTTGCCGCCGCGCCAGGTGTCCCGGAGTTGGCCGCGCCGCGCGGATGCCACAAGTCCACCAACAACTATCCGGCCGTGCTGGCGCGTCGCCTGGCTGCCGCCGCGTTCCACGACGTCACGTGCAGTGGAGCGACGACCGATGATGTCGTCAACCGGGAACAGCGGACCGATCATGGGCTGATCCCCCGCCAGCTGGACATGGTCGGACCGCCGACGGACCTGATCACCATCACGATCGGCGCCAACGACGTCGGGTTGGCAGGGGATGCCGAGTCCTGTCAGGTCGAGGCGGCCAATCCAAAGCCGTGCGCCGCGGCGTTCGTCGTCAACAACGTCGACCGGATTTCCAGCAGCATCCGCGAGCAGGTCCCGGTATGGGCCGCGATGATCGACCAATTGCGCGCCGATGCGCCCAGGGCACGCATCATCCTGGTCGGCTACGGAATCTTCGTCCGCCCCGGCGGCTGCTTTCCCGACCAACCGCTGCTGCCGAACGACGCCAATTACCTTCAAGCCAAAGTCGACGAACTCGATGACCGGCAGCGACAACTCGCCGCGGACAAGGGAGTGGAGTTCTACGACACCCGGTCGCTGTCAGCGGGCCATGACATGTGCGCCCCACCGGGCGAACGCTACGTCGAGGGCTACGTCACCGAAGGCAACAACGTTCCCCTGCACCCCACCGCTTTGGGGGCGGTCGCACTGGGAAATGCGCTGACCGACTATCTGGTCTTATCGGAGAACCGGTAAGCGTCCCGAATACCACGCGCAACGCCATTACCGCCCGCCCGTTAATTGACGCGAACGCAGGTTTAACTGCGCAAACGGTAGTCAATAACTGAAAAGTTCACACGGCGGCACGGGCGGAATGGACGGGCAAATGCGCACGCTGACTGGCTTCGGGACTTTTGCTTCAGTTTTCACGGTATTGGCCGCTTCGACGGCGACCCTCGGAACGGGCATGGCGGCCGCAACCGGCCCGGTGCCGATCAGTTCCACGTTGCGTAACTGCGATGGCAGCGCCGTCAAGACCGCGGTCCAGGCGCCGCGGGTGGCGCTGGGGCGCGGCGTGGTCCTCGTCCATCCGTCGGGTTCAACCGTCAGCGCGGACATCGACCTGGTGATCTCGAACCAGCCCGGTATGCACTACGACGTGGGCCTGATTCAGGTGCCGCGTCCGACGTCGGCGACGTGCGGGCCCGGCGATCCGGGCACCACGTACGCCGGCGTCGACACCGACCCTGCGGGGCATGCGGCTATCACCATCACCGCTCCGATTCAGCAGGGCACCACCGGCGTCTGGGTCATGGTCACCACGCCGAACCCGCACAACCAGGCGCCGGCCGAGTACTACTCCTCGGAGTTCGTGGCTCCCGTCTAGACAGCACGAATCTGTAATACCGTCGCGGAATGACCGATTACGAGGCCGAGGCCGTAGATCGGCTGCCGTTCTCGACGCCGGAAAAGTCGCAGCGTTACCGGACCGAGGATTACGCCGGCGCCGTCGGTCTCAACTGGTACCGCACGGATCCCACGCTGCAGTTCACCATGGCGTACTACCTCAAGCCCGACGAGTTGGCGGTGGTCGAACCCCAGCTGACCCGGATCGGCGACCTGATGGGTGGGCCGGTCGCCCGCTGGGCCGAGGAGACCGACCGCAACCCGCCGCGGCTGGAACGCTACGACCGCTGGGGTCACGACGTCAGCCGGGTGGTGATGCCGCCGTCGTTCACCGCCGCCAAGCGGGCGGTGCTGGATGCCCAGGGTGCCCTGCGGGAGGCGTGCCGGGGTGCGGGTTTCCGCTCGTCGCTGTCGATGTTCGCGTCGAACTACCTGCTCAACCAGGCCGACATCGGGATGGGCTGCGCGCTGGGAACCGGGGGCGGCATGGTGCAGTCGCTGGTGGCCGCGTACGCACCGGCCGACGTCCGCGATCATGTGCTGGCCAAGTTCGACTCGGGCGAATGGGCCGGCGAGACAGCGCAATTGCTGACCGAACGCACGGGCGGGTCGGATCTGGGCGCTCTGGAGACCACCGCGCGGCGGGCCGGCGACGCGTGGGTGCTCAACGGCTTCAAGTGGTTCGCGTCGAACTGCGCCGGGGAGGCCTTCGTCGTGCTGGCCAAGCCCGAGGGCGCCCCGGACTCGAGTCGCGGGGTGGCCAACTTCCTGGTGTTGCGCACCCGTCGGGACGGTTCCCGCAACGGGGTGCGGGTGCGCCGCCTCAAGGACAAACTCGGCACCCGCTCGGTGGCCTCCGGAGAGGTCGAATTCGTCGACGCGGAAGCTTTTCTGCTGTCCGGCGAGCCGTCCGGGGAGTCGGGCCCGTCCGACGGCAAAGGGCTGGGCCGGATGATGGAGCTGACCAACGCGGCGCGCCTGGGCATCGCCCTGTTCGGCCTGGCCAACGCGCGTCGCGCCCTAGTCGAATCACTCTGCTACGCGCGGCAGCGACGTGCGTTCGGCGGGGCGCTGATCGACAAGCCGCTGATGCGACGCAAGCTCGCGGAGCTGATCGTCGACGTCGAAGCCGCCCAGGCGATGGTGTTCGACAGCACCGGAGCGGTGAATCACCGGCAGCCGCGCGGCACCCGGCAACGCATCGCGGTGCCGGTCACCAAGCTCAAGGTCGCCCGGCTCGGCATCACCGCGGCATCCGACGCGATCGAGATCCACGGCGGCAATGGCTACATCGAAACATGGCCGGTGGCAAGGCTTTTGCGCGACGGCCAGGTCAACACCATCTGGGAGGGGCCGGACAACATCCTGTGTCTGGACGTGCGACGCGGCATCGTGCAGGCCCGCGCCCATGAGCCGCTGCTGAACCGCATGCGCGACGCGGTGTCGGTTTCCGACGACGACGCGACCACTGCGCTGGTGGCCGACCGGATCGACGACCTGGAAGCGGCGGTGACCGCGTGGGAGAAGCTGGACGGGGCGGTGGCCGAGGCGCGGCTGTTTCCGCTCGCCCAGTTCATGGGCGATGTGTACGCCGGCGCGCTGTTGACCGAGCAGGCGTCCTGGGAGCGGGAAACGCGTGGCGGCGAGCGCAAGGCCCTCGTCGCGCGGCTGTACGCCCAGCGCCACCTCGCCGATCGCGGGCCACTGCGCGGCATTGACGCCGAGGGTGATGAGGCGCTGGATCGCTTCGACGAACTGGCCGAAGGGACGCTGCGGCCGTGAGGGCCGCGGCTCACCCTGATCGAGCCGGCTGCCTGAGTCGCCGAGGGTGAACGGCCCGACGCTCCGGCGGCGCGTCGCGTCGTCGGATTCACAGTCGGCGCGGATGCGCGGCGCGAGTCGTTGCCGAATTGCCCGCGGACGTGGGACTTCCGTCCCTATTGCGGCACATCGCCCAGGTGGTCCGATGAAGCGGAGTTTGCCGAGGCGTACATGGAGGTACGGCGATGAACACGACGGTTCCGGCCCCACAGCGCGGCACGCGCCCCAGCACAAGGGAAAGCACTGCCTCTTGGCGCGCCGACCTCGACGGCGCGTCCGCCGCCGTAGCCGATCTGATAACAGTCAACGATGTCGAGGCATTGAGCCCCGGCGCCGGCATGCTGGTCGTGACGCGTGGCCCCAACACCGGATCGCAGTTCCGGCTGGTCAAGCCGGTCACCTCCGCCGGCCGGCATCAGCTCAGCGACATTTACCTCGACGACATCACGGTCAGCCGTAGGCACGCGGAATTCCGAAGGGACGCAGGCGAATTCCAGATCGTGGATCTGGGCAGCCGCAACAGCACCTATGTCAACCGGGAATCGGTCGAGTCCGCGGTGCTGGCCAACGGCGACGAGGTCCAGATCGGCAAATTCCGCCTGGTGTTCGTCGCCGGATAACCCGCTGACTAGACCGGGATGAGGCCGTGCTTGCGGGCCAGCCGGGACCAGTTCTGCTTGTCCCGCAGCAGGTGCATCGACCTGCGCAGCAGCAACCGGGTCTGGTGCGGGTCGATCACCGAGTCGATGAAACCACGCTCGGCGGCCGTCCACGGGATCGCCATGTTGAGGTTGTAGCCCTCGATGAAGTCCTTCTTGATCTGCTGCGCCTCGGGCGTGGTGGGGTCCGGGAAGCGCTTCATCAGCAACTGCGCGGCACCCTCGGCGCCGATCACCGCGATGCGCGCGGTGGGCCAGGCGAAGTTGAAGTCGGCGGTCAGCTGCCGGGAGCCCATCACCGCGTACGCGCCGCCGTAAGACTTGCGGATCGTGATGGTCACCTTGGGCACGTCGGCCTCGACGACCGAGTACAGGAACCGGCCGCCGCGCTTGATGATGCCCCGCTTCTCCTCCTCGGCGCCGGGCAGGAAGCCGGGGGTGTCCACCACGAACACCAGCGGGATCTGGAACGAGTCGCAGAACCGGATGAACCGCGCCGCCTTGTCGGAGGCCTCGTTGTCGATAGCCCCGGACAGGTGCATGGGCTGGTTGGCGATCACGCCCACCGGGCGCCCGTCGACCCGGGCGTACCCGGTGATGATGGCCGGCCCGTGCTGCGCGGCAACCTCCAGGAAGTCGCCGTCGTCGAAGATGCGCAGCAGGATCTCGTGCATGTCGTAGGCCGCATTGTCGGAGTCCGGCACGATCGAGTCCAGCTCCAGATCGGTCGGGGTGACCTCTGGTTCCAGCCCGGGATTGATCACCGGCGCCTTGGTGAAACAGTTGGACGGCAGGAACGACAGGAACTCCCGCACATACTGAAACGCCTCGGCCTCGGAGTTCACCACCTGGTGGATGTTGCCGTAGCGGGCCTGCGCGTCGGACCCGCCGAGCTCGTCGAGGGTGACGTCCTCCCCGGTCACCTCCCTGATCACGTCGGGTCCGGTGACGAAGAAGTAGCCCTGGTCGCGCACCGAGACCAGCAGGTCGTCCTGAATCGGCGAATACACCGCTCCGCCGGCGCACTTGCCGAAGATCAGCGAGATCTGCGGCACCACACCCGACAGCGCCTCGTGCCGTTGGCCCAGCTCGGCGTACCACGCCAGCGAGGTGACGGCGTCCTGGATGCGGGCGCCGCCGGAGTCCTGGATACCGATGATCGGGCAGCCGACCATCGCGCACCACTCCATCAGTCGGGCCACCTTGCGGCCGAACATCTCGCCGACGGTGCCCTGGAAGACGGTCTGGTCGTGCGAGAACACCCCGACCGGGCGGCCGTCGATCATTGCGTGCCCGGTCACCACCCCGTCGCCGTAGAGGGCGTTCGGGTCACCGGGGGTCTTGCACAGCGCACCGATTTCGAAGAACGTGCCCGGGTCCACCAGCGCGTGCACGCGGGCCCGCGCGCTCGGGATGCCCTTCTTCTCGCGCTTGGCGGCGGCCTTCTCGCCGCCCGGCTCCTTGGCCAGCTCCAGGCGAGCTCGTAGCTCGGCCAGCTTCTCGGCGGTGGAATGCACGACGATCGGAGCCGGCTCCGGAGCTACTTCAGTCACTACTTGCCTACCTCACTAGCGCGTTCAGCTTCGATGTTGTCCAGCGCGCGGCTCATGTGTTCGCCCACCTTGGCGATGATCGGTTCGTCGATGGCCTGGATGTGCTCACCACCGATCGGCACGACCTCGAGGTCGGCGACGTACTCACCCCAGCCGCCATCCGGCTTGCGGATGCCGTACCGCGGCTCGAACATGATCGCGTCGTCATGGTATCGATCGGCCATGTAGAGCGTGACGTGGCCATCGAACGGCTGGATCTCGGCGGTGTCGATCGCCCGGTTGTCCAGGTATGACGTGCGCTGGTGCTCGATGATTCCGGCCGGGATCTGCACGCCGCTCTGGCTGACGGCGTCCAGCACGAACCGCACCTGGCCGTCGTCGTCGAGCTCCTCGAGCTGCTCGTACGGGATCGCCGGGATGGTGACGTTGAACGTCTTCTCGGCGAACTTGGCGTAGCGGTCCCAGCGCTTGCGGACCTCTTCCTTGGTCTGCGGAATCTCCTCGCCCGCGCGCACCGCGTCGATCAGACCGACCCAGCGCACGTCCTTGCCCAGGCGCTTGAGCCCGATCGCGCAGGCGTAGGCCAACACCCCGCCCAGCGACCAGCCGGCCAGGATGTAGGGCCCGTCGCCCTGCATCTCGATCAGCTTCGGGACGTACTGCGCGGCACGCTCCTCGATCGACCCCTCGACTCGTTCGAGACCGTACATCGGCACGTCCGCCGGCAACCGCTTGAGCAGCGGCTCGTAGACCACCGTCGAACCACCGGCCGGGTGGAAGACGAACACCGGCGTCCGCGAACTGCCCTCCTGCCGCGGCCGCAGCGTGCGCACGAAGCCGTCGATCACGCCGGCCTCGAGGTAGTTGCGCACCTTCTCGGCCAACTCCTCGATGGTCTGTGAGCTCTGCACGTCCTCGACGGTGATCGGGCCTTCGGCGCGCTCAGAGAGCCGCTCGGCCATCTTGGCTGCCTTCTCGTCGTCCAGCTTGGGCAGCGGGTTGAAGATGCCGCCCGCGGACTTGCCGGTGACGATCGCCCAGGTCGCGAAGACGACGCGTTCCGCGGCGTCCCGGGGCGGGACGTCGGAGTTGAGCGCCTTGGCGACGGCCTCCTGGCTGAGTGCGCCGGCCGTGGGCTTCTCCCCGTTGCCGGCGGCGCCGTTGGTGCCCGGGCCGGCCGGGTCGGTCGGCGGCGGCGGGATCTGCACGTCCGACGGCGGCATCGCCGGCTGCTCGGCAGCGGCCTGCGGTTCCACCTCCGCTTGCGTTTGCGGCTCCGCTTGGGGATCGGGCGCCGGCGCCACCACGCTGGCCGGCGAAGCGCCGCTGAGCAACTCGGCCTGCGCCCGCGCGATCTCCTCGGCGGTCTGCGTCTTCTGGTACTCGTGCAGCTGCTCGACCTCGTCGCGGTGCTCGATCGCGTACTCGATCAGTTTCTCCACGGCGTACAGGTTGGCGTCGCGCACCGCGGTCAGCTGGATCGGCGGCAGGTCGAAGTCGTACTCGACGCGGTTCTTGATCCGCACCGCCATCAGCGAGTCCAGACCGAGCTCGATCAGCGGCACCTCCCACGGCAGGTCCTCGGGCTCGTAACCCATGGCCGCCGCCACGATGGTGCCCAGCCGCTCGGCGATGGTCTCACCGGAGTCCGCAGACCACCGGCCGACGTCCGACGGCAGGTAGCGGTTGGTCAGGCTGTCCGACAGCGTCTCGGCGTCGTCCTCCTCGACCGCGGACACCGACGGCGTGCTGGACTCCCCCGCCGCGATCGCGGTGCCGGCGCCCACCGCAACCGGCAACACCGCCTCGGAGCCGCCGCGGGCGACCAGCGCGTCGTAGACCAGGGTGAAGGACTGTTCGATGCGGGCGTGCACCTGCACCGACGCGCCGCCCGGGTGCCGGGTCAGCGTCGTCACGAGCCGGGCGCCCTCACCGGGCACCGCGCGCTGCTCGGAGGCGGTCAGCTTGGCGTCCGGCAGCACCGCCACGGCGGCGGCTTTGACCAGCGCCGCGAGATCGGGCGTCTTTTCCCGGGGCGCGTACTCCCACACGTGCCGACCGTCGGGCAGAGCAACGTGGGAGCCCGGCATCAGGATCGAGCCATCCCCGGCGAAATGCGCGTCCAGCCAGTGCTCTTTGCGCTTGAACCGGGTCGGCGGAATGTTGGCGTAATCATCGGGGCCCGCGGCCCGGGTGAACAGCGTCCGGACGTCCAGGTCGTGGCCGTGCACGAACAGCTGGGCCATGGTCGAGATCATCGACTCGACCTCGTCCTGCTTGCGGGCCAGCGTCGGGATCAGCTGGGCGTCATGGAGTCCGGCGGACGCCGTCGTCAGCCCGACCTGCATCAGCGCCACCGGGTTGGGGGCGAGCTCCAGGAAGGTGGTGTGCCCGCTGTCCACGGCGTTGCGGATGCCGTGGGTGAAGTAGACGCTGTGTCGCAGCCCCTTCTTCCAATAGTCGACGTCGTGGATCGGCTCGCTGCCGGGCTTGATGTAGCGGCCCTCGTGCACGGTCGAGTAGATCCCGCAGGTCGGGCTCATCGCCTTGATGCCCTGCAACTCGGCAGCGAGTTCGCCGAGCAGCGGGTCCATCTGCTGGGTGTGGCTGGCGCCCTTGGTCTGGAACTTGCGGGCGAACTTGCCCTCGGATTCCGCGCGGGCGATGATCGCGTCCACCTGGTCGGGCGGGCCGCCGATGACGGTCTGGGTGGGTGCGGCGTAGACGCACACTTCCAGGTCCGGGAAGTCGGAGAACACGGTCTTGATCTCGTCGGCGGAGTACTCCACCAACGCCATCAGCCGGATGTACTCGCCGAACAGCATCGCCTCGCCCTCACCCATCAGGTGCGAGCGCGAGCAGATGGTCCGGGTCGCGTCGCGCAGCGACAGACCACCGGCGAAGTACGCCGACGCGGCCTCACCCAGCGACTGCCCGACGACCGCGCCGGGCTTGGCGCCGTGGTGCTTGAGCAGCTCACCGAGGGCGATCTGGATCGCGAAGATGGTGACCTGGGTGGTCTCGATGCCGTAGTCCTGCGAGTCGTCGAGGATCAACTCGAGGACCGAGTAGCCCAGTTCGTCCTGAACCAGCGCGTCGACCTTCTCGATCCACTCGGCGAACACGGGGTTGCGCAGGTACAGGCTCTTGCCCATCTTGCGGTGCTGCGCACCGAAACCGGCGAGCACCCAGACCGGGCCGTTGGTCACCGGGCCATCGGTGCTGAACACGTTGGGCCGCTGCTTGCCCTCGGCGATCGCGCGCAGGCCCTTGATGGCCTCTTCGTGGTCGTGGGCCAGCACCACCGCGCGGGAGCGGCCGTGGTTGCGGCGCGACAGCGAGCGGCCGATCGACTCCAGCGACGACGCCTGTCCCTCGGGGCTTTCCATCCAGTCCGCGAGTTCGGCGGCGGCGGCCTTCTTGCGCGAGGTGAGGAACGCCGAGATCACCAGCGGGATGGTGGGGGCCGGAAGTTCTTGTGTGGCAAGCTCTTCCAGTGCCGCTTCCTTGAGGGCCAACGCCTCTTCGGTGACGCCGGGCAGTTCGTACTCGTCCTCGGCGGCGGCGGCTGGGGCGTCGTCGTCGATGATCTCGCCGTACTCGTCGAACCGCAGCGAGTGACCGACACCTTCGGTGAGGTCGCCGCCGGCGGACACCACAGCGGCCTGCGGCGAGGCTTCCGGTTCTTCCTGGCGCTCGATGACGTCCCGGGGCAGGACCTCACGCACCACCAGGTGCGCGTTGGCGCCGCCGAAGCCGAAGCTCGACACCCCGGCCAGCGCGTAGCCGCCGTAGCGCGGCCAGTCGGTGGCCTGGTCGACGACCTTCAACCGCATGGCGTCGAAGTCGATGTAGGGGCTGGGCCCGGCGAAGTTGATCGACGGCGGCAGCTTGTCGTGCTGCAGCGCCAGCACGACCTTGGCCATGCTGGCCGCACCGGCGGCCGACTCCAGGTGGCCGATGTTGGTCTTGACCGCGCCCAGCAGCGCCGGCCGGTCGGCCGGGCGTCCCTTGCCGACGACGCGGCCCAGGGCCTCGGCCTCGATCGGGTCGCCCAGGATGGTGCCGGTGCCGTGCGCCTCGATGTAGTCGACGTTGCGCGGGTCGATCCCGGCGTCCTTGTAGGCCCGGCGCAGCACCTCGGCCTGCGCGTCCTGGTTGGGTGCGATCAGGCCGTTCGAGCGGCCGTCGTGGTTGATCGCGCTGCCGGCGATGACGGCCAGGATCTGGTCGCCGTCGCGGCGGGCGTCGTCGACCCGCTTGAGGACCAGCATGCCGCCGCCCTCGGAACGGGTGTAGCCGTCGGCGTCGGCGGAGAACGACTTGATCCGGCCGTCCGGTGCCAGCACCGCGCCGATCTCGTCGAAGCCGAGCGTCACCGCGGGCGTGACCAGCGCATTGACACCGCCCGCGACCGCCACGTCGGCCTCGCCGTTGCGCAGCGCCTGCACGGCCTGGTGCATCGCCACCAGCGAACTCGAGCACGCGGTGTCGACCATGACGGACGGTCCGCGGAAGTCGAAGAAGTAGGAAACCCGGTTGGCGATCACCGCGCCCGAGTTGCCGGTGATCGCGTAGGGGTGCGCCACCGTCGGGTCGGAGATAGCCAGGAAGCCGTAGTCGTTATTGGTGACGCCGACGTACACGCCGACGGCCTCGCCGCGCAGGCTGGACGCCGGGATGCGGGCGTGCTCGAGGGCCTCCCAGGTCAGCTCCAGCGCCATCCGCTGCTGCGGGTCGATGTTGTCGGCCTCGGTCTTGGCCACCGCGAAGAACTCGGAGTCGAAGCCCTTGAGGTCCTTCAGGTAACCGCCGCGGGTGCGGGCCTTGGCGACCCGCTCGGCCAGCCGCGGCTCCTCCAGGAATTCCGACCAGCGGCCCTCGGGCAGGTCGGTGATGGCGTCGCGGCCCTCCATCAGGGCCGCCCACGTCTCGTCGGGGGTGTTCATGTCGCCGGGCAGGCGCGTGGACAGGCCGACGATCGCGATGTCGACGCGCTCGGCAGGGCCGGTGCGGGTCCAGTCGACCGCATCCGCGCCGTCATCGTCGGGCGATTCGGGCTCGCCCTCGATGATGCGGGTGGCCAGCGACTCGATGGTCGGGTGCTGGAACGCCACGGCGACCGACAGCGTGACACCGGTCAGGTCCTCAATGTCGGCGGCCATCGCGACCGCGTCGCGCGAAGCCAGACCCAGCTCCACCATCGGCACCGACTCGTCGATCGAGTCCGGTGACTTGCCGACGGCCTTGCCGACCCACTCGCGCAGCCATTTGCGCATCTCGGGGACCGTCATGTCGGTCTTATTCGCGGGCGAGTTCTCCTGGCTTATGTCAGACATCAGCTACCTTGTTCGATCGGTCAGTCAGAAGTGGCGAAGCTGGTCGCGGAGTTCACGCCGCTGCGCAAACTGCCGTCCAGGTAGGCCGCCCGGCAGGCGCGGCGGCCGATCTTGCCACTGGAGGTGCGGGGGATCGAGCCGGCTTGGACCAGCAGCACGTCGCGCACGGTCACCCCGTGCCCGACGGCGATCGCCGCGCGGATGTCGTCGGCGATCGGCTGGTATTCGAGCTTGTGGGTGCCCGCGGCGCGCTCGCCGACGATCACCAGTTGCTCGGAGGTGTCTTCGGCGTCGAACTTCAGCCCGGCGTGCGGGTCGTCGTAGACCTTCTGCGGCAACTCGTTGGCCGGCACCGAGAACGCGGCGACATAGCCCACCCGCAGCGCCTTGGTGGATTCCTGCGCGGTGAACTCGAGGTCCTGCGGGTAGTGGTTACGGCCGTCGATGATGACCAGGTCCTTGATCCGGCCGGCAATGTAGAGGTGCCCGTTGTGGTAGGTGCCGTAGTCACCGGTACGCACCCAGAGGCCGTCGTCGGGAGCGCCCTCGGCGTGCGACTCGGTGACTCGGGACTTCAGGATGTTCTTGAAGATGTTGGCGGTCTCTTCTTCCTTGCCCCAGTAGCCGATGCCCAGATTGTTGCCGTGCAGCCAGATCTCGCCGATCTGCCCGTCCGGCAGCTCGCTGGCCGTTTCGGGGTCCACGATGACGGCCCACTCGTCGACACCGATCTTGCCCGCGGAGACCTGCGCGACGGCCTTCGGCGAGTCGGCGGCCACCTCGACGAAGTGCTGCTTGTTGAGCTCGTCGCGGTCGACGTGGATGACGGTGGGCGACTCGTCCATCGGGGTGGTCGAGACGAACAGCGTCGCCTCCGCCAGACCGTAGGACGGCTTGACCGCCTCGGGCTTCAAGCCGTACGGCTCGAAGGCCTTGAAGAATTTGCGCAGCGACGACGGCGACACCGGCTCGCTGCCGTTGAGGATGCCCTTGACGTTGCTCAGGTCCAGAGGCGGCTCGTCGTCGCGCGGCAGACCGCGCACCGCGGCGTGCTCGAAGGCGAAGTTCGGCGCGGCGGAGAACGTTCCGCCGGTTTCGCCGGGCTTGCGCGCGAGTTCGCGGATCCAGCGGCCCGGGCGGCGCACGAACGCGGCCGGCGTCATGAAGGTGAAGCTCTGGCCGAGCACCGACGTGAGCAGCACCGTGATCAGGCCCATGTCGTGGAAGAACGGCAGCCAGCTGACGCCGCGGTCACCTTCCTGGCCTTCCAGGGCGTTGAGCACCTGCACCACGTTGGTGGGCAGGTTCAGGTGGGTGATCTGCACGCCGGTCGGGGTGCGGGTGGAGCCGGAGGTGTACTGCAGGTACGCGGTGGTGGTCTCGTCGGCTTCGGGCTCTTGCCAGGTGGAGGCGACCTCGGTGGGTACGGCGTCCACGGCGATGACGCGGGGGCGTTCCTTGGCCGAACGCGCGCGGATGAACTTGCGGACACCCTCGGCGGATTCGGTGGTGGTCAGGATCGTCGACGGGGTGCAGTCGTCGAGCACCGCGTGCAGACGGCCGACGTGGCCCGGCTCGGAGGGGTCGAACAGCGGGACCGCGATCCGGCCGGAGTACAGGGCGCCGAAGAAGGACACCATGTAGTCCAGGTTCTGCGGGCAGAGGATGGCGATGCGGTCACCCGGCTGGGTGACCTGCTGCAGACGGGCGCCGACGGCACGGTTACGGGCGCTGAACTCCGACCACAGGATGTCGCGTTCGATACCGTCGCGCTCGGTGGAGTAGTCCAGGAAGCGGTACGCCAGCTTGTCGCCGCGCACCTTTGCCCACTTCTCGACGTGACGAACCAGGTTGGTGTTCGACGGGAACCTGATCTTGCCGTTCACGATGAACGGGTTGTGGTACGCCATGACGCCCTCTCCTGTCACAAACTCTCTAAGTGCCGGCTGGCGCCGACGGTAGTCCTCTAGTCACCGGCCAAGCCGACTGAAAATTCTGCGCGCGGCCCAGCTGCGACCAGCGCCCGTTTCGCACCGGCGCCTGTCGCAGCCAACTTTGACCCAACAGGGTCAACCACATGCTCTTAATTTTCTCTTAATGTTAAGGGGCCGGGGGCGGCAGACCAAATCACAAGGTACGCCTGATCGCGCCCACCACCATCACACCGAGGCCGTGTCTGATAGCTGAGCTATCGAATCGGCCCGGACCGATCAGCTGTGCTTGGGATGCGGCGCCTTATCCAGCACGCCCTGGGCCCAATTCAGCGTCCATTGGGTAGCGGACTGGCCGTTGGCGTTCCAGAAGTCGGTGGTGGCATACATCGCATGAATGGGCTGCCCGGCGCCTCCGGCCAGCGTGTTCAGCGTGGTCGGCAGGTTGGCGGGACTGAACGCCTCTTTGGGGGCCGCGCAGATCAGGTCGCCCTCCGCGCAGATCTCGTTGGTCCGGCCGTCCAGGTCGCCGAAGCCGCCCGGTCGCGCCCCGGTCATCGTCAGGCCGAGCCCGGACAGCACCGGCACTTCGTGCAGGGTGATTTCGGCGCCCACCCCCGGCGGGGTCGGCGGGATGTTGTTGCCCACGTTCTCCTGGCGCCGGCCGTCGGCGATCAATGTCACACCCAGAACCAGGTCTTCATCGACAGGACCCAGGCCGTTGCCGATGTCGCTGGCGACATCGCCGCCGATCACGGCGCCCTGCGAGAACCCCACGATCACGTAGCTGGTCAGCGGGCAGCGGTTGTTCATGTCGGTCATGGCCTTGACGGTCGCCCGGGTGCCTTCCGCGCGGCTGTCGTTGTAGCTCATCTGACCGTCGGCGCTGAGCGGATTACGGAACTGCGCCGTGTAGGGGACCGTGTACGTCTGCACCCGGCCGCCGCCGAACTGCTGGCCGATCGGTCCGGTCACGTTGAGCAGCAGCGCCTTCGGGAACTGGGTCGGATTCAGCGGGTCGTCGGTCGGCCACGACTCCCAGGTGCCCGGCACGGAGATCAGTTGCACGTCGGGGCAGGACGCGTCCTGCGAGGCCGGCCGCGGCTTCTTCGGGTGCGAGGTCGTGGGCCCGGTGGGCAGCACACCCGGGGGTACCGCGCTGGGCGGGACGTCCTGGTGACGCAACAGCATCACCCCGCCGATGATGACGAGGGCCACCACCAGGGCCATCGAGGCGGCTGCCGCCCAGGCAAGTCGTCGGCGGCGTTTGCGCTGCGCGCTATTCTTGGCCATCTTCTCCCGCTAACAGAGTCCGGTAGGACCCTCGCGGGTCCCGGCGAATGGGTTGGGCAAGTGCCTTACCTGGTAACGCACCGTCGCGCCCTACTCACCCGCGCAGCGTGGTGATGCGGACGTACCGCCCTCTGCTGCACTCCCTACACGGTACCGGCCCGCCGGACCGGCTTAGTTCAGCGAATGGCGCCGACGATGTCGCCAGACATGGCGCCCAGCACCCCGGCCCACGAGCCCCAGCCGTTGTCGCCGCCGCCCGGGAAGTCGAAGTGGCCGTTGTGCCCGCCCACGTCGCGGTACTGCTGGTAGAAGGCCTTGCTGTTGCCCATCGCCTCGGCGCCGGCGCCGAGCATGGCGGCGGGGTTGCTGGCGCCGGGGTTGGTGGGCGCCCAGACCCAGACGCGGGTGTTGTTCTGGGCCAGCAGGGCGGCGTGCACGAAGGGGTCGTGCCACTTCCAGCGGCCCAGCTGTGGGGCTCCCCACATGCCGTTGCCGTCCACTCCGCCGAACTGCTGCAGACCGGCCAGGATGGCGCCGTTGGTGAAGGTGTTCGACGGGTACAGGAAGCCGGACATCGATCCGGCGAAGCCGAAGCGGTCGGGGTGGAAGGCGGCCAGCGCCAGCGCAGCGTAGCCGCCCTGAGACGCACCCACCACGCCGTGCCCGCCGGGCGCCAGGCCCTTGTTGGCGGCCAGCCAGTCAGGCAGCTCGCTGGACAGGAAGGTGTCCCACTGCTTGCTGCCGTCCTGCTCCCAGTTGGTGTACATGCTGAAGGCGCCGCCCGCCGGTGCGGCCACCGAAATGCCCTTGCCGGCAAGGGTATTCATCGCGTTGCCCGCGGTCACCCAGTTGCTGACGTCCGGATTCGCGTCGGCGGCGTCCAGCAGGTACACGGCGTGCGGCCCGCCCGCCAGGAAAGCCACCGGGATGTCGCGGCCCATCGCGCCCGACGGCACCATCAGGGTTTCGAACCCGGCCGCCTTGGCGGTGCCCGCCGATCCCAGCGACGCCGTCACACCCCCGAACGCCACTGACAGCACGGCAACGCACAACAGCCGTAGCACTATCGACAGACCCCTCATGTCCACCCTCCATGGTGTGACGCTGCGCACGACAGAACCTAGCCCGCAGGTAGCTAACCACACCCGGCTCAGCAGGATAAGGGGGAGGCGGACAAAGGGGAGCTAACGCTAACGGCGGCGACCCGAATGGGTCGCCGCCGTCAGACGGTTGTTTATCGCAGTCGCGATTTAGGTGCCGGTGCCCTGGTTCACGCCGACCGCAGCCGCGGTGGCAGGACCAGCGCCGGGGGTCGCACCCAGCGTGCTCTGCAGGTCACCCTTCATGGCGTTGAGCTGCGCGCCCCAGTACGGCCAGTCGTGCGTGCCGTTGGCGTCGAAGTTGAACACCGCGTTGTGGCCACCAGCGCCGTTGTAGGCCTCCTGGAACTTCAGGTTGCTGGTCCGCACGAAGCCCTCCAGGAACTTGGCGGGCAGGTTGTTGCCACCGAGGTCCGACGGCTTACCGTCACCGCAGTAGATCCACAGCCGGGTGTTGTTGGCAACCAGCTTGCCGACCTGCAACGACGGGTCGTTGCGCTGCCACGCCGGGTCCTCCTTGGGGCCCCACATGTCGGACGCCTTGTAGCCACCGGCGTCACCCATGGCCAGGCCGATCAGCGACGGGCCCATGGCCTGCGACGGGTCCAGCAGCGCCGAAAGCGAACCGGCGTAGATGAACTGGTCGGGGTGGTAGGCCGCCAGGATCAGGGCCGACGAACCGGCCATCGACAGACCAACCGCGGCGCTGCCGTTCGGCTTGACCTGCTTGTTGCTCGCCAGGTAGGCGGGCAGCTCGCTGGTCAGGAAGGTCTCCCACTTGTAGGTGGTGCAGCCGGCCTTACCGCAGGCCGGGTTGTACCAGTCGCTGTAGAAGCTGGACTGGCCGCCGACCGGCATGACCACGGAAATGCCCGACTGGTTGTACCACTCGAACGCCGGGGTGTTGATGTCCCAGCCGTTGAAGTCGTCCTGGGCGCGCATGCCGTCGAGCAGGTACAGGGCCGGCGAGTTGGCTCCACCGCTCTGGAACTGGATCTTGATGCTGCGTCCCATCGCCGCCGAGGGCACCTGCAGGTATTCCACCGGCAGTCCCGGACGCGAGAACGCACTCGCGGTCGCGGAGCCACCGACGAAGCCCACCAGCCCAGACAGCAGAGCCGCACCAACGGCACCCACCATCAGGCGGCGCGGCATACCCGTCACGGCGCCACGAAACCTGTCAACAAGCTTCATCCTTGCTTCCTCATCCTCATCCTTGTTGGGCACACCCTCACGCATCGCTGTGCTTGGGGGTGCGTCCCGAATTGGGTCAGACTGCACGCACGCGGCGCTGCAGTGCACTGGTAGTCAACCACACCTTGAGGCTCCCGCTCTCCTCCGGGACGCCCCTCGAGGCGCTATTCGTCGGCGTTTCGCCGCTGCCCCGGCGGCTCGATCGGCGTCTGCAAATGTCGTTTTCGCATGTGCCCACCGACCGGTGCCCGCTGGTGACGGCTCACATGTGATGTTGCTGTAAGTCTCCTTCGGGTGCCGGGTAGATCGCGCGGACCCGTCGTCGAAGGATTCTTAAAAAAATTCTGAGCGACGGCGTCCCGCGGATGCCGGTTTCGCTTCAGAGAGCACCGCTCACTCCCGCGGCGGCGTCGGCGGCACCTTAGGCACCTCGAGCCCGCACCTGACCAGTTCATAGAGCGGCACCCGGTCGATGCGGTACTGCGTGAATTCATAGGCGTGCAGGAAATTGGAAACGAACCGGCGCACGGTCATCGGGGCGCGCACCGAGTTGAGCACGGCCTGGGTCGCCGGGCACTTCAGCGCCGCCTCGGCTTCAGCGATCCACTGCTGGTCGAGGTAGGCCGGGATGCCCGGCGGCCACTTCACCCACGGCCCGTCGGCCACCACCCAGTCCGGGAACAGGTTCTTATCGTGGCCGATGCGGCCGTGCTTCAGCCGCTCGGTGTGGGCGGCCAGCGGGTTCGCCAGCCCGATCTGGTCGATGACCCTGACGTCGAGCCCGACGTTCATGCCCAGCATGCCCAGGTTGGTGAAAAACACTGTGTGCTGCGGCTTCTGGTCGGCAGGGATGCCGGGCGCGCTGCCCGGCGGAATCATCGGCACCAGATCCCACTGGGTGTAGTTGCCCGACGGCAGCAGCAGCGCGCCGTCGGGGGTGTTGTTGAGCGCCACCAGCACCGCCGCCATCCGTGGATAGTCCAGGTAGTCGGCGGCGGTCAGCGGATGCGCGCGGCCGGTGGCCTGCGCGTAGAAACGACGTTCGTCGACGATGCCGGAATAGCTGACGTGTGTGGCGTCGTCGCCCATGCCGGGTGAATTCGCCGCCCACAGCGACCACCCGGCCACCGCCAGCCAGAGCGCGCTCACCCCGCCGGCCAGCCAGTAGCCGGCCTCCTTCGAGTAATCCTTGCCGTCGGGAATCACCACCGGTATCACAGCCACCGGCGCCAGCAAACAGAACAGTGGCGTCAGCAGCACCCGTCCGTGCATGAAGTCGCCGCCCTGACGGATCCAGTACAGGGCCTGCAGCAGGCCGCTGACCACCATCCAGGTCACCACCGCGGTGGGACTCTGCACCGCGCGGGCCAGCCTGCCGTAGCCCGGTGCCAGCGTCGGGCGCATGAACGACGGCCGGCGTCGGGCCGCCATCAACACGATGCCCAACGGCACCAGCAGCACGACCGGAATCCAGATGGAGTACGGCGCATTGAAGTCCGCCAGGTAGATCAACCCTTGTGACCACTTGTCCCCGGCCGCGTCCTTGGCCAGGGCCGTTCCCGGCACCAGCAGGCCGTAGTACCCCATCCGGAAGATCTGATAGGCGACCGGTAGCAGCCCGCCGGCCAGCACGATCAGCCCGCGGCGTCTCCAGGTGCGGGCCGAGATCATCATCATGATCAGCGCGGCGCCGCCGACCAGGGCCAACTCGGGCCGCACCAGCACGCTGCAGCCCGCGACGAAGGAGAGCGCACCGACGAACCACGGGCTTTCCGGACGTACCCGCAGCGGCTGGGCCCAGCAAACCATCATCCACCACAGCAGCCCGACGTAGGCCATCACCAGCCCGCTCTCCAGGCCGGACGTCGCGAAGTCGCGGGCCGGTGGCACGGCGATGTAGACGAGAGCCCCGGCCGGCAGCATGATCGCGCGCCGGCCGCGCAGACTCGGCGCGTACAACCGTCCCGTGCCCAGCATCAACAGCACCACGCCCAGCACCGAGAGGGTCAGTGCCACGGCCAGCGCCACGTACTCCAGCCGCAGCGGGCCGCCGACCCAGCTGCAGACGTACAGCAGATAGGTCCACACGGTCGAGGTGTTGGCCTCCACCCGCTCACCCGCATTGAACACCGGGCCGTTGCCGGCCAACAGGTTTCGCACGGTGCGCAGCACGATCAGCCCGTCGTCGGCGATCCAGCGGCGCTGCCAGGCGCCCCAGCCGAACAACAGCGCGACCAGCGCGACACTCACCCACAGGCTGACCCGCACCGTGCTGGTGTAGGGGAATACCGGCCATTTGACCCGGCGCACGGACGGACGCCGGGCCAGGGCGGCCGCCTGGAGGGCTTTGAACCTTTCGCTAGCCGAAAGCAACAGCAGCACCAACTGTTGCGATCCACGCCAGGGCCAGAAGCTGCAACACGCGGTCGCGCAGCGCTATGTCCTCGGGTTCCCCGGCGAGCCCACCGTCGACGTCCACGGCGTAACGCAGGATCGCGATGGTGAACGGGATCATCGACACCGCGAACCAGGAACCCGAATAGCGGTCGCGCTCGAATGCCCACAACCCGTAGGACATCACCACCGCGGTGGCCGACAGCGTCCAGACGAACCGCAGATACGTGCTGGTGTAGCTCTCCAGCGACTTGCGGATCTGGGCGCCGGTGCGTTCCGACAGCTGCAGCTCGGCGTAGCGCTTACCGGCAACCATGAACAGGGACCCGAAGGCCGCCGTCAGCAGAAACCATTGAGACAGCGGAATTCCGGTGGCCGCGCCGCCCGCGATGGCGCGGATCAGGTATGCCGAGGACACGATGCAGATGTCGATCACGGCTTGGTGCTTGAGACCGAAGCAGTAACCCAGCTGCATCACCAGGTAGACCGCCATGACCACCGCCAGGTTCGGCGTCAGCCAGTAGGACAGGCCGAGCGACGCGGCGCCCAGCACCACGGCCAGCGTGTAGGCCAGCCACGGAGGCACCACGCCGGCGGCGATGGGCCGGAACCGCTTGGTGGGGTGCTCGCGGTCGGCCTCGACGTCGCGCACGTCGTTGATCAGGTAGATGGCCGAGGCCGCCAGGCTGAACACCACGAAGGCGATCGCGACCTTGACGCCCATGGCGCCCCAGTCGTACGGCACCACGTGTCCGGACGCGTCGCGCGGGCGGGTGTGGTCGCCGCTGCCGGCCGCGGCCAGCGGCGCGGCCAGGACCAGCACGTTCTTCACCCACTGCCGGGGGCGGATCGCCTTGATCACCCCGGTCACCAGATTCTTCGGAGGACCGCTCACTTCCATCAGATCGTCGCTCATCGCACCCACCTTCGTCGGGCCGCGCTGTCCACCCGGACGGCTGCTGCGGCAACCCCGGCACCGAGAGCCACGCCGGCGGCGACGTCGCTGGGATAGTGCACACCCAGCAGTATTCGCGACAGCGCCATCGGCGGTACCAGCACCACCGGGAGCGGCAGGCCGGTAACCCGGCCGAGCAGGATCGCCGCGGCCGTCGTCGAGGTGGCGTGCGCCGACGGGAAGCTCAGTTGACTCGGGGTGCCGACGTTGACCGTCACGGCCGGATGATGCGGCCGTTGACGCCGGACCACCCGTTTCACCACCACAGCGGCGGCATGTGCGGCGAACGTGCCGATGCCGGCCACGACCCAGTCCCGGCGCCGGCGCCGGTCCAGCACGGCCCCCACCAGCGCGATCACCAGCCAGCCGATGCTGTGCTCACCGAAATGCGACATGGCGCGGGTGACTGGGAGTACGCCGGGGCGCTGCGTCAGCGCCGACTGGACGGCCACCATTGCGGCGACTTCACCGCGCGGCGGCTCGTCCGGTTCATCCATGGTTGGCCGCGCCGGCGGCGTCGTTGATGGGCAGCACCATCTCCCACTTCTGCTTGCTGGACAGCACGGGCAACGCCTCGCGGTAGACCCGCCGCATCTCGTCGAAGCGGCGCGACAGTTGGCGCTGCCGGCGCAACGACGCCAGCAACAGCGAGAACATCTTGGCCCGGTCGCGCTGCCGGTAGACCACGCCGCAGCCGTCGGCGGTGGTGACGGTGACGCCGTCGACCGTGCAGAGCCGGAACCAGCGCGCGTCCTGGGTCGGCACGTTGAACTCGGGGCGCTCGTGATGCGCCGGGTCCGCGGCCTTCAGGTTATGCAGGATGCCGCGGGCCAGCCGGTAGCTGATCACCACCGGGTTCACCGGCGGCTTCATCACCTTGTTCTTGTGCAGCGGCGCGGGCAGCTCGCTGGCGGCCGGCAGCACCACCGCATCCGGGTAGGCGGTCCGCATCTGGCGGATTTCCGGCAGCGCCGATTCCAGGATCGAGAAGATGTGCTCGGGGCCGGCCAGGAAGTCGTCAATGGCCCTGTTCTGAATCTCGACCGTCGAATACTCAAGGCAGGCAAGGTGTTTCAGCGTCGCCTTGAGGTGGCTGCGGACCAGGCCGGCGACGTCACCGTCCCAGTGCAGCGCGGCGACCACCAGCCGGTTGCGCAGATGGAAATAGGCCTGCCAGTCGATGGCGTCGTCCTTGTCGCTCCACGCCATGTGCCAGATCGCTGCGCCGGGCAGCGTGACGGTCGGATAGCCGTGCTCGGCGGCCCGTAGGCCGTAATCGGCGTCATCCCACTTGATGAACAGCGGCAGCGGCTGCCCCAACTCCTCGGCGACCTGCCGCGGGATCATGCACGTCCACCAGCCGTTGTAGTCGACGTCGATGCGCCGGTGCAGCAGCTTGCTCTTGTCCTCGCTGTCGTTGAGCGGGTATTCGGCGAAGTCGTGGTCGTACTCGGCGTGCGGCGCGGCGGTCCACATGAAGTTCGACCGGTCCACCACCTCGCCCATGATGTGCAGGTGGGACGGCTCCTGCAGGTTGAGCATCTGGCCGCCGACCAGCATCGGGGTTCGGGCGAACCGGCTCATCGCCAGCACCCGCAGGATGGAGTCCGGCTCGATGCGGATGTCGTCGTCCATGAACAGGATCTGTTGGCAGTCGGTGTTTTTCAGCGCCTCGTACATGACCCGGCTGTAGCCGCCAGAGCCGCCCAGGTTGGGCTGGTCATGGATGGACAGCCGGGACCCCAGTCTTTCGGCCGCCGCCGGGAAGTCCGGGTGGTCGCGTGCCTTGCGGGCACCCTGATCGGGCACGATCACCGCACCGATCACCTCGTCGACCAGCGGATCGGCGGTGAGTTCGCGCAGCGCATTGACGCAGTCCGCGGGCCGGTTGAAGGTCGGGATGCCGACCGCGATGTTGGCCGTCCCGGGCGCCGGGGTGGGGGCGTACCAACCGCCGCCCAGCAGGGTGACCTTGGTGTCGGTGGTGATGTCGAACCAGATCCAGCCGCCGTCCTCGAACGGCTGCAGGCTGACCTCGATCTCCTGCGTCGCGGGGTTTTCGTCGGTGCCGCTGAACCCGCGTCCCTCGATCAAGATCCGGGCCCCGGTGGCCTTCGTCCGGTACAAATCGATGCGTCCGGTGCCGGCCAACTCGACGCGCAGCACCACGGAGGTGCAGGTCGACCAGCGCCGCCAGTAACTCGCCGGGAACGCGTTGAAGTAGGTCGCGAACGACACCTCGGACTCGCCGCCGATCTGCAGCGAGGTGCGGCTCGCCGCGTGCGCGCGGCGGGCGTTGGTGGTCGACTCCTCCAGGTACAGCTTGCGGACGTCGAGTGGTTCGCCGGGACGCGGCAGGATGATGCGCGACAGCAGACTGACGGCGGTCATTTGGCTTGGTCCCCCTCGATAACCAACGGCTCCCCGTCGCGCAGGTGCGGCGCAAGGACGTTGTCGTACATGCTCAAAGCGCTGGCAATGGCCATATGCATATCCAGATATTGGTAGGTGCCCAAGCGCCCGCCGAACAGCACCTTGGCTGTCGCGGTCTCGGACTTCGCCCTGTTCCGGTAGGCGGCCAACAGGGCGCGGTCGGCCTCGGTATTGATCGGATAGTAGGGCTCGTCGTCGTCTTCGGCGAACCGGGAGAACTCGCGCATGATCACCGTCTTGTCGGTGGGATAGTCACGCTCGGTGTGGAAGTGACGAAACTCGTGGATCCGGGTGAAGGGCACATCGGGGTCGTTGTAATTCATCACCGGGGTGCCCTGAAAGTCGCCGATCGGCAGGACTTCCAGCTCGAAGTCCAGCGTGCGCCAGCCCAGCCGTCCGTCGGCGTAGTCGAAATAGCGGTCCAGGGGACCGGTGTAGACCACCGGGGCGTCGGGGTTGGCGGCGCGGAGCTCGTCGCGCACGTCGAACCAGTCGGTGTCCAGCCGGACCTCGATGCGCTCGTCGGCGGCCATGTTCTCCAGCCAGGCCGTGTAGCCGTCGACCGGCAGGCCCTCGTAGGTGTCGCTGAAGTAGCGGTTGTCGAAGGTGTAGCGCACCGGCAGGCGGGTGATGTTGGCGGCCGGCAACTCTTTGGGGTCGGTCTGCCACTGCTTGGCGGTGTAGCCCTTGACGAACGCCTCGTAGAGCGGTCGGCCGATCAGCGAGATGGCCTTTTCTTCCAGGTTCTGCGCGTCGGCGGTGTCGATCTCGGCCGCCTGCTCGGCAATGAGGGCTCGTGCCTCTTCAGGGGTGAAATACCTTCCGAAGAACTGCGACACCAGGCCCAGCCCCATCGGGAACTGATAGGCCTGGCCGTTGTGCATGGCGAAGACGCGGTGCTGGTAGCCGGTGAAGTCGGTGAACTGCCGCACGTAATCCCACACCTTCTTATTGGAGGTGTGGAACAGGTGTGCGCCGTACTTGTGGACTTCGATCCCGGTCTGCGGCTCGGGTTCGGAATAGGCGTTACCGCCGAGGTGCGGGCGCCGCTCGACAACAAGAACCCGCTTGTCGAGTTGGGTGGCCACGCGCTCGGCGATCGTCAGGCCGAAAAATCCGGAGCCGACGACGATGAGGTCAAAGCGAGCGGGGAGGTCGAAACGGGAGTTCATCGGTTGCCTAGGGTATCCGACCTTGCTGCCAAAACCCGACTTGGCGGGTCGGCCCGGCCCCGGTTTTCCCAGGTGCCGGCCGGAACAGCGGCGTGCCGTCGGGTGAACGTCACACCTTCGAACCACTCCCCTCACGATTCGGTCTCGCCACAGTAGTCACATCATTCTCACTCGTACCATCGGTCATGTGGGTCTCCGACCCCGCCTCCACATAATCCAGATTGAGGAGACTTCCGTGCCGAACCGACGCCGACGCAAGCTCTCGAAGACTATGAGCGCGGTCGCCGCCCTGGCCGTCGCAAGTCCGTGTGCTTATTTTCTCGTCTATGAATCGACCGCCGACACCAAGCCGGTGGAACACCACGAGTTCAAGCGGGCGGCCAGCGTCGCCGACCTGCCCAACGAGCTGATCTCCGCCCTGTCCCAGGGCCTGTCGCAGTTCGGAGTCAACCTGCCGCCGGTCCCCGCGCTCGGCGGGACCAGCGGCGCGAGCACCGGCCTGGGCACCACCGGACTGGGTACCACTCCCGGCCTGGCCAGCCCGGGCCTCGGCACCGGCGGGCTGGGCACCACGCCCGGCCTGGCCAGCCCGGCCTGGCCAGCCCGGGGCTCACACCGACGACGCCTGGCGCGTTGCCGGGACTGACGCCTCCGACTGCTGCCACGGGTACGGGTGTCAACCCGGCGCTGACCAGCCCCACCGGGGTGGCCCCCGGCCTGACGAGTCCGTCGGCGCTGAGCCCGGCTACCGCCACCGGTGAGGTCCCGATCAGCGCGCCGGTCGGGCTGGACCCGGGTGCGGACGGCACCTACCCGATCCTGGGCGACACCTCCGGACTGGGCGGCGGCGCAGGCACCGGCCTGTCGCCGGTCTCCCCGGCCGGCGCCGGAAGTGGCGGTGGCGGCGGCCTGGTCAGCGACCTGATGCAGGCGGCCAACCAACTGGGCGCCAGTCAGGCCATCGACCTGCTCAAGGGCCTGATCATGCCGGCGATCATGCAGCAGGTGCAGGGCGGCGCCGCAGGCGCTCCGGCGGCGGCGGGTGCGGTACCCGCGCTGCCCGGCGTGCCCGGCGCGGCCGGCCTGACACCGGTGCTGCCCACCGCGGGCGCGCCCGGCGTACCCGCCGTGCCTGCCCTACCCGCAGCGGGGGCACCCGCGGCGGCGATCCCGGCGATTCCCGCGGCCGCCGTGGCGGAGGCGCCACCGGTTTAACGAAGCCTGTCACGTGACGGCACCGCAGAGTCGGCGCTGGACCGGGTCCCGGCAACCCACCCAGCCATCAATCCTCTGCGGTGTCGTCGACAGCTTTTCCTAGCGTTTCCCTCGCGAGCAGACGCAAAATCGCCTTGGAGCGGACGTTCCGGGGTGATTTTGCGTCTGCTCGCGCCGAATGCCGTGTCGCCTCAGGCGAAACATTAGACACACACGTAACATCGCCTGGTGTCCCGCGGTCGCGCACCCACGATGTTGCTCACCGCCGCCTTGGCGACGGTCGTCATCGTGTCGTGGGTGCTGATGCGCCCGCCCGCGGCCAACCATGCCCCGCCCCCGGCCCGCGACACGCAACTCGCCGAGCAGCCGTTGATCGGTCTCGGCGGCGGCGTGACCGTCCGCGAGCTGACCCAAGACACCCCGTTTTCCCTGGTCGCCCTGACCGGCGACCTGGCCGGCACCTCTGCCCGGGTGCGCGCCAAAAAGGCTGACGGGTCGTGGGGCCCCTGGTACCAGACCGAATACCAGACCTCCGCACCTGACGGAACTGCCGGCCGGGCCGGACCGGCGGGACCGCCCGGATCGTCGGGGGAGCCGCGCAGCACCGACCCGGTGTTCGTCGGCACCACCACGGCCGTACAGATCGCCGTTACCAGGCCGGTCGACGCGCCGGTGACACAGGCACCTCCGGCTCCGTCCCACCCCGGTGACCTCGGCTACCGGCCGGCCACCAAAGAACAGCCGTTCGGGCAGAACATCAACGCGGTCCTCATCTCGCCGCCGCAGGCGCCCGCGGAAACCCACTGGACGCCGCCGACCGGCGTCACCATGCCGGGCCAGGCGCCGCAGATCATCAGCCGGGCGGAGTGGGGCGCCGACGAGTCGCTGCGCTGCGGCAGCCCGGAATACGACCGCAGCGTGCGGGCGGCGGTGATCCACCACACCGCCGGCAGCAACGACTACTCGCCGCTGGAATCGGCCGGCATCGTCAAGGCGATCTACACCTACCACAGCAAGACGCTGGGCTGGTGCGACATCGCGTACAACGCGCTCGTCGACAAATACGGTCAGGTCTTCGAAGGCAGCGCCGGTGGGCTCACCAAGCCGGTCGAGGCGTTTCACACCGGCGGATTCAACCGGGAGACCTGGGGCGTGGCCATGCTCGGCAACTTCGACGACGTGGCGCCGACCCCCGTGCAGATCCGCACCGTCGGACGGCTGTTGGGTTGGCGACTCGGACTGGCCGAGGTCGACCCGAAGGGCATCGTGGAACTGGTGTCCGCGGGTAGCTCCTACACCACCTACCCGGGCGGCGCGATAGCCAAATTGCCGACCATCTTCACCCACCGCGACGTCGGCAACACCGACTGCCCGGGCAACGCCGCCTATGCGCTGATGGACGAGATCCGGGACATCGCAGCGCATTTCAACGATCCGCCGGAGGAGTTGATCAAGGCGCTGGAGGGCGGCGCGATCTACGAACACTGGCAGGCGATCGGCGGGATGAGCAGCGCACTGGGCGCCCCGACTTCGCCGGAGGCCGACGGTGCCGACGGATCGCGGTTCGTCACCTTCGCCAAGGGCGCCATGTACTGGTCGCCAACCACCGGCGTGCAGCCGATCACCGGCGCCATCTACGACGCCTGGGCGGCCCAGAGCTACGAGCACGGCCCGCTCGGACTGCCGACCAGCGCGGAGATTCAGGAACCGCTGCGGATCTCGCAGAATTTCGTGCACGGCACGCTGAACTTCGAGCGGCTGACCGGCAACATGACCCAGGTTCTCGACGGGCTCACGACGCCGCTGTCGACGCAACCCCCGAGCGGCCCGAACGTGCCGCCGGAACACTTCTCCCTGCCGTCGCACCCTCCCAACTAGTCTGCTGGGGTGCCGCAAACGCCCTATCTGAGGATCGATCTCGACCGGGTGCGCAGCAATTTCCAGGCGCTGCGGTCGGTGTTGCCGCAAGCCGACATTCGATATGCGGTCAAGGCGAACCCCGCCGAGCCCATCCTTCGACTGCTCGCCGCCGAGGAATCGGCTTTCGACGTCGCCTCGGTGGGCGAGGTCGACGCCTGTATCGCCGCGGGTGTCGACGGTGCCCGGCTGGCCTTCGGCAACACCATCAAGAAACCGGCCGCGGTCGCGGCGGCCTACGCGCGCGGGGTGCGCGTGTTCACCTTCGACACCGAGCACGACCTGGCCGTGCTGGCCGAGCATGCGCCCGGGTCCCGGGTGGAATGCCGTATCGCTCCGGCGTTTCCGTCGTCGGTTACTCCGTTCGGTCACAAGTTCGGCTGCGCCCCCGCACACGCCGCCGAACTGCTTAACCGCGCCCGGTCGTCGGGCCTGGTCGCCGCGGGCGTCAGCTTCCACGTCGGCTCACAGCAACTCGACGCCGCCGCATGGGAACTCGGGATCGCCTCTACCGCTTCGGTGTTCGATACGGTTGACGGGCTCACCACGCTCAACGCCGGTGGCGGCTTCCCGCTCCCGTACGCCGGCGTGGCACCGGACCTCGAGGTGATCGCCGATCTCATCGCGTCGGCCCTGGGCCGGCATTTCGGCTCGCAGACACCACGGTTGGCGTTCGAGCCGGGACGCGTGGTCGTCGGGTCCGCCGGCACCATCGCCTGCGAGGTGGTGTCGGTGCGCACCGGGACCGACGGCCGGCGCTGGGTGTACCTCGACGTCGGCCGCTACAGCGGCCTCGCCGAAACCGAGAACGAGTACATCCGCTACCGCCTGCGAACCCCACGCGACGATGATGCCGTGGCCGACGCCGTGCTGGCGGGCCCGACATGCGACGGCGATGACGTGCTGTACCAGCGCTATCCGCTGCCGGTCACGCTGCGCCCGGGCGACCAGGTCGAGATCTGCGACACCGGCGCTTACACCGGGAGTTATGCGTCGGTGCAGTTCAACGGATTCCCGCCGCTGCCAACCGTTTTCGGTCCGTGCGGGCTTGCTCGGACCATCGTCGAACCGCTGGCACCGGGACTCACCCGAAATTGGACGCTGTCCGAGGTGCTCTGTGATGTGCGCACCGGCTACCAGGAACTGGTGATCGGTCGCACCGAGCAGGGAGTGGCGCTGTTCAGCGACGGCGAACGCCAGAGCACGGAGTTCAGCCAGCTGGTCTACCACGAGGCGCTGCTGGTGCCCGCCCTGTTGCTGGCCGGCCGCGTCGAGCGGGTGCTGATCGTCGGATCCGGGGAGGGCGTGGTGAGTCAGCTCGCGGTCGCCGCCGGCGCCACCCACGTCGATCACGTCGACATCGACCGCGACGCGGTGCGGTTGTGCGCCGAACACCTGCCCTACGGCTACTCCCCGGACGAATTGCGCAGGGCCGAAAAGGGACTCGGCCCCATCACCATGCACTACCGGGACGGATGGGACTTCGTGGACCGGTCCACGTCGTCATACGACATCGTGATCGTGGACCTGCCCGACGAGCGCTCGGAACCCGCGCAGCACAACCGCCTGTACGAAAGTGAGTTCCTGCGGAAGTGCCGTGGAATCGGGCGCGTGGTGGTCGACCAGGCGGGCTGCCCGACGCTGTGGCGCAATGCAACCCTGCTGTCGTCATGGCACCGATTCCGCGAAACATTCGACACCGTGGTCTATTTCGGCAGTGACGAGCACGAGTGGGCATTCCTGTCCGGTCTTTCGGATGCCGTCGCAGACCCGGTGGCCGTCATGTCCGAACGGCTGGCCGCGCTCGCCTACCAGCCACGGACCATCGACGGCGCTTCGCTGATTGCCGGTACTGTCGCGCCAAAGACGTTGCGGGACAGGGTGTCAGCGTACGACAGTGGCACGCTTGCGGAGTCCGCGGAGCATGCCGCGTTCCATCACGAAGTGCGGAATGTCGAAGAAGGCCATTCCGGCCACGCCCCCGGTGCCACGCGCTAGCAGCCGGGTCGTGCCGTTCTGCGGTCGCAGGTAGAACGCCCAGGACGCGATGGCTTTTTCGCCGCGCTGCACCCGTTCGAAGTCCGCGCGCGACATCAACACCAGATGCGACTCGGGCTCCACCGCCGCAACCACTTGGCTCCCATTGCGGCCGTACCGGCGGGCCAGCCACACAACGTCGCCGACGTTCAACCGTTGCCACTCCGGATGGACGGTGTCGGCGTTGTGGATGCTGGTGCCAATCAGGCGTTCCAGCCAGTCGTAGCTGTAGAAGCCACCGCGGTCCTCGCCGATCTGCGCCAGCCACGGCCAAATCGCCGCCGGCGGAGCGGCCACCGTGATCCCGCGAGTGGTGCGCACCGCCCCGGGCTGGACCAGTTCGTCGCCGGGCAGTTCGGCATTGACTTCCTCATCGGTGGCGCCCCAGTTGTACATCACCGGTCGTCCCATCCAGTTGTACAAGCCCGCTATGCCGCCCGCCGCCATCAGCCCGCCCAGCAGCGGCTTCCGGTTCCCCATGGATGCTGAGGCTAGTTACAGCAGCCGCCGCCGGGCAGAGGCTTAAGTCATCGGCGCCGGCTGGGCGGATGCCCGTTCCAGCGGATGTGGGCGCGGGTGAAGGCGGCCGTCTCGGAGTAGCCGAGCCGCTGTGCGGTCTCCTCGACGGTGAGTCCGGACTTCAACAGCTCGCCGGCCAGTGCGGCGCGCACCTCGTCGAGCAGCGCGCGATAGCTGGTGCCCTCGCCGGCCAGCCGGCGGTGCAGGGTGCGCTCGGTGATGCACAGCTCTTTGGCGACCGTCGCCATCGACGGAATCGCCGCGGAATCCTGGATCAGCCTGGTCCGGACGGTCGCCGAGAAGCCCCGCCGGGTGCGTCGCCGGTTCAGCAGCTCCTCGCACTGGCGGATGCAGATCGCCGCCGTCTGCGGGTCGGCCGCGGGCATGGGCCGGCTGACCAGGTCGGCCGGGATGACCAGTGCATTTTGCGAGGTGTATTCGACGTGGACCGTCACACCGCCCAGTTCGACTGTCTGCGTTGGCAATTGCATATCCGCAAGTTCCATCCGCAGCGTGACGCCCGGGTGGTTGGCGCCCAGCAGCAATGGCAACAACCGCAGCATGATCGCGAAATCGCGTTCCATCACGAATCTCCGGACATCGCGCGGGATCCGGTTGTCGCGGAATTCGATCACGGCTTCGCTGCTGGTGACCTCCGCGACCAGGCTCAAGTAGGTATCGGTCAGAGCGGCGTAGCGGCAGGCGACGTCGATGGCGTCACCAAAGGTGGGGCTGGCCATCAACGCGTAGCCGAAGATGCCGGTGTCGGCGAGGTTGTACTGCATGCCGGTCTCCATGCCGAGCCCGGCCTGGTCGCCGAGTCGGCCGATCACGTTGCGGATCATGGTCAGCTCTTGACTGGCGTAGACCTCCGTCGCCGGATCGGCCAGGTCGTCGTACGTCAGGCCCGTTCCGGTCAGGCACGTGGCGGGGTCAAGCCCGTGCCGACGTCCGGTCTCCAGCAGGTGCCGGCCCGTGGCCGACGACAACGCCACGTCCCAGATGGGAGAGGCAGCACCGGGCATTGTCCGAAAATATCAAATCTGTGTCTGAAACGACCATTCTCGCGACGTCGTCCGCGGCCTAGCGTCATCGGAGTGACGACTGATCTGCTCAGGCCGCCGCCCCGGGCGCTCGCCTCGGCGGCACGCCGCTCGGTCACCGACCTCTGGCGGCCGGTGGCCGTCGGCGGTTACCGCGACCTGCGCCGCCCGCATCCGCACACCGCGCCGGCGTCGGTGCCGCGTACGACGTTCGACCCCACGCTCATCCGCAACATCGCCGACCCGTATCCCGACTATCGACGGATTCGGGAACACCCCGTGGTGATCAACGAACGTCTCGGCGTCTGGATGGTCGGCCGCTACGACGATGTCCACTCCGCCGTCCGCGACAACGCCACCTTCACCTCGCGCGACGGCATCACCCTGCGGTCGTTCGTGGCGAACATGGTGGTCTTCACCGACCCGCCGGATCACACTCGGCTGCGCCATATCGTGGCGCCACTGTTCACCAAGCGCGCCGTCCAGGAGTGGACGACGGACATCCGCGCGCTGGCCGACGAGGCGGTCACCGGGCTCAAGCGCGGCGACGTCGTCGATCTCGTTCCGGCGCTGACCATCCCGATGCCCATCAACGTCATCGCCAACATCCTGGGTATTCCGCGGGAACAATGGCCGGGGTTCCGGGCGGTGTCGGAGAAGTTCGCGCAGATATTCGCCCCGCGGTCGCTGCCGCAGATCGTGCGCATGATGGGCTCGGCGATGCAGGCCTACCTGCGGCTGCGTAGTTTCTCCGACGCCGAAATGCGCACGCGTGCAACGCAACCCGCCGACGACCTACTGACGCGCCTGCAGGCGGCCGTGGCCGTCGGGGAACTTTCCGACAACGAGGCGTTCCTCTATGTGCTCGTCCTGCTGGTGGCCGGAAACGAGACGACCACGAACCTGCTCGGGATGCTGCTCATCAGGCTCGCCGAGGATCCCGAGTTGTTCGCCGAACTGAAGGCGGACCGCAGCCGCCTGTATGCCGCGGTCGAAGAGACGGCGCGGTGGGGTTCGCCGGTGCAGTGGGTAACCCGGACGGCTACCGCCGACTACGAGATCGGCGACACGGTAATCCCCAAGGGCGCAAGGGCTTTGCTCTTCTACGGAGCGGCCAACCGGGATCCCGCCAAATTCGGCGACCCGGACCGCTTCGACATCCGGCGCAACACCACCGGACACCTGGCGTTCGGGCACGGACTGCACTTCTGCCTGGGAGCTCATCTGGCCCGGCTCGAAGCGGCCACGGCCATCGATTGCCTGCTGGACGAATTGGACGGGCTGGAACTGGCCGGGCCGGTCAGGTGGAGCATCACGCCGTCGCTGCGCGGTCCGGTATCGGTGCCGGTGCGGCTGACTTGCCGCTGAGTTCGGCGAATCTCCGGCGCTCGCGCTCCACCTGGGATTACGCTCGAATCGGCGGGGAAGTCGTTCGAGGGGATTCGGCAGTGTCGTACTTGGCCACAACGTCGTATTTGGTCACGATGCCAGATTGGGTCACGGCTGCCGCCGAGGATCTGGCGAGTATCGGTTCGTCCATGCAGCAGGCGACGACGGCCGCATCGGCCCCCACCACCGGCATCGCGGCTGCCGCCGCAGACGAGGTGTCGGCCGCGGTCGCGGGGATGTTCGGCAGCTTCGGTCAGGAGTTTCAGGCCGTCAGCGCCCAGGTGTCCTCGTATCACGCCGACTTCGTGCGCCTGCTGAACAGCGGCGCAGCGGCGTACGCGAGTGCCGAAATCGCCAATGCTGGAACGGTTCTCGCGAGCGCTGCGACGACGGTTCCGGGTGGCGCTTACGGACAGCTCATCACCAACACGGCCACCAACCTGCAAGCCCTCGGCAGCGCCTGGGCCGCGAACCCGTTGCCGTTCTTCCGCCAGTTCCTGGCCAACCAAGTGGGCTACGCACAGCAGATTGCCACTGCTATCGCGAACATCCCGGCCAACTTGCCGAACCTGCCGGCGGCGATCGAAGCGGCTATCCAGCAGCTCGCCACCTTCAACCCCGCCGCCTTTGCGCAGCAGTTCATCACAACCCAAATCGGCTTCGCCCAGACGTTTGTGACGTCCGCGGTGAACGGGATCAACGGGTTGGTCACCGGGCTGCCGCAGTTCATATCGGGGGTTCAACAGGCCGCCCAAACGTTGATGACGGGCAACTACACGGGCGCGGTCGCCGAGTTCGGCAGAGCGACGCTGGGCCTGCTGGTCACCGGAGTCAATCCCGGACCGGTGACCATCAACGTGGATATTCCAACCCTGTCTGTGACCGCCACCGTGAGTCCGACGCTGCTCGGTCCGCTGGGAGATTTCTTCACGATCATGAACATCCCCGGACAAGAGTCGCAATATTTCACCAATTTGATACCGCCGTCCATTCCGCGCCAAATGGCGCAGAACTTCACCAATGTGCTTAACACGCTTACGGTTCCGAGCATCCGGGCGCAGGCCGACCTGCATCTCACTACACAGACTGGATCACTCCAAGCCTTCTTCGGGCTGCCGCTGGTGGCTACCTATGCCGCCGCCGGCGCTCCGCTGGCGACCCTGAATGCGATTGCGGCCAGCGCCGAGACGTTCGGGCAGCAGATCGGGGCCGGGAACTACTTCGGGGCGGCCGGCACGCTGTTCGATGCGCCGGCAGTCGCGTTGAACGGATTCCTCAACGGCAATCTCCCGATCGACACGACGATCAATGTGCCGACGGGTCTGGACCCGAACTTCCTTCCCACCAACGTCGCCATCGTTCTGCACCTGCCCTCCGACGGGCTCCTGGTTCCTCCCCATCCGGCCACCGCGACCATCAACGTGCCCCAGTCGGTTCTGACGCCGGCAATCTCATTACCGGTGACAATCTTCGGGACTCCGTTCTCGGGACTGATCCCCTTGCTGGTGAACTACACCCCCCAGCAACTCGCCCTGGCGATCAGACCCGCGGCCTAGCTCCCCGCGCTCACCGCCAGCCGGGGCATGACACCCGCTAGAACGTGCTATCACCGGCGATATCACGTTCGTCAGGCACGTGCGCCTCGACTTTCAGGGGCGAAAGTGACTGCTGTGACTGGCCATCGGTGCCGGTGCGGCACCGGGGCCCCCCTCAGAGAATCGCGACCGACACCACGATCCCGAGCGCGAACTGCGCCGCAGCCACCATCAAAGCGTCGTAGCTGAATTCGTCCGAGTGGAACAACGTGTCCATGTCGATGCCGATCACCACGGTCGCGACCCGCATCATCACCACCTGCGAGGCGATACCGACCAAGCCGAAGACCGCCGACGCCAGCAGCCCCTCCCGCAAGTTGCCCGACGACGAGTAAATCGCAATGACCACAATGAAAGCCATGCTGACCATGCCGGCCGCGGCCACCAGGATGGCGTTCGGCTTGCCCGCGTTGACCATCTTGCGCAGTGGGCCCGGCGTGGTCAGATCAATGGCGTAGAAGCCGACGATCATCAGCACGAGACCGAGGATCGAGTAGAGCACGATGGCGCCGGCGCCTCGTCCCAACCAGCTCCAGTAATCCGAATGCGGCAGCGCAACAATCGTCGTCGTCATCGAAGATCAGCTCCGTTCATAGCAGTTTCATCTCAATGGAATTCGGTGTGGAACGAACGCCGCGCCATCATCGGTGATGAGCCCGGCAGTCTCGCGGATGCCCAGACCCGCAGCGGTGTCGCCGACCACCCAGGCCCCCAAAGCCGGTCGCATGCCGTCGAATTCAGGCAACGGGTCCAACAACTGATAGACGAATCCCTCTTCGCCGTAGAAGCCACCCGTGGCGGTCTCCATGCCGGCGCCGACGACGGTCACGTTCGCGCCTTCGCGTCCGAGCTTCGGCTTGCGCACATACTCGGTGAGTTCGTGCGGGTCGTCGAGATAAGCGGGCAACAAATTCGGGTGCCCCGGATACATCTCCCACAGCACGGCCAGGATCGACTTGTTGGATAGCAACGTCTTCCACAACGGTTCGATCCACATGGTCTGCGGAAGCGTCTGCACCACATACTTACCGAACTGATCGTCGAGCACCCACTCCCACGGGTGCAACTTGAAAATGGCCTGAATCGGGTCTTCTTCCAGGTCGACGAATCGCTCCAGCGCGGAGTCCCAGCCGACGTCCTCGATCAACAGCCCGACGGTCTGAAAACCGGCCTCGGCCGCGGTCTCCTGCAGATAGGTGGTCGTGATCTGGTCCTCGCCGGTGGCCTCCACACCGGACCAGGAAAAGTGTAGTTCGTTGCTGGGCAACAGATCCCGGACCACGCCCCAGCGTTCGACCAGCTGTTCGTGCAACGAGTTCCACTGATCGTCGTTGGGGAACTTGTCTTTCAGCCAATACCATTGCAGGATCGCGGCTTCCAACAGCGTGGTGGGCGTATCGGCGTTGTATTCCAGCAACACCGCGGGGCGCCGGCCGTCATAACGCAGGTCGAAGCGGCCGTAGACGTGTGGATCCGAGCGACGCCACGATTCGGCGACATGTGGCCAAACCCATTCCGGCAGACCGAAATCCGCGTACCGCTCCATCAGGACCACTTGCTCGACGGCATTCAGGCACATCGAGTGCAGCAGCTCGACGTCGGCTTCCAACGCCAGGATCTCGTCCATCTCGAACTCGTAATAGACCGACTCGTCCCAGTACGGCCGGTCGGCGCCGCGGGCGTCGCGTGCCGGTGTCCCGTAAACGAGCCCCTGTGATTCGACGATCGACTGCCAGTTCGGCCGCGGCTGAGACCTGGCGCGTTTCACGAGCCGCCGCCCCCGCCGCCTTTGCCGCCACTGCCCCCGATGCCACCCCGCTGGATGCTGGTGCCGGATTTCGTCGTGACGTTCGCGCCCTTCGGGATGCTCGTCGATCCGCCGATCGGCCGTTGCCCTACCGAACCCGAGCTGCCGTAGTAGTAGCGGTAGGAATGCCCGCCCCAGAAGAAGAAGCCGTTCATGCCCGGTGTGTGACCGGTGCAGTAGCTGTCGGGGACGATCACCGGCTGGCCGTTGGGGTCGTCCTGAACGCACTGCGCGGTGACGTTGTCCGGCCTCAACAACCAGTACCCGACGCCTGCCACCAGACCCACCACCCCGACTGCGGCCGCGGACCCCATCAGGATGCGCTTCTGCTTCTGGCGTTTGGCCTCGGCGGCCTCCCGTGCCTCTTCGAGCTCGCGTTCCTTTTCTTCGTGCTTCTTCCGGGCGCGCAACTCGGCCGGGGTGGGCGGCCTCGGCTTCGTCGTTGCCGCGTCCTGGAACTGAATGCTGCCAAGGGGTTTCAGCAGAGGCGGGCCGTCCGGCTTGTCCGGCGCATCCTTGAACGGACGGTTCGCACCCAACGAACTCCGGCGCGGACGATCCTGAGCCGATTCGCCCGGCTCGGGCTTGGCCTCCTCGGGCTTGGTGTCCTCGGGCTTGGTGTCCTCGGTCCCACCCTCCTCGGGCGGGTCTGTTTCGGAATCCATCAGGTCCCCTCCGGTCCCCTGCCACCGTGGCCCGCATTCCTGAACACGCGGGCAGTGTCCCACATCGTCGCGGCCCCCACGACTAAGACCACCAACGCTCCAGCACGCGCGCCACACCGTCCTGGCTGTTCGGCGTCGTGACTTCATCGGCAGCGGCCACCGCGTCCGGGTGCGCATTACCCATTGCCACGCCCAGCCCGGCCTGCATCAGCATCGGCACATCGTTGGGCATGTCGCCGAATGCGATCACCTCCGACTCGAGAATGCCGAGCGGTTCCGCGACTTCGCGCAGGCCGGTGGCCTTGCTGATGCCCCTCGGCAGGATCTCCAGCAGGCCGTTGTTGGTGGAGTAGGTGAGATCGCCTTCCGTACCGATATGTCCGGCCAACGCCGCAGCCATGTCCGCACTCAGCGCGCCGGCCTTGCGGATCAGCAACTTGATCGCCGGCGCACTGAGCAAGTCGTCGATCGACACCTCGGTGTTGTCCGGGTTCAACCACGCGTGCTCATAACCGGGCGAGCTGATGAACTGCGGGGTCGCGGTGTCGTGGGCACGCTCGCCGATCCGCTCGACCGCCAGGCCCACTCCGGGGATGACTCGCCGCGCGATATCAGCCAGCGCCGCCAGGGTGTCGATGGACAGCGTCTGCGCCGACAGCACCTTGTCGTTTTCGGGATCGTAGATGACGGCACCGTTCGCGCAAACCGCCATCGGCGCGAACCCGAGGGCTTCCACAACCGGCCTGATCCAGCGCGGTGGACGCCCGGTGGCCAGCACGAAGTGGGTGCCTCCCGCGACCGCGGCCTGGACCGCCGCGCGCGTGCGCGCGCTGAGCTTTTCTTCGTCGTTGAGCAGGGTGCCGTCGACGTCGCACCCGATGAGCGCAGGTTGATTCAGCAACGAGATGCGTGTCGACGTCGGCTCAGGCATCGGGTCCCTGGGCCGAGGCGTGCTTACGACCGGCCGGAGTCGTCAGTGCGGCCCGCCTTCGGTCGTTTCTTCGCCGCCTCGTCGTACAGCGCGCGCTTTCGGGCTCGCTCGGCCAATTCGGCGATACGGAATTCCTTGGACTCGTCCGGCGTCGGCGCGCTGCCGCCCAGCCGGCGCGGCACCCAGGGCTCGCCCTCCGGATGCGGGTAGTTCTCCTGCGCCCAGTAGAGCATCGCCTGCATCGCCTGCCGCAGTGTGGCGTTGAGCGCGTCGTGATCGCCTCCGGGGGCCAGCGGCGGCCCGATTGCCGCCGTGATGGGGACCTTGCTTCGGACAAGTTTCTTAGGCTGGTCTTTGGGCCAGATCCGGTGGGCCCCCCAGACAATCATCGGAATGATCGGCACCTGCGCCTCGACCGCCATCCGCGCCGCGCCGGTCTTGAATTCTCTGAGTTCGAAGCTGCGGCTGATGGTCGCCTCCGGGTGCACCCCGACGAGTTCGCCTTCCCGCAACCGCTGCACCGCCACCCCGTAGGCATCGGCACCCATGCTGCGGTCAACGGGGATCAGCTGGATGTGCTTGATGATGTAGTTGACCGCTTTCACCTCCTGCATTTCCGCCTTGATCATGAACCGCAACCGGCGCTTGCGTTCCTTCGCGGCGAGTGACGCGGGAATCCAGTCCACATAGCTGGTGTGATTGAGCGCGATGATGGCGCCGCCGCTCGTCGGGATGTTCTCCAGGCCGTAGTACGTGATCTTGTTTCCGTTCAGCGCCATAGCCGACGGAACGAGATACTCCAACATCCGGAAGACTGGCTCGGCCATCTCTTGCGTCTCCTTTTTCCCTACCGTGACTGACGCGGTTTCCGGCGTGCGGCCCTCGCCGCCGTCTCCTCAGCGTCCATTCGCGCGGCCTCATCCACCGTTGGCGCCCCGCCGCCAAGCCGGCAGGGCACCCATCGCTCGCCGGCTGGATGAGGATAATCCTGCTGCACCCGATGCAACAGCGAAGTCATCGACTCGTAAAGCTCTTCGTTGGTCGACTCGTAAAGTTCTTTGTCGGTCAGGGTGATGTCGCGCGCTGCGGGCAGCGGCGGCCCCGCCGCGACGGTCACCGGGACTTTCTTGCGACCCAGCTGCCTGGGCAGTCCCTTGGTCCAGATGCGTTGCGCGCCCCAGACAATCAGCGGGACGATCGGGACGCCGGCTTCGACCGCCATCCGCGCGGCGCCGGTCTTGAATTCCTTGAGTTCGAAGCTGCGGCTGATGGTGGCTTCCGGATAGACCGCGACGAGCTCGCCGTCCTGCAGCGCCTGCACCGCGGCGTCGTACGCGTCGTGGCCGGAGCTCCGGTCCACCGGAATCGCCCCGTTCCGTTTGATCAGGAAGTTGACGATCTTCACCCGCTGCATCTCGGCCTTGATCATGAACCGCAACCGGCGGTGCCGGCGCCGCATCGCCAGGCCGGCCGGTAGGAAGTCGACGTAGCTGGTGTGGTTGATCGCTATCACCGCGCCACCGCGCTGCGGAATGTTCTCCTCGCCCGCATAGGTGATCCGCGTCCCGGTGGCCCGGACCAGAAACTGAGCCAGGATCTCGCAGGCGCGGTAAATGGGCTCGGCCATCGGTCACTGCTCCGCGGCTCCGGTGGGGTGCGTCCGTTCCGCCCGGCGGGCCGCCTTGGCCGCCGCCTCGTCCCCGTCCATCTGGGCCGCCTCGGCCAGGGACGGGGCACCGCCGCCCAGGCGGCGCGGCACCCAGAACTCCCCGGCCGGGTGCGGCCCGTACTGCTCCTGCGCACGAATCAGCAGGTGCTGCATCCGGGAGTGCAACAGAGTGGTCAGTTCGGTGGTGGACAACGTCGGTTCGATCGGTTCGCCGACGATCACCTGAATCGGCACCTTGGGCCGGAAGATCTTCTTGGGGTGGCCCTTGGTCCAGATGCGCTGCGCGCCCCAGATGACGTGCGGAACGATCGGCACCCCGGCTTCGACCGCCATCCGCGCGGCGCCGGTCTTGAATTCCTTGATCTCGAAGCTGCGGCTGATCGTCGCCTCCGGGTACACGCCCACCAATTCGCCGGCCCTGAGGTTGTCCACCGCCGCGGCATACGACGCGGCACCACTTTCCCGATCCACCGGAATATGCCGGAAAGAACGCATCAGCGGCCCGGCGATCTTGTGGTCGAACACCTCCTGCTTGGCCATGAATCGCACTTTTCGGCCGAGCCCCTGCTTGTATGCCGGCAAACCGGCCAGGGTGAAGTCGAGATAACCGGTGTGGTTGATCGCGACCACGGCGCCACCGCTGGTCGGCAGGTTCTCCACGCCGGTCACGGTGATCTTGAGACCCTGCAGGCGGAAGATCATTCGGGCAAGGGTGATGGCAGTGCCATATGCAGGTTCCACAGCAATTCAGCCTAGTGCGCCGGCGAAGGCACAGACAGAGAGGTGAGCGTTGTCCTTTCCGTTGTCGCCCCCACCGGTCCCAGGGTTGGTGCGCCGACTCGCGGCCGGGCGGCCGGTGCGCGCGGTGTGGCGCAACGAGCTGGGTGACGTCACCTTCCGGGTCGGCGGCTACTCCCGGGCAGCCGCCGAATTCATCAAAGTGGGCGGTGTCCATTCACCCGATTTCACGGGTGAGGCGCACAGGTTGCGTTGGGCCGCGCCGTACCTGAAGGTGCCGCCCGTCATCGACTACGGCGTCGACGACGACGGGGCCTGGTTGCGCACCGTCGGGTTGCCCGGTGTGTCCGCGGTGCACCCGCGATGGCAGGCCGCACCCGCCACCGCGGTCACCGCGATCGCTGTGGGGTTGCGCACAATGCACGACACCCTGCCGGTGGTGTCGTGTCCGTTCGACTGGTCGGTCGCCAGCCGGCTGCCCGTGCTGCTTCCCGCGCACCGGGCGCATCTCGGAGATCCACCGCCGATCGACCGGCTGGTGGTCTGCCACGGTGATGCCTGCGCCCCCAACACACTGATCGACGACGTCGGCCGCTATTGCGGGCACGTCGACCTCGGCGAGCTCGGGGTGGCCGACCGATGGGCCGACCTGGCCGTAGCAACGCTCTCGCTGGGCTGGAACTACCCCGGCCGCAACTGGGAACCGGAGTTCTTCGCCGCCTACGGCGTCGACCCCGACCCCCTGCGCATCGACTACTACCGGCGGTTGTGGGAAGACCCCGACCTCTGACGCAAGCTAAACTCAAGGCGTCTCCGAGATGGTCCGGGAAGGTATTTGTGCAGGTAACAAGCGTCGGCCACGCCGGCTTTCTGATCCAGACCCGGGCGGGCAACATCCTGTGCGACCCCTGGGTGAACCCCGCGTACTTCGGGTCGTGGTTCCCGTTTCCCGACAACTCGCCGGCTTATTCAGGCCTGGACTGGGACGCCCTGGGCGACTGTGACTACCTGTACGTCTCGCACCTGCACAAGGACCACTTCGACGCCGCGCTGCTGCAGGCTCACGTCAACAAGGACGCGGTGGTGCTGCTGCCCGATTTCCCGGTGCCGGATCTGCGGCACGAGTTCGAGAAGTTGGGATTCCACCGATTCTTCGAGACCACGGACTCGGTGAGCCACCAGTTGTCCGGCCCCAAGGGCGACCTCGACATCATGATCATCGCTTTGCGGGCGCCCGCGGACGGTCCGATCGGCGACTCCGCGCTGGTCGTCTCCGACGGTGAGACCACGGTGTTCAACATGAACGACGCGCGCCCGGTCGACCTGGACGTGCTGGCCGCCGACTTCGGGCACATCGACGTGCACCTGCTGCAGTACTCGGGTGCGATCTGGTACCCGATGGTCTACGACATGCCGGCCCGCGCGAAGGAGGCATTCGCCACCCAGAAGCGCCAGCGGGGCATGGACCGGGCCCGGCAGTACATCGCGCAGGTCGGAGCGACCTGGGTGGTGCCTTCGGCCGGCCCCCCGGCCTTCCTGGACCCCGATCTGCGCGGGCTCAACGACGACCACGACGACCCGGGCAACATCTTCCCGGACCAGATGGTGTTCCTGGACCAGATGCGTCGCCACGGCCACGACCGCGGACTGCTGATGATGCCCGGCTCCGTCGCCGATTTCACCGGCCCGCAACTGAACTCGCTGCAGCACCCGCTGCCCACCGAGGAGGTGGAGGCGATCTTCACCACCCGCAAGGCCGACTACATCGCCGACTACGCCGAGCGCATGGCACCGGTGCTGGCCGCCGAGAAAGGCGCCTGGGCACCCGCCGCCGGCGAACCGCTACTCGAGCCGTTGCGGGCGCTGTTCGAGCCGATCATGTTGCAGAGCAACGAGATCTGCGACGGTATCGGCTATCCGGTGGAGTTGGTGATCGGTCCGGAGACGGTGATTCTCGACTTCCCGAAACGAGCCGTGCGGGAAGCCATTCCGGACGAGAAGTTCCGCTACGGGTTCGAGATCGCACCGGAGTTGGTGCGCACTGTCTTGCGTGACAACGAACCGGACTGGGTCAACACCATCTTCTTGTCGACCCGTTTCCGGGCCTGGCGCGTCGGTGGCTACAACGAATACCTGTACACGTTCTTCAAGTGCCTGACCGATGAACGGATCGCCTATGCCGACGGCTGGTTCGCCGAGAGCCACGACGATTCGGCAACGATCACGCTGGACGGCTGGGAGATTCAGCGGCGATGCCCGCACCTGAAGGCCGACCTGTCGAAATTCGGTGTGATCGAGGGCAATACGCTGACCTGCAACCTGCACGGCTGGCAGTGGCGGTTGGAGGACGGCCGCTGCCTGACCACCCGCGGCCACGAGTTGCGGAGTTGCCGGGCATGAGCACCGTGTCGGATCTGTGCTACGACGACGGCGCGGTGCAACTGGACCAGATGGCGATTACGTTGCGCCGCTACCACTTTCCTTCGGGTACCGCGAAAGTCATCGGCTTGGACCAAATTCGGGGATACAAGTCCGAGCCACTCGGGCTGCTCACGGTTCGATTCAATATCTGGGGCAGCCCGGACCTGCGGCGCTGGCTGCCGCTGGACCTCTACCGGCCGCTGAAATCGACGCTGATCACCCTCGACATACCCGGGTCGCAGCCGGCCTTCACCCCGGCCCGGCCCGACGAGTTCCTCGCTTGCCTGGACGAGTTGCTGGATCAGCGCGGCTGATTCCTCGGCGAATGTGCGGCCAGCCGCACGGTCGGTGTCGAATGTGCGGATGGCCGTACGCTCGGCGCACGAAAGGCTAGCGGTCTTCCAGCGCCGCACGGCCCGCGTTGTAGCCCGGGGTGAACGTGATGCCCGGACCACCGTGGCACCCGGCGCTGCCCAGATACAGGCCGTGCACCGGAATCGGTTGCCCGATATAGCCTTTCGGACCGGGTCGATTCTGCCCGATCTGGTCGGAACTCAGCAGGCCATGGCAGTAGTCACCGCCCGGCGCACCGAACATCACGCCCATGTGCTTGGGCGTGAAGGTGGTGTGACGGATGATGCTGCGCTCGAAATTCGGTGCCAGCCGGGTGATCTTGTCGATGACCCGCTGCCCCATCTCGACTTTGGCCTGACCGTAGTCGGCACCCCCCTCGATGGGGAACCACAGCGCGAAGGCTGACGCGGCGTGCCTGCCCTCGGGTGCGAGATCCGGGTCGTGCACCGACGGGATCTGCAGCACCAGCGTCGGGTCGGCCGGCACGATGCCGCGGCGGCAGTCCTCCCACTGCTGCTGAACCTCTTCCGGCGTACAGAAGATGCCGATCGACGCCTGCATGGTCGGGTCGTTGAGTGCCTCGTACGGAGCTACGAATTGCGGGGCCTCCTCCAGCGCGAAGTGCATCTGCAGGTAGCTGCCCCGGTGGTCGATGCGTCCGTAACGCTCCCGGATCTCGGCGGGCATCACCGACGGATCGATCAGGTCGTTGACTGTGACGTCGGGCGCCACGGAGGAAACGACGATCGGGGCGTTCACAGTTTCCCCGGCCTCGGTACGCACCCCGGTCACCCGGCCGTCCGCCACCAGAATCTCGGTGACCTTGGACCGCAACCGCACCTCGCCGCCGTTGTCCTCCAGGACCTGGGCCAGGTGCGCCGTCAGCGCGCCGATGCCCCCGCGCAGCTTCTTCATCTGGACGAAGTCGCCCTCGGGGATGCCGAGCCCGAAGGCGAGCGCCGCCGCGCTGCCCGGGGTGGAGGGCCCGCGGTAGAGGGTGTTGACCGCCAGCACCGTCATCGAACCCCGGATCGCGCCGTGCTTCTCGCGGTCGGGGAAGTAGCGGTCCAGCACGTCGGTGACGGAGCCGAACAGCATGTCGTCGATCGCGGAGCGCTCGAATTCGTTTGTCGCGCAGGCATACATCTCGTCGAAGGTCTTGGGCAGCGTGCCCGCCTCGAAGCGGCCGAGCGCACGGGTGGGCGCCTGGGCCCACATCAGCAGACCGCCCATGCCGGCCACCGCGTCGGCGCCGTGCACCTCGTTGAGGTGGGCGAACATCTTCATCGGGTCGCTGTACTGGACGAGCGGATCGTCGCCGACACCGCGCAGCGCTACCGACATCACTTCCAGGTCCACCGTCGGCAACGTGTCCAGGCCGAGTTCGCTGATGACCTCCCCCGACGTCGGGAACTGCACCGACCCGGCGATTTCGAAGTGGTAGCCGTCGAACAATTCCACGGTGGAGGCCATGCCACCCGCGTAAAGCTTCCCGTCCAGACACACGGTGCGCAGACCCGCCCGTTGCAGCATCACCGCCGCGGTCAAACCGTTGTGGCCCGCGCCGATGACGATCGCGTCGTACTCGTTCCCAGTTTCAGACATGCCGACCTCCTGAGTGGGAGGCTGGCACGCAGCCGAAGTTTTGTCAATTATGACGAAACTTGGCCGGTCGCCCAGGTGGTCCAGGTATCGCTGAGACCGGTCCGCAGCGTTTCCAGCGCCACATGGCTCATCCTGGCGAGTTCGCTCAGCGACCGGTCGCCGCCCAGCATCCACGCCTCCATCGCCCCGAAGATGGCCGCTGCAATGCACCGCGCGATCACCACGCTGCGCAACCCCGCATCACCCGGCCGGCCATTGGTGCAACCGCGACGCAGCAGCTGCGCCTGGATGGACTCGGCGAGGTCGGCCTGGACGTCGCGGATGTGCCGGACGATCCGGCCGGGATCCAGTTCGCCGCCGCGCAACGTGGCGATCTTGGTGACGGCCTCGACGTCGTACGGGAAAGCGAACACCGCCGCCTGCACCGAGTCGATCACCGCCTCGTCGACCGGGCGGGCGTCCAGCGCGGCCCGGAACCAGTTCAGACCGGTGTAGTCGGCGAACAGCAGATCGTGCTTGGAGCTGAAGTGCCGGTAGAAGGTCCGCAACGAGACCCCGGCGTCGGCGGCGATCTGTTCGGCCGACGTGTCCTCGACGCCCTGGGCCAGAAACCGCACCACCGCCGCCTGGCGCAGCGCCTCGCGCGTGCGCTCGCTCCGCGCCGTCTGAGCGGGCCTGACCATGGCAGTAAGGTACCGCAGCAACTCAGCAATTAGTTATGACAATATTGACAAAACTTCGCCGGCCGGGTGAGACTGCGCCCATGGTGTCTCTCATCGCCCACGCCGTCCTCGGCATCGCCGTCATCTTCTGGATCGTCTCGTCCAACCGGCAGGTCTATGCGCGGCCGGCCGTCGGTCCGCTGTTCTCGCCCCTCGAAATCGTGTACTACGTCGTCGGCATCGCCTCGATCGCGCTGGGCTGGTACTTCAACATCCGCTTCGTGCAGGAGTACGCCCACATGGGCGTACACAACCCGCTCTGGGGTCCGGGTAGCTGGACGCAGTACATCCAGCTGATGTTCACCAACCCGGCCGCCGGTTCGGCCAGCCAGGACTACACGATCGCGAATGTCATTCTGCTGCCGCTGTTCTCCATCACCGACGGCTACCGACGCGGCTTCAAGCGGCCGTGGCTGTTCTTCGTCAGCAGCCTGTTCACCAGCTTCGCGTTCGCGTTCGCGTTCTACTTCGCCACCATCGAGCGTCAGCACCGGCACGAGCGGGCGGCTGCCGTGCCGGCGCCGAAGGTTGCGGCCTGAGAGACGGACCTGGGAGCTGACTACGCGCTGACGCCATCGCTGCGGTAGTCGTTTTCGTGGTGCCAGATCTGGTTCCCGCCGCGGCGTTTCGCGACGTACATCGCGGCGTCGGCAGTCGAGATCATGTCGGTCAAGAGTTCGTCGTAGTTGCCGGTTCGACGCGCCGGTGCGGTGCAGACGGTGCCGACACTGGCGGTCAGGCCGAACGGTAACGCTGAAATCGCATCGCAGAGCTGCTGTGCCCGGCGGTCGAGTTCATCAAGGTGCCAATAGTCGGCTACGACGAATTCTTCGCCACCGGCCCGTCCGACGAGTGCGGTGTCCCCGGCGCTTTCGCGGAGTGCGCGCGCCACCGCTATCAGCGCCGTGTCACCGGCGTGATGACCGTGTTGGTCGTTGAGCAGTTTGAAGCGGTCCAGGTCGATCATTGCCACGACGAGGTGCAGGCGCTGCTCGCGTTCCTGCGCGAGGCGGGCCTTCACGCGGCGGTGAAAGGCGCGCCGGTTGAGCAACCCCGTCAGCTGGTCTCGCTCCGCGCGCACTGCGTCGGCGCCGAGGACGTGCACCACCGCCTGTATTCCGAATGGCACCGCGAGGTTGAGCAGCAGCACCAATGACAATCCGCACACGGCGGCGACGACGTTGTAGGCGGCGGCTATCCGAACTCCGGCCAGGGCGGCAACCGCGATGGCCACTGCGAAGTTGTAAGCCATCAGCAGCGGTGTATGGAAGAGCGCGATGTAAAAAGCCATCGCCGCAAACGTCGTGCAGGTGAACATGGCCACGATGGGATCGCTCTGGGCGAGTGCGATCAGCGCGATGCTGGCGTTGGAACCCACCGCGAACGTGATCGCCTGCTCGCGGCTGGGCCATCGCGTGGCCCACAACAGCGAGCCGGCTGCGGCACCGACGCTGGCGGCGAGGGCACAGGCGATCTGCACGCCGCTCTTCGGCCCGGTGGGTGTCCAGATGGTTGCTAGGGCGTCGAACACGAGGCCGCCGGCGATGACCGCAATGATCGTCCGGGCCAGACTGCACATCCGCCGGGCTTCCAGGAGCGAACTCAACTGGTCATAGTGGTCGGCCTGGCTCCACCACAGACTCAGTCGCCCCATACGTGCTCCCCCCGCCACAGGTTCCGGGGAATCGCAGCGCGGTCGCCGGTCCAATCAGCAAATGCTCCGACAGAATGCCCACATTTGCCGTTTGCTAATGCTCAGCCGGCCGGTTCCAGTATTTCGGTGCCCACGAAGGGCACCAGCGCCGCCGGCACCCGCACGCTGCCGTCCGGCTGCTGGTGGTTCTCCAGGATCGACACCAGCCAACGCGTGGTGCCCAGCGTGCCGTTGAGCGTGGCCGCGGTCTGCGGTTTGCCGTTGGCGTCGCGGTAGCGCGTGGCCAGCCGGCGCGCCTGGAAGGTGGTGCAGTTCGACGTCGAGGTCAGCTCGCGATACGTCGCCTGGGTCGGCACCCAGGCTTCACAGTCGAACTTGCGCGCGGCCGACGAGCCGAGATCGCCCGCGGCCACATCGATCACCCGGTAGGGCACCTCGATCTGCGCCAGCATCTCGCGCTGCCAGCCCAGCAGCCGCTGGTGTTCGGCCTCGGCCTCCTCGGGCCGGCAGTAGACGAAGCCCTCCACCTTGTCGAACTGGTGCACCCGGATGATGCCCCGGGTGTCCTTGCCGTAGCTGCCCGCCTCGCGGCGAAAGCACGACGACCAACCGGCGTACCGCAGCGGACCGTCGGCCAGGTCCAGGATTTCCCCAGAGTGGTAGCCGGCCAGCGGCACCTCGGAGGTTCCCACCAGGTAGAGATCGTCGGCCTCGAGCCGGTACACCTCGTCGGCGTGGGCGCCCAGGAACCCGGTCCCCGCCATCACCTCCGGACGCACCAGCACCGGCGGGATCATCGGGATGAACCCGTTCTCGACGGCCACCTTCAGCGCCAGTTGCAGCAGACCCAACTGCAACAGCGCGCCGCGTCCGGTCAGAAAGTAGAACCGGGACCCCGACACCTTGGCGCCGCGTTGCATGTCGATCAAGCCCAGCGATTCACCGAGCTCCAGGTGGTCCTTCGGCTCGGCCAGCGCGGGCGGCTCACCGACCACGTCCAGGACGGCGTAGTCGTCCTCTCCCCCGGCCGGGACCCCGTCGATGATGACGTTGGAGATCGCCATGTGGGCGGCGGTGAACGCCGCTTCGGCCGCCGCCTGCTCCGCCTCGGCGGCCTTTACCTGCTCGGCGAGATCCTTGGCGAGCTGCAACAGCGCGGGGCGTTCCTGCGGGGACGCCTTTCCCACGTTCTTGCTCGCGGCCTTCTGTTCGGCACGCAGCGAATCAGCGGCCGAGATGGCCTGGCGGCGTGCCGTGTCGGCGCTCAATAACGCGTCTACCAGGGCCGGGTCCTCACCGCGGCTGAGTTGCGAGCGTCGTACGGCGTCGGGCTCCTCCCGGAGGAGCTTGAGGTCGATCACGGCCGCAAGACTACTTCCCGGGTTTCTGCCCGATCTCACATGCGCAACGATTTTCACCTCTCACAGTCGGCCCTGTCAGAATGGACCCGATGTTGGACGCGCCCGAGAAAGAACCGCTGCCTGACGACGCCCCCGGCGATGCGGCGGAGCTTTCGGCTGCCGAGGAACTTCAGGCGCCCGACGCGACCGAACCCCCGGAGCCGTCGGAGCCGTCGGAGGGCTTCCGCTGGCCCCGCTCTCTGCAGGCATCTGCGACCCGGCGCGGACTGCTGCTCACCGCTCTGGGTGCTCTGCTGATCGCCGGTCTGGTGACCGCACTGCCCGCCGTGGGTACCGGGCCCGGACGGCTGGCCGGTTTCATCGACAGCAACCCGATACCCAGCACCGGATCCAAGGGCAACGCCGCGTTCGCCCGCGCCACCAGCGGCGACTGCCTGAATTGGCCGGACGGCACGCCGGAGTCGGCCAGCATCGTCAATTGCGCCGACGACCACCGCTTCGAGGTCGCCGAGTCCGTCGACATGCGCACCTTCCCCGGCTCGGAGTACGGCCCCAGCGCCGCGCCCCCGTCGCCCGCCCGCATCCAGCAGATCAACGCCGAACAGTGCGACCCGGCCGTGCGCCGCTACCTGGGTCCGAAGTTCGACCCCAACAGCAAATTCACCGTCAGCATGCTGTGGTCGGGTGACCGGGCGTGGAAGCAGAACGGCGAGCGCCGCATGCTCTGCGGCCTGCAACTGCCCGGCCCCAACAACGAACAGGTCGCCTTCAAGGGCAAGATCGCCGACATCGACCAGTCGAAGGTCTGGCCGGCGGGCACCTGCCTGGGCATCGATCCGACCACCAATCAGCCGGTCGACGTGCCGGTGGACTGTTCGGCCCCGCACGCCATGGAGGTCACCGGGACGGTCAACCTGGCCGAGAAGTACCCGAACGCCCTGCCGCCGGAAGCCGAGCAGGACGGTTTCATCAAGGACGCCTGCACGAAGATGACCGACGCGTACCTCGCGCCGATCAAGTTGCGCACCACCACTCTGACATTGATCTACCCGACCATCTCGCTGCCGAGTTGGTCGGCGGGCAGCCGCGAGGTCGCGTGCAGCATCGGCGCGACACTGGGCAACGGGGGCTGGGCCACGCTGCTGAACAGCGCCAAGGGGCCATTGCTGATCAATGGTCAGGCGCCGGTCCCGCCGCCCGACATCCCGCAGGAGCGGCTCACCCTGCCGCAGATTCCGGTGCAGCTGCCGGCCCAGCAGCCGTCGGCGCCGCAACCTCAGCAGCAGACGCCGCCCACCCCGCAGGGCGACCAGCACCTGCCCAACCAACAGCCGGTGGTGACGCCCACCCGCGCGCCCTCCTCCCCGGCAAGCCAGGCGCCTTCGGCAACCCAGCCCACCCAGGCGCCGCCACCGGGCGACGCCGGTGCGCCGCCACCGGCCCAGGCGCCGGAGGGCGCGCCGGTCAACGAGCCGCCACCCGGTTAGCCGGTGGCCGTGGGGATGGACCCGCAGCGGTTCGACGAGTTGGTCTCCGATGCACTCGACCTGATCCCGACCGAGTTGACGGCGGCCATGGACAACGTCGTGGTGCTGGTCGCCGACCGGCATCCCGAGGAGGGCGATCTGCTCGGACTGTACGAGGGTGTGGCGTTGACCGAGCGCGATTCCGACTACGCGGGAGCTCTGCCGGACACCATCACCATCTACCGGGACGCGCTGCTGGACGTCTGCGAGTCCGACACCGACGTGGTCGAACAGGTCGCGATCACGGTGATCCACGAGATCGCCCATCACTTCGGCATCGACGACGACAGGCTCGATGAGCTGGGCTGGGCCTGATTACTGGGCTTGGGGTAGGCGCGGCAACCCGCTTCTGTCGGCGTCCGGTGCTATGAACGGCTTATGAGCACAGGCTGCCGCGACTGCCGGGCAGGCTTAGATCACTGCCACGGCACTGTAATTCGTCACTGGATGGGTCGGCCGGAATGCACCGAGCCGGACTGCGTCGCCCCGGAGTTGTTCACCCATGAGTTCGTCGTCGACTGCGACGTGATCGGGTGCGCGTGCGCCGAGTCGTCCGGAGAAGTGATCAGATCAGCGCATGGGATCGGTGCTTGACGCAACGGCATCGCGCACCGGCGTAGCACCCGGTTCCGGGTAGAACGGCGGCGTAAGACCGCCCCAGCGCACACAACTCCACCGGCCGTCGGTGATGGGCGCCAGCGCCACGGATTCGGCGTTGTCCAAGGGGTTGTCGAGCACGAAGGTGCCGTCCACGCCGGCCAGCACCGCCGCGGCGAGCCGGATTGCCGCGCCGTGACTGACCACCACGATGTCGCCGTCGAAGCGATCGTCGTCGAGATAGCGCATGCGCAACTCGGTGAGCACGGGCACGTACCGCTCCAGGACGTCGTTGGCCGTCTCTCCCCCGGGCAGCGCCACGTCCAGATCACCGAGATGCCATCGCTTGTAGATGGCCTGGAACTCGGCTACCGCCTCGTCGTCGTTGCGGTTCTCCAGCGCACCGACCTGCACCTCGTGGATGCCGGCCACCTCCTGGGCCGGAAGATCGAGTTCGGTGGCGATGACCGCCGCCGTCTGCGACGCCCGGACCGCCACGGAGTGCGCCAGGATGGCCGGGCGACTGTGCCCGCCCCGGGCAAACGCCCGCGCCTGATCGCGCCCCAGGGGGGTCAGCGCCGCCCCTGGCGGCAGGGTGTCCAACCTGCGCTCGACGTTGCCGAACGATTGTCCGTGCCGCACCAACACCAGCCGGCCGCTCATCGCTGTTTCTCCCCGTTTCGAAGCCCCGCCAGCCAGGCCGAGGCCTCGTCCGACGACGGCGGCAGCACCCCCACAGCCTGGCCCGTCGGCCAGGAACCCAAGTAACGCACATCGGCACAACGACGGTGCAGCGCCATGAGTGCCTCGGCGACGGCATCGTCGTCGATGTGGCCGACGCAATCCACGAAAAACATGTAGGTGCCCAGCCCGGTGCGGGTGGGCCGGGACTCGATGCGGGTGAGATCGATGCCCCGCATGGCGAACTCGGTCAGCGCCTGCAGCAGCGCGCCGGGGACGTTCTCGATCCGCAGCACCGCCGCGGTCCGATCGGCGCCGGTGCGTGCCGGCGGCGGGCCGGGGCGCCCGATCAGCACGAACCGGGTGCGGGCGCTGGATTCGTCGACGACGCCCTCGGCGATCGCCTCCAGACCGCGCTGGGACGCGGCCAGCGGCGACGTGACGGCGGCGTCCACCCGGCCCTCGGCCACCTGCTGCGCGGCGTCGGCGTTGGAGTAGGCCGGCTTGAGTTCGGCGTCGGGCAGATTGGCGGCGAGCCAGCGCCGCACCTGCGCCGCAGCCACCCCGAAAGCGGCCAGCGTGCGCACGCCGGCGGCGGCGCGGCCGGGCTGGACGACGATGTCGAACGCCACATCCAAGGTGGTCTCGGCGTAGATCTGCAGCGGTGACCCGATCGCCAGGCTGTCCAGGGTGGGTGCCAGCGACCCGTCGATCGAGTTCTCGATCGGCGCGCAGGCGTAATCCGCCGTGCCGTCTCGCACCGCATCCAGCGCAGCGGGCGTGCTGTCCACCGGCAAGGGCTGCGGCGCCTGCGGGTCATGGCCGGGAACCAGCCCGTCGGCGGTCATCTTCAGCAGCGCAGCCTCGGTGAACGTCCCCTTCGGACCGAGGTAAGCGATGCGGGCCACGCCCACAACCCTAACGGCGCAGCCGCGGCGCGCCCGCCCTTGCTACCACCCCGTCGCTAAGTTACCTTAGGCTTACCTAACAAGCTTGGAGGTAACGTGCTCTCGGTTGCGCATCCCACGCCCACCACCGCGGAACGCATACGCAGTGCCTGCTCACGCGCAGACGGCGCCCTGCTGGCGGTCGAGGGCCAGGAGCCGGTCGCCACGCCCGTGCACCACCTGCTGTACGACGGCTCGTTCGCCGTGGCTGTTCCCCGCGCCGCCGCCGACGGCCTGGAATGTGGCGCCCAGGCGTTGCTGGAACTCACCGACTATGCGCCGCTTCCGGTACGCGAACCCGTCCGCTCGCTGGTGTGGGTGCGCGGCCGGCTGCACCGGATCCCACCCGGCGCGGTGGCCAAACTGCTCGACCTGATCGCCACGGCGGACCCGAACCCGGTGCTGCTGCAGGTCGATCGGCCCAGTTCCGCCCCGACGGACGACGATGAGCCTCGCTACACCCTGCTGCGCCTCATCATCGAGTCCGTGGTCGTGACCGACGCGACCGGCGCCGAGCCGGTCGCCGTCCGCGATCTGCTCGCGGCCCGCCCCGACCCCTTCTGCGAGATCGAGTCGACGTTGCTGTGGCACCTCAGCACCGCCCACAACGACGTGATCGCCCGGCTGGTTTCCCGGCTGCCCGCGCCGCTGCGACGTGGTCACGTACGACCACTCGGCCTGGACCGGTACGGCGTGCGGTTCCGCGTCGAGGGCAACGACGGCGACCAGGACATCCGGCTGCCGTTCCACAAGCCGGTCGACGACATGAACGGTCTGCGCCAGGCGATCCGCGTTCTGATGGGATGTCCGTTCGTCAATGGGTTGCGCGCACGCCGATAGCGGGGCCGGCGACGTAAGTTAGCCGGGTGAACGGCGATGGACCACCGGAACCGCCCCGATTTCGCAGGCCGAGCCCGCCCCAGCCGGGGCAAGCGGTCCCGCCGGAGCCCTCTCAGGTCATTCGCCGGGACGCGCCGCCACCGCGCGCACCGCGACGAACTAGTGCCCCGCCGCCGCACCGCACCGCCACGCCGCCCCCGCCCCCGCCACCGTCCGCCGCGCCGTCGCGACCCCCTGCCCCGCCCAAACCCCGACGGGCGAAGCGCAGTAAGCGCCGCTGGCTCCGCATCACCGCCCTCAGCCTGGTCATCCTGTTGCTGCTGGCAACCGCGGGCGTGCTGGGCGGCATGCTGTGGTTCGACTCCGCCGTGCACCGCCAGACGGTGTTGACCGACTACGCAGACCGTCCCGCCCCCGGGCGCGGCACCAACTGGCTGCTCGTCGGATCCGACAGCCGCCAGGACCTGTCCCCCGAGCAGCAGGAGCAGTTGGCCACCGGGGGCGATGTCGGGACCGGCCGTACCGACACGATCATGCTGGTCCACGTGCCGGGGCTCGGGTCCAACGCCCGAACCACGCTGGTGTCGCTACCGCGCGACTCGTACGTGCCGATCCCCGGGCACGGTCGCGACAAGATCAACGCGGCTTTCACCCTGGGCGGTGGGCCGCTGCTGGCGCAGACGGTCGAGCAGGCCACCGGATTACATCTGGACCACTACGCCGAAGTGGGATTCGCGGGGTTCGCCGTTCTGGTCGACGCACTGGGCGGGGTGACCGTATGCCCTGCCGAGCCGATGCGCGACCCGCTGGCGGGCCTGGATCTGCAGGCCGGATGCCAGCGACTGGACGGGCGCACTGCTCTGGGTTACGTCCGGACGCGGGCCACCCCGCGGGCAGACCTGGACCGGATGGTCCACCAACGGGAGTTCATGTCGGCGCTGCTGCACCGCGCCGGCAGCCCGGCAGTGTGGCTCAACCCGTGGCGGTGGTACGCGGTGCCGCATGCGGCGGCCGGCGCGCTGACCGTCGACCGCGGAGACCACGCCTGGGACCTGGCCCGGCTCGGCTGGGCGCTGCACGGGGCCACCACGCCGATGACGGTCCCCATCGGGGAGTTCACCGACACCGGCGTGGGCTCCGTCGTCGTATGGAATCACGACGCGGCCAGCAAATTGTTCGAGGCGCTGGCCGCGGACGCGCCGGTGCCGACCGACTCGTTGCAGGACCAGCCCTGACGGCAGCCGCGGTTCAGCCGCTGTTCTCGGTCGCGTTCCGCTTCTCCAGCCAGGCTTTGGTGCGGCCCGGGTGGTTGGTGGCGATCCATGCCACGCCGACTTCGCGGCAGAAATCGATGTCGTCGTACTCGTCGACGGTCCAGCAGTAGACCGACCTGCCCTGCGCGGCGGAGCGGTCCACGAGCTGCGGGTAATCCCGCAGCGCGGCCAGCGAGGGTCCCACCGCAGTGGCGCCGACGGCGGTGGCGGCGCTGCTGGTCAGATAGCGCCCGGTCTTGCCCAGCAACACGGTGGGCAGCATCGGTGCGGCCCGGCGAATCCGCCATACGGCGGCGGCGGAAAACGACATCACCACCGCACGCGACCGATCTGCAGACGGTGGTGCGGCGATGCCGAACCGGTGCAGCAGCGCCAGCAGCTTGCTTTCCACCAGCGAGCCATATCTGACCGGATGCTTAGTCTCGACGAAGATCTTCACCGGACGGTGCCAGTCCAGAACCATCGCCACGAGCGCGTCGAGCGTCAACAAACCGGTGTCACCGTGCGCGCCGTCCGAGCGCCAGCTGTCGTGCCACACTCCGTATTCCAGTTCGCGCAGCTCGGCCAGCGTCGCGGTGCTGACCAGCCCCTCGCCCGTCGAGGTGCGGTCCAGGCGGCGGTCGTGCACGCACACGAGGTGGCCGTCGCGGGACAACCGGACGTCGCATTCCACGCCGTCGGCGCCCTCTTTGAGCGCCAGGTCGTACGCGGCCAGCGTGTGCTCGGGGCGGGAAGACGACGCGCCCCGGTGGGCAACCACGAAAGGGTGCCCGGCGAGGACCTCATCCGCCCGCGTCATACGCCTATGCTGCCGGTTCTTGTCCCTCCGGCTCAACCGGAGCGGGTGCTGCGGAGGCCACGGGCCGATCGGCTTCCACGACGAGCCAGCGGTGCGCCGGCCTTTCGACGGGTTTGCGTTCGAATCCTTCGAAGACGCGGGCGACCCCGGCGACGGTGAGCGCGGCAACCAGGTACGCGAATACCACCATCACGGTGTTGTTGGCGATGCCCTGCGCGTCGCCGGCCAAGCTCGTCGCGATGGCGAACAGCGACACCACGTAGCTCACCACCCAGGCGAACCACCACAGGTAGATCGGCTTGCGCACCCGTTCGTAGTGGTCCTCGACCAGGGCGAGTTCGATGACGTATACGGGCGCCATCACCAGGTTGGCGAAGGGAAGCAGGCAGCCGGCCCACAACCGGCGGGTCGAACGATGTTCGGGCAGACCGTGGTAGCTGAACGCGGCGGCACGCCGGGCGATCAACCACTTCACCAGGACGATGAAGCACCCCAGCAGCACTGCCATCACCGCCACGCTGGCGGCGATCCCCAGCCAGTCCGCGGCCAGGGCGATCAGCGAATTCAGCAGCGAGTTGCGGTTGTAGATCAGCAGCCCGTAGCGCACCGCGTACACCAGCGCGGCGCCGGCGAGTACCAGCTGGGTTGCGAACATCAGCACCCGCACGATTTCGGGGCTCGGTCCCGCCTTGACGGCGCCGTCCGGCGACGCGATAGCTGCCGGGTCCACGCGATCCACCAGGCCCCAGCGCGGAATCACCTGATATCGCGGAGTGGGGCCCAACGGGCGTCGCATCCGCCGCATCGGCGGGGCCGCTCCGGGACGCACCGCTATCCACCGGAAACCCGGCGGGAGCCGGGGCGGCGTGCGCTGCGCGGCCGGCGGCTGCGGTCCGGCTTGGGCACTCCACCGGGGATCACCCGGGGGCGTGTCGGCCAGCGGCGCCATCAGCGCGCCTCGGCAGCGGGGGCACCAGGAGCGCTGACGTTCGCGCACGTTCCACCGCGTGCCGCACTGGGAGCACACCTGAATCACCGGACCAGCCTAATAGGTGACGGCCGGCATCTCGCGGAGCGGCGGTCGCATAGCACAGCCACCACGGTGACCAACAGGCGCCACGCTACGAGTAGGCGTGACGTACGACACAGCTAAATGGAGCTATCCACAATTTCCACAGGTTTATCCACAGTTGGGATGGGTGGTGGAGACAGCCTCTATCGGCCAGATTTCGACGCAACTGTGGATAACAAGGCGATAACGGGGCGTATCAATCGACAGCCTGAGGGCGCCTCGAGCGAATTGATCGCCGCGCCGAGAGGAAGGTTTACCCGCTGCCGGCGATGCCGAAACGTGCGATTTGCGCATTGTTTCGTTAGGGGTCAGATCGCCGCTTCACCACCGCAAACACCCGGACAGCGCTCAGCGGTCACCCGGTGTGAGGCGCGCCGGGTTCCGGTTTTCCAAGCTGGGTTTCTAGCGTTATGATCGCGGACGCGGGAGCTTCGTTGTGACTCACCTCACTCGCCCTTTTCGGCGGCGAGGTGGACGTGCAGTTGGAAGGCATTTGATGGCCACTCATTCGTTCGGTCCGGGTTCGACGCCGTCGAACTCGTACTCGGGGTCCCCCGCCTGGAACCAGGCCTATGTCGTCGCCGCGTTGCGTGCCGGTCTGATCGCCCTGGCGCTGCTGGCGGTGCTGGCCCTGATCGCATTGTCCTGATCCCAGCTTGATTCCCGCCTAAGCGGGTATCCGGGGCGGGTGTTACAGGGGGTCGTCCTTGCGGCATCCGCGGTCATGGAGCAGGGTTGAAGATGCCAGGTTGCCGCGTGGCGGGACCCCGCGAATGACACGTCAGACGATCCGCTCATCGAAGGAAGGAAAGCCGTGGCTGAATACACCCTGCCCGACTTGGACTGGGACTACGCAGCACTAGAGCCGCACATCTCTGGTCAGATCAACGAGATCCACCACAGCAAGCACCACGCCACCTACGTCAAAGGCGTCAACGACGCGGTCGCCAAGCTCGAAGAGGCCCGCGCCAAGGGCGACCACTCGGCCATCTTCTTGAACGAGAAGAACCTGGCCTTCCACCTCGGCGGTCACGTCAACCACTCCATCTGGTGGAAGAACCTGTCGCCGGACGGCGGCGACAAGCCGACCGGTGACCTGGCCGCGGCGATCGACGACCAGTTCGGCTCGTTCGACAAGTTCCAGGCTCAGTTCAGCGCGGCCGCCAACGGCCTGCAGGGCTCGGGCTGGGCCGTGCTCGGCTACGACACCCTGGGCGGAAGGCTGCTGACCTTCCAGCTCTACGACCAGCAGGCCAACGTCCCGCTCGGTGTCATTCCGCTGTTGCAGGTCGACATGTGGGAGCACGCCTTCTACCTGCAGTACAAGAACGTCAAGGCGGACTACGTCAAAGCGTTCTGGAACGTAGTCAACTGGGCGGACGTGCAGTCCCGCTACGAAGCGGCCACTTCGAAGACCTCCGGGTTGATCTTCCCCTGACCGTCCGTCTCGAGGACAAGGGCGTCGCGCGACATCGCGCGGCGCCCTTGTCTTTTGGTGCCGTCAAAACCAATTCGGGCGTTGCCGATCCGTAACACCGCTGCCCGCCCGCCGTGTCGAGTTGCACAGGGCGAAAAGCCCGCGCATGCTTGATCATTCGAGCTAACATTTGTTCGAGCTACCAGCGTGGTTACTTCGGATGAAGGCGTCACGGAGGGCAAGATGGATGCTGGGTCTGGTCGGCCTATAGGGGTGTCTCCCTTTCATGCTCGCGGTGCCCTGAAAGGGTTTGTGATTTCTGGACGTTGGCCCGATTCCACCAAGGAATGGGCTCAGCTCTTGATGGTCGCCGTACGAGTGGCGTCACTGCCCGGATTGCTTTCCACCACAACGGTATTCGGTGCCCGTGAGGAACTGCCGGACGAGCCCGAGCCCGGGACCGTCGGTCTCGTCCTCGCCGAAGGGACCGTGTTCGGTGAAACGGCCATTCAGCCAGGGTATTTCGCCGATCACCAACCTCCCGCACTGCTGATGCTGCATCCGCCCTCGGAGACGACGCCGTCCCTACCGGAGTGCACGGGCGCCGCCTCGGGCTGCGTACTGCTGCCCGGTTTGCCGTACCTCGGCCTGGAACACCGGGCCGCGTGGGTCGAAGCCGAGGCCGACGGCACCATCACCTCGATGGTGAGCCGCGTCGGCGTGGACCCGATCAGCCATCCGGATACCGCAATTCTGGCGATGCTGCTCGCCGCTTAGGGCTGCCCTCGCCGAGTGCAAGCCGTGGCGATCGCGAGCGCGGCGCAGCCGGGCGCTGCGGGTCGCCACCAACAAGCCCGTGGCGATCGCGAGCGCGGCGCAGCCGGGCGCTGCGGGTCGCCACCAACAAGCCGTGGCGATCGCGAGCGCGGCGCAGCCGGGCGCCGCGGGTCGCCAGGTGCCCCCTGCCATGGGCCACAACCACCGCTGGGCGCGGCCTTCCGGGGCGTCCCGGTGACGGCATTCGTGACCGCGGCGCAAACTCCGGTCCCCGCCCCCAACTAGGTCGCCCGGCCGTCGGACACGACACCCAGACGCCACCCGGCACCCGAACAGATCCGACGCGCTGGATTCCCGCGGCGGGGGTGATTCGTGGGCCCCGCACAAACGGTCAACGGGGCCCCGCCGCCGTGCCGCTGCTGGCCCACGGCAACGCACCGACGCCGAGCAGCAAAGTGACCAGCGGTCGCTTTTCAGCTGAACACTCGTTGCCCAGAGTCTCTCGTCCGCGCTTCCTGAATGTCGCCGACCGCAGCCGTCAGCGCCGCCGACGGTGAATCACAGCACGGCCCGGCACCGTGTATTCTGCGGATAACCTGTGAAATCCGGTCATTTTGTGGACACCCGGTCAATTCGTTTGAATGCTCATCGGGGGTGCCAAGCCCGGTCGCCCCAGTTGCCGGAACCGGATACGATCAGGTTTGCACTTGGTGGTGGTCAAGATCAGTCGCTACCATGATCAGCAAATACCTATTGATACCGTTTGCTCTTATAGCCCCGGTGGAGGTCATATCGATGAGCACGACGTTCGCTGCCCGCCTGAACCGCCTGTTTGACACGGTGTATCCGCCGGGAAGGGGCCCGCACACCTCCGCAGAGGTGATCGCGGCGCTCAAGGCGGAGGGCGTCACGATGTCGGCTCCCTACCTGTCGCAGCTACGCTCCGGCAACCGCACGAACCCCTCGTCAGCAACCATGGCCGCCCTCGCCAACTTCTTCCGGATCAAGTCCGCGTACTTCACCGACGACGAGTACTACGAGAAGCTCGACAAGGAGTTGCAATTCTACGCGACCGTGCGCGACGACGGTGTGCGCCGCATCGCGGCGCGGGCACACGGCCTGTCCCCGGACGCGCAGCAGAAGGTGCTGGACCGGATCGACGAGCTGCGCCGCGCCGAATCCCTCGACGCCTGATCCCGGTCGGCCGGTCGGTTCACACCTGACCTGGCGAGCTGCGCGCGTCCCGCTCGGATTAGGGTTGGCCCAGCGCTCGCACACGCACCGCGTCAGTTCACGAGATACCGGGAGGGCAGCCGGGAATGGGCCTGTTCCGCAAGCGAAAGAGCCGTGCGACCCGTCGCGCCGAAGCCCGCGCGATCAAGGCCCGCGCCAAGCTGGAGGCCCGCCTTTCGGCGAAGAACGAGCGGCGCCGAATCAAGTCCGCTCAGAAGGCAGCCGACAAGGCGCTTGCTGCGCAGCTCAAGGCACAGAAAGACAGTGATCGGGTCGCGCTGAAGGTTGCCGAGAGCGAGCTCAAAGCGGCACGTGAAGGCAAGCTGCTGTCACCGACCCGGATCCGCCGGACGCTGACGGTGTCCCGCTTGCTGGCTCCCGTGCTGACGCCTCTGATCTACCGGGCAGCCATCGCCGCCCGCGGAATGATCGACCAGCGCCGGGCCGATCAACTCGGCATTCCCCTGGCCCAGATCGGCCAGTTCTCCGGCCACGGCGCCCGATTGTCGGCGCGGGTTGCCGGGGCCGAGCAGTCGCTTCGGGCGGTGCAGGAAAAGAAGCCGAAGGACCCCGAAACCAAGCAGTTCGTCTCGGCCATCAGTGAACGCCTTGCCGACCTGTCCGCGGCCATCACCGCCGCGGAGAACATGCCGACCCAGCGGCGGCGCGCCGCACACGCCGCCATCTCGGCACAACTCGACGGGATCGAAGGCGACCTGCTGGCCCGCCTGGGATTGTGACGATGTTGAACCGACTGCTGCCAGTCGCACAGCTGTGGGCCACCTTGGTGATCACCGCCGTCCTGACAGCCGCAACGGCTTCAGCGCACGCCGGCGCGGACCGGGATCCGAACGGCGAGTTGCCCGCCTGGCCGTTCGCGGTGGGAGCCATCGCCGCGGTCGCCGTCGTCGCCTTCTGGTCCGTACGGCGCAGGCCGTAGCGCACGGCCGTCCTGGCATGATGGGACCCGAGCCCGAGCGACCTATTAGCGACGACCAAGCTGCAAAGGAGCGGCCGCATGGCTGACCCGCAGGATCGACCCGAAGGCGAGCCCCAATCCGGCCCGCCGGCCAAGAAGGCCCCCGCCAAGAAGGCCGCCGCTGGTAAAACGCCGGCCAAGAAGGCGCCGGCGAAAAAGGCCGCCACCGAAAAAGGGCCGGCCAAAGTGCCGGCCAAGAAGGCGCCCGCGAAGAAAGCGCCGGCCAAGAAGGCGCCTGCCAAGAAGGTGCCACCGCCCGCCGCGAATCTGGTGGAGCAGCCCGTCGAGGCGCCCGCCGACCTGCAACAGCGCGCGGAAACCAACGGACAGCTTGCTGCCGCCAAAGATGCCGCCGCACAAGCGAAGTCGACAGTAGAGAAGGCGGAGAACCCGTTACCGCTGGAGGCGTCCGAGTCGTCGCCGCTGCAATCCCCCGGTCCATGGGTGGTCGCGATCACGCTGAGCCTGTTGGCCATGCTGTTGATCCGGCAGTTGCGCCGCCGCTGAAACTATGACGGTGACCTTCCGCCCGACGGCTGACCTGGTCGATGACATCGGACCCGAAGTACGCAGTTGCGACCTGCAATTCCGTCAGTTCGGCGCCCGCACGCAATTCGCCGGGCCGATCAGTACCGTGCGCTGCTTCCAGGACAACGCCCTGCTGAAGTCGATACTGTCGGAGCCCGGTGGCGGCGGGGTCCTGGTGATCGACGGCGGCGGCTCACTCCACACCGCACTGGTCGGTGATCTGATCGCCGAGTTGGCCCGCTCCAACGGCTGGGCGGGCCTGATCGTCAACGGCGCGGTTCGCGACGCGGCCGCCCTGCGCGGGATCGATATCGGCATCAAGGCGCTGGGCACCAACCCCCGCAAAAGCACCAAGACCGGCGCCGGCGATCGCGGCGTCGAAATAGCCTTGGGCGGTGTGACATTCGTACCAGGCGAGGTGGCCTACAGCGACGACGACGGCGTTGTCGTCGTCGCTGCAGGAGATTGAACCGCGCCTAGACAGTCACCGGTGCGGGCTTTTTCGCGAACCGCAGACCCTCGTCGGCAATCTTGCCCCGCCGGATCAGATGGATGTCGCGCAGATAGTTCTGGTTCAGCCGCCACGGTGTACGCGAGCCCTGCTTCGGCAACTCGTCCAGCGAGCGCAGCACGTAACCGGGGGTGAACTCCATGAACGGACGGTCCTCGACGTCGGGAGCCGGCTCGTCGACCACCACGGTGTCGTAACCGTTGTCGTCCATGTAATTCATTAGCCGGCAAGCGAATTCGGACACCAGGTCCGCCTTCAGCGTCCAGGACGCATTGGTGTAGCCGATGGTGTAGACCATGTTCGGGATGCCGGACAGCATCATGCCTTTGTAGGCCATCGTCTTGGTCAGATCCAGCGGCTCGCCGTCGATGCTGGTGGTCGCGCCGCCGAACAGCTGGAGGTTCAAACCCGTTGCGGTGACGATGATGTCGGCCGGTAGTTCGACGCCGGAGTTCAGCCTGATACCGGTCGCGGTGAACCGTTCGATGGTGTCGGTCACCACCTCGGCCTTGCCGTGGCGGATGGCGCGGAACAGGTCGCCGTTGGGCACCAGACACAACCGCTGGTCCCACGGGCTGTAGTGCGGCCCGAAATGCTTTCGCACGTCATAACCTTCGGGAAGTTGCCGCTGAGCCAGGCCCATCAACGTCTTGCGCATCCGCCGGGGCCACTTCTGGCAGGCTCCGTACACGGCCGCCTGCCGCACCACGTTCTTCCACCGGATCGCGGTATAGGCCGCCTTCTCCGGCAGGTAGCGGTTGAGCTTGTCGGCAATGCCGTCCGCCTCCGGCTGGGAAACGATGTAAGTCGGCGAGCGCTGCAGCATCGTGACGTGCTTAGCGCCCGAATTGGCAAGTGCCGGAACCAGAGTCACGGCCGTAGCGCCACTGCCGATCACCACGACGTTCTTGCCCTGGTAATCGAGATCCTCCGGCCAGTGCTGGGGGTGGATGATCGGGCCGGTGAAGTCCTCGGCACCCGTGAACTTCGGTGCGTAGCCCTCTTCGTAGTTGTAGTAGCCGCTGCACAGAAACAGGAACGAGCAGGTGAGTTCGCTCTGTGTGCCGTTGCTGTCGATCTGCAGAGTCCACTGGTTGTCGGCGCTGGACCAGTCTGCGGCGATCACCCGCTGCTGGAAGCGCATGTGCTTGTCGATGCCGTACATGGCCGCGGTGCTCTTGACGTAGTCGAGGATCGGCTTGCCATCGGCGATGGCCTGCCGTTCGGTCCAGGGCCGGAAGCGGAAGCCCAACGTGTACATGTCCGAGTCGGAGCGGATGCCCGGGTAGCGGAACAAGTCCCAGGTTCCGCCCATGTCCGGCCGCTTTTCCAGGATCGCGTAACTCTTCGTCGGGCACCGGTCCTGCAGATGCCAGGCCGCGCTGACCCCCGAAATGCCGGCGCCCACGATGACGACGTCAAGGTGCTCAGTCATGTCGGCCACGCTATCAACGCGGTGTCGAGTCGGTCAACGAGATGTCGACCAATTGCATTAAAACCACCAGAGAGCAGCGAATATGCTGTTCCAAGCGAAGGCGAAGGGTTATATTCCGCCGAGCGTCATGCCAGGGGGGTCCGTCACGTGTCATACGTTGTTGCGCTGCCAGAGGTGCTGGCGTCATCCGCCGAACGCCTGGTGATTCTCGGGTCGAGCCTGGCGGAGGCCAATCTCGCCGCGGCCGGCGGCACAACGCAGCTCCTGGCAGCCGCCGAAGATGACGTCTCGGCGGCGATCGCGGCGATGTTCTCCGCGCACGGCCAGAGCTACCAAGAACTCAGCAGTCACGTATCGGCGTTGCACAGCCGGTTCGTGCAAACCCTTGCCAGCGGCGCACAGGCCTACTCGGCGGCGGAGGCGATGAACGTGGCGGCGGCCGGCAGTCCAATTCAGCAGCTGCTGACCGCGGTCAATACCCAGGTCCAGACACTCACCGGTCGCCCTCTGACCGGGAACGGCGCCAATGGCGCTCCCGGCAGCGGCGCGAACGGCGCACCGGGCGGATGGCTGTTGGGAAACGGCGGCGCGGGCGGGTCCGGCGCCTCGGGTGTCAGTGGTCAGACCGGCGGCGCCGGCGGCGCGGCCGGGCTGTTCGGCAACGGCGGTGCCGGCGGGGCCGGCGGTGAGTCCACCGGCACGGGGGGCGGCGGGGCAGGCGGTGCCGGTGGCGCCGGCGGTTGGTTGTTCGGTACCGGCGGCACCGGCGGGATCGGTGGAACCGCGGGCAGTGCGGCGATGGCGGCCGCAGGCGCCGGCGGGACCGGCGGCGCGGGCGGGTTGTTCGGCAGCGGGGGCAGCGGCGGCACCGGCGGATTCGCGCGCAACGCTGCGGTCAATGGCGGTGATGGCGGCGCCGGCGGGGCATCCGGGTTGCTGGGCGGCCACGGCGGAGCCGGCGGCCACGGCGGGTACGGCGCCGGCGGCACCGGCGGGGCGGCCGGCATGTTCGGGATGGCCGGAGACGGTGGCGGTGGTGGCCTCGGGGCAATCGGCACCGGGGGCGCGGGCGGCCTGGGCGGCGCCGGCGGACTCTTCCACGCGGGCGGCGGCGGTGGTGACGGCGGCGCGGGCACCCTCGGCGGGGCCGGCGGCGCCGGCGGGACTGGCGGCCTGCTCAGCGCCGGCGGCGTCGGCGGGGCGGGCGGCAGCGGCGCCGCGACGGGTGGCGCGGGGGGCGCCGGCGGCAATGGTGGCCTCATGACCTGGGGCGGCAGCGGTGGAACCGGCGGCTTCGGCAACGACGCAGGCGGTGCCGGCGGCGTCGGCGGCGCCGCGGGACTTTTCGGCATCACCGGGGGTGCCGGTGGAAACGGCGGCGCGGCCGCGGCGAACGGCAGCGGTGGCGCCGGCGGGAACGGCGGCAGCGGCACGTGGTTCGGCACCGGAGGCTCCGGCGGCACGGGCGGCACTTCCCTCGGCACCAACCCCCTCACCCAGCAGGCGGGGGCCGGCGGCCGCGGCGGCAACGGCGGCATCGTTTTCGGCTCCGGCGGAGCCGGTGGCGCCGGCGGTGCCAATGCCGTCGGAGCCGGCGGTGTCGGCGGAAACGGTGGAAGCGCAGGCCTGTTCGGTGGCGTGGGCGGCGCCGGCGGTGTCGGCGGCTTCGGTCAACTCGGCGGCAACGGGGGTGATGGCGGCAATTCCGGATTCTTCGGCGACGCCGGCAGCGGAGGTGCGGGCGGCCAGGGCGTCACGGTGGGAGGCGACGGCGGCAGCGGCGGCGCTGCCGGGCTGATCGGCGCCGGCGGCCTCGCCGGTAACCCCGGCACCGGCGCCACCACCGGCTTGATCGGCAAGGCCGGTTCCGGCGGCCCACTGCAGGGCGTGTTCGACACGATCAACGGACCGGTCCAGCAGCTGACCGGTCGCCCGCTGATCGGCAACGGTGTCAGCGGCGCCGCGGGAACCGGCGCCGATGGCACCCCGGGCGGATGGCTGTCCGGCAACGGCGGTGCCGGCGGTTCCGGGACGGGCGGGCTGGCGGGCGGCGCCGGCGGGGCCGCGGGCCTGTTCGGCACCGGCGGCGCCGGCGGGACCGGGGGCGAATCGACCACCGGAGCCGCGGGGGCGGGCGGGACCGGCGGTCGCGGAGGCTTGCTGCTCGGCGCCGGGGGCGCCGGCGGCACCGGCGGTGCGGGCGGCAACAGCCCCACCGCTACCAGCGGAACCGGCGGGGCCGGCGGTTCGGCCGGCCTCTGGGGCGACGGCGGCGCCGGCGGCACCGGAGGAACCGCCCTCGACACAGCGACCGGTGTGGGCGGCGCAGGCGGCCGCGGCGGGGCGGCCGGGAGCCTGGGCTTCCACGGCGGCCGAGGCGGCAACGGCGGCCTCGGCTTCGTCGGCGGAAATGGTGGAACGGGCGGCGCGGCCGGCGCGGTCGGCGCCGCCGGTGACGGCGGAACCGGTTCTTACGGATCGAGCCAAGGCGGCCATGGCGGTACCGGCGGCGCCGGCGGCGTGTTCACTCCGGCCGCTGCCGGCGGCGACGGCGGGTTCGGCGGCGACGTCGGTGGTAACGGCGGCACCGGAGGCGCCGGCACACTCTTCGACGAGGGCGGATCCGGCGGCAGCGGCGGGGGTGGCGCTCAAGGCGGCGCGGGCGGGGCAGGCGGTACCGGCCAGTGGCTCGGCGCCGGCGGATCCGGAGGAGCCGGTGGCAACGGCGTCACCGGAGCCGGGGCGGGAGGCGCAGGCGGGTCCGCCGGACTGTTGGGCCTGACCGGCGGTGCCGGTGGCTCCGGCGGCAGCGCGACCTCCAATGTCGGCCCGCCGGTCGGAGGCACGGGCGGTGCCGGCGGGTCCGGCGGACTGTTCGGCACCGGCGGCAGCGGCGGCGCGGGCGGGCTGTCGCTGTTCGGCGTAGGCGGCAACGGCGGCCACGGCGGAAGCGGCGGCTCACTGTCGGGCGCGGGCGGAGCCGGCGGCATCGGCGGGACCAGCGGAACGACCGCCGGGGGTGGCGGCGGTACCGGCGGCAACGCCGGCGCGTCCTTCGGCGACGGCGGTGACGGCGGGGCCGGCGGCTACGGCCCGGCCGACGGCGGTCACGGCGGCAGCGGCGGCAAGGCCGGACAATTCGGAAGCGGCGGCAACGGCGGCAACGGGGGCCAATCCGACCCGGCGACCGGCACCGGCGGCAGCGGCGGCGATGGGGGCAACGCCGTCGTCATCGGAAACGGCGGCAACGGGGGCAACGCCGGCACCGGCACTGCCCCGGGCACCCCCGGCCCGGGCGGCACGGGCGGCTCGTTGCTGGGCGAGAACGGCCGCAACGGGCTGCTTTGACATGCGTCGACATACTGTCGAGAGTCTCAACGCGGTGTAAGCTGCCTGCGTGACCACGTCCCCGGGGAACAGGACTTCGCTCCCACGGGGACGACGCAGCGCACGGCCATCCGGCGATGAGCGCGAATTGGCGATCCTGGCAACCGCCGAAAGGCTGCTCGAAGACCGTCCGCTGGCCGACATCTCGGTCGACGACCTGGCCAGAGGTGCCGGGATCTCCCGGCCCACGTTCTACTTCTATTTCCCGTCCAAGGAAGCCGTGCTATTGACCCTGCTGGACCGGGTGGTCAACGAGGCCGACTCCGCCCTGCAGGCGCTGGCAGACCGTCTGGAAACCGGCCGCGACGACATGTGGCGCACCGGGATCAACGTGTTCGTGCAGACCTTCGGGTCCCACCGGGCCGTCATCCGGGGAGGTCAGGGCGTCCGGGCCATCAATTCCGAGGTCCGCCGACTGTGGTCCGCCTTCATGCAGAAGTGGATCGCCCACACCGCATCCATCATCGAAGCCGAACGCGAGCGCGGCGCCGCGCCCGAAACGCTGCCCGCCCTGGAGTTGGCAACCGCGCTCAACCTGATGAACGAGCGCGCGCTGTCGGCGTCGTTCCTCGCCGAGGAGCCTTCGGTGCCGGAGGCCAACGTGCTGGACACGCTGGTGCACGTCTGGGTCAGCGCCATCTACGGCGAACAACGCTGACCTGTCGGGCCCTCGTGCGAACATATGTTCGTGCGCTGTGAGGCGTCCATCCTGCATGCGGACCTGGATTCGTTCTATGCCTCCGTCGAGCAGCGGGACGATCCCGAGTTACGGGGCCGCCCGGTGATCGTCGGCGGCGGCGTCGTGCTGGCCGCCAGCTACGAGGCCAAGGCCTTCGGGGTGCGCACCGCGATGGGCGGGACGCAGGCGCGTCGGCTATGCCCGCACGCAGTCGTCGTGCCGCCCCGGATGAGCGCCTACTCGAAGGCCAGCGACGCGGTCTTCGAGGTGTTCCACGACTGCACGCCGCAGGTGGAGCCGCTATCGGTGGACGAGGCGTTTCTGGACGTCGCGGGCTTGCGCCGGGTGTCGGGCACGCCGCTCGAGATCGGCGCGCGACTCCGGGAAGACGTCCGCGCCCGGGTCGGCCTGCCCATCACCGTCGGCATCGCGCGCACCAAATTCCTGGCCAAGGTCGCCAGCCAGGAGGCCAAGCCCGACGGCCTGCTGCTGGTGCCTCCGGACCGGGAGCTGGAGTTTTTGCATCCCCTGCCGGTGCGCCGGCTATGGGGTGTGGGCGCGGTGACCGCCGACAAGCTGCGCACGCACGGCATCACCACCGTCGCCCAAGTCGCCGAACTCGGCGAATCCATGCTCGCGTCCATGGTCGGCCCGGCGATGGGCCGCCAGCTTCATGCGCTCTCCCGCAACATCGACCGTCGCCGGGTGACCACGGGGGTTCGGCGGCGCTCGGTGGGAGCCCAACGGGCGCTGGGCCGCGCCGGCACCACCATGTCCCCGGCCGAGATCGACGCGGTGGTAGTCAATTTGATCGACCGGATCACCGGCCGGATGCGCGCCGCGGGACGTACCGGACGCACCGTGGTGCTGCGACTGCGCTTCGAGGACTTCAGCCGGGCGACCAGGTCACAGACGATGCCATGGGCCACCTCCTCGACCCAGCCCATCCTCGCCACGGCCCGGCGGCTGGTGGCATCGGCGGCGCCTCTCATCGCCGAACGGGGACTGACGCTGGTCGGATTCGCGGTGTCCGGCATCGACCGCAGCGGTGCCCAGCAGCTGACGCTGCCGTTCGACGGGGAGTCACCCGCGGTCGACGACGCGATCGACGAAGTCCACCGCCGCTACGGCAAGTCCGCGCTGACGCGCGCGGTGCTGGTCGGCCGCGATCCTGGCCTGGAGATGCCGCGCCTGCCGGACTGACGCAGCGGCCCACTGTCTTCTGCGCTGCCAAAGTTGGGCCTGGTAGCCGAGCACGCGCAAGAACATCGCAAGCAGCGGGCCATAACTTGGGGCTCCACAGCAGCGGTGAGGAGCCAGAGATGTCCACTTTCCTACTGGTAGACCCAGAGATTGTCACCACTGCGTCCTCGGACTTGAAGGCGCTCGGAGCGACGATCGGGTCGGCCAATGCCGCGGCGGCGGGCTCGACGACGTCGGTGCTGGCCGCCGCGCAGGACGAGGTGTCGGCTGCGATCTCTCAGTTGTTCGGCGCCTACGGCCAGGAGTATCAGGCGCTCAGCGCGCAGTTGGCGCTATTCCACGAGCAATTTGTGCAGGCCCTGAGCTCGGCCGCGGGGGCTTATACGAACACGGAGGCGGCCAGTGCGGCGGCCGCCGCGGACCCGCTGACGGCGTTGGTCGGCGAGATCCAGGGCACGGGACTGTTAAACTTCGACCCGGTCAAGCTGCTGACCGGGCGCCCACTGTTCGGCAACGGGGCCGACGGGGCACCAGGAACCGGGCAGGCCGGCGGCGACGGCGGATGGCTGATCGGCAACGGCGGCGCCGGGGGCTCCGGCGCCACGGGTCGGGCCGGTGGGGCCGGCGGCTCGGCCGGCCTGTGGGGCCACGGCGGCAACGGCGGGGCGGGCGGCAACGGCGCTTCCGCACTGGTTGCCGGCGCAGGCGGGACCGGCGGTGCCGGCGGGGCTAACGGGTTCATCGGCGGCGGCGCCGGAGGTGCCGGCGGGCTCGGCGGGACTGGCGGTTCCAGCATTCTGTTCGGCGGCACGGGCGGGCACGGTGGAGCCGGCGGGGCCGGCGGGGCCAATCGGCAGTTGCTTTCCCTGTTCGGGGCGGCCGGTGCAGGCGGAGCCGGCGGCGCCGGCGGTTCAGGCACGGCCGGGCTCGATAACAGCGTGGCCGGTGGTACGGGTGGCCCCGGCGGGCACGGGGGTGCCGGCGGCCAGGGTGGCGCCGGGGGCGCGAACCAGGCCCTGCTGGGCGGGGTCGCCGGCGCGGGTGGCGCCGGCGGCAACGGCACCCTGGGAGGCCACGGGGGCACCGGCGGAAGCAGCACCACGACCGGCGGAAACGGGGGCATCGGAGGCGACGGCGGTGCCGCCGGTGCTGGTGGGGCCGGGGGCGTCAGTGCAGGGTTGTTCGGGCAGGCCGGCAATGGCGGGGGCGGCGGCGTCGGAGGGGCCGGCGGCACCGGCGGTACCGGCGGCAACGTCAGCGGCAACAACTTCGGAAGTGTTTCCGGCAACGGCGGCCAAGGCGGCCACGGCGGTTCCGGCGGGGCCGGCGGAAACTCCAGCGGCGGCGCCGTCAACGGAAGCGGGGGCGCCGGCGGTGCGGGCGGCATGGGTGGTTTCGGCGGTACCGGCTCGACTGGGACCGGCACAAACCACTCCACCTATGGCGGGGGCGGGGGCGGTGGCGGTGCCGGCGGCGGCGGCGGCCAGGTCGGCATCGGCGGCACCAGCGGCACCAGCGGCAGCGGCGGCACCGGCGGCACAGGGGGCACCGGCGGCGCCGCTTCGACTAACTCCCTCACCCAGCAGGTCGCCTTTGCGCTCGGTGGGGACGGCGGCAACGGTGGCGCCGGTGCCCCCAACGGCGGCGCCGGGGGTACCGGCGGCGGTGGCGGTGCCGGCGCCGGTGCGCTCGGGGTGTCGACCGGGGACATGGCGTTGAGCGGCGGCGGCGGAGGCGGCGGTGGGGCCGCATACGTCGGCGGCGCAGGCGGGGCGGGAGGCGCAGCCGGCTTCGCGCTCACCACCACCTCACAAGGCATCGCCGCAGGAGGCGCGGGCGGCGTCGGCAGCGCCACCGGTCCCGGAGGTGGCGGGGGCGGCGGCGCCTGGGCATATCCGCAAAACCACATTCCTGGGCTCGCCGGTCAAAAAGGTGACCTGGGTGGCGCCGGAGGCACCGGTGGTGGTGCCGGCCAGATCGGAGGCGACGGGGGCACCACCGGCGTCGCCGGCCAAGGCGCCGAAGCATTGATCGTCGGCAACGGCGGCGGCGACGGGCAGTCGGTCTGACCGCTACCGGGCCGCCCAGTCCAGCAACTCTTCGACGGACCAGCTGTTGATGATGCGGTCGACGGGAACCTCCGCATCCAAAGCGCGCTGAGCGCCATAGCCGAGGAAATCCAGCTGCCCCGGCGCGTGGGCATCGGTGTCGATGCTGAACACGCAGCCGATGTCGCGCGCCAGATTGAGCAACCGGGTCGGCGGGTCCCGGCGCTCGGGCCGGGAGTTGATCTCGACCGCGGTGCCGTGGTCGCGGCAGGCGGTGAAAACCTTCTCGGCGTCGAACTTCGATTCCGGGCGGATGCCACGATTGCCCGAAACCAGGCGGCCGGTGCAGTGCCCGAGTACGTCGGCATGGCCCTCGGACACCGCGCGCACCATCCGCCGGGTCATCGCGGCGGGTTCCATGGCCAGCTTCGAATGCACGCTGGCCACCACGATGTCGAGGCGATCCAGCAGTTCGGGCTCCTGGTCGAGGGTGCCGTCCTCGAGGATGTCGACCTCGATGCCGGTGAGGATGCGCAGGGGCGCGAACTTCTCCCGCAGCTCGTCGATCACGTCGAGCTGCTTTCGCAGCCGATCCGGCGACAGGCCGTTGGCGATCGTCAGCCGCGGCGAGTGATCGGTCAGCGCGCAGTATTCGTGCCCGAGCGCGGCCGCGGTGGCCATCATCTCCTCGATCGGTGCCGACCCGTCGGACCAGTTCGAATGCAGGTGCAGATCGCCGCGCAGAGCCGCGCGGACCTCGGCGCCACCGAGATCCTCTGCGTTGGCCCGCAATTCGACCAGCTGATCGGGTTCCTGGCCGGCCCAGGCCTGGGCGATGACCAGGGCGGTCTTGGGTCCGATGCCGGGTATCGACTGCCAGCTGTTGGCCTGGCCGTGCCGTTCCAGCGCGGTCTCGTCGAGCCGCTCGAGAATGTCGGCGGCGTTGCGATATGCCATCACCCGCCGGGACTCCTGGCGGCTGCGGTCTTTGTAGTACGCGATCTGGCGCAGGGCGAACACCGGATCCATCAGAGCAGCTGCCCGGCGATGAACCCGGCGAAGACGACGCCGAAGCCGCCCATCTCGCCGATGATGAGCAGGGCCATGAAGAACCCGGTGCCCCGCACCGGCGGGTCGAACTGGTTCTCGGTGTCGCGGCGCGCGCCGTGCACGATGTAGCCGACGATCGCGCCGACGAAGAAAAACACCGCCACACCGGTCGCGGTGAGATTCACCCACGCCGGCCACACACTCAGTTCGACGAACGCCGCGAACAGCAACGTGGCGAATGCATACAACAGCGCCGCCCGATGGGCGATATCGACGTAGACGTGCGCGCGGTGATCCTCGGTGACCATGATCTGCCGGTACTTCCAGACCCCAAGCGCCAGTGCCAGAAGAAAGATCAGGCCGGTCGCCAGCAGGGTGAGTTTGGTATCGAGTCCGAGAACCATCGTTTGACCGAGTCTAGTGTCGAGATCATGCGCTTTGCATTCAAGACCTCACCGCAGAACACCACCTGGCCCGATATGTTGGCCGTCTGGCAGGCCGCCGACGACATCGACGTCTTCGAATCCGGCTGGACCTTCGACCACTTCTACCCGATCTTCTCCGACTCGACCGGACCCTGCCTGGAGGGTTGGACGACGCTCACCGCGCTGGCGCAAGCCACCAAGCGGCTGCGGCTCGGCACCCTGGTCACCGGTATCCACTACCGCCATCCGGCGGTGCTGGCCAATATGGCGGCCACGCTCGACATCATCTCGGGCGGCCGACTCGAACTCGGTATCGGCGCCGGCTGGAACGAAGAAGAGTCCGGCGCTTACGGCATCGAACTCGGCAGCATCAAGGAACGCTTCGACCGCTTCGAAGAGGCCTGTCAGGTGCTGATCGGCTTGCTCAGCGAGGAAACCACCACCTTCGACGGCAGCTACTACCAACTCAAGGACGCCCGCAACGAGCCGAAGGGTCCGCAGCGGCCGCACCCGCCGATCGCCATCGGCGGCAGCGGGGAAAAGCGGACCTTGCCGATCACCGCGCGGTATGCGCAGCACTGGAATTTCGCCGGGGGCACGCCGGAGGAATTCGCGCGCAAGCGCGACGTGCTGGCCGCCCGTTGCCGGGACATCGGGCGCGACCCGAAGGAAATCACTTTGTCGGCGCATCTGGGGCTGGGGCCCGATCGCAACTACGGGCAAGTGATGGAGACCGCGGCGGCGCTGGGAGCCGAGGGTCTCGACCTCGGCATCGTCTACCTCGCCCCGCCGCATGATCCCGCCGTGTTGGAGCCGCTGGCCGAGGCGATTCGGGATTCGGGTTTGCTCAGCTAACGCGAGCAAACCCCCCGAGGGTTAGCCGGTGCGACGGCGCCGGCTGGTTGGGTGGCTTAGATCGCGAAGCGCAGCAATTCTTCAGCCGTGACCAGGCGCTCGTGCTTCGCTGGGAACTCACGGCTCTTGACCGGGTGGCGAACCAGTGACCAGGCGATTCGCGCCATTCTTGTGCGGGGAACGGGTGTCATGTGCACGGTGGTAACTCCTGCGATCGATCTAACGCAACCGTGGCTCCTGGGCGGCCCGAGCGTGCCTCTATGTGATGGAGCCCACAGGAAATTATTAGACACCCGTGCTCTGGCAAACGTTCGGCGGCGCGCCGAACATTTATCAAATGTTTCAGGTGTGACTGGTGTGGTTATGTCAGAGGAGCGGCGGTCGGTTTGATCGGAGCCGGCAGAGCGCTGGCTCCCATCAGGTGGCGGTCCACCGCCGCGGCTGCGGAACGGCCTTCAGCAATCGCCCACACGATCAATGACTGGCCACGACCCATGTCTCCGGCTACGAACACGCCGGGCACCGAGGTCTCGTAGTCGTCGCCGCGCGCGACGTTGCCGCGCTCGGTGAACTTCACGCCCAGCTCGGTGAGCAGGCCCGGCTTCTCCGGACCGACGAACCCCATCGCCAGCAACACCAGATCGGCTTCCAGATTGAAGTCGGTTCCTTCGACCTTGACGAACTTCCCGTCCTGCATCGTCACTTCGTGCACCTTGAGCGCGGTGACGCGCCCGTCGTCGCCGATGAACTCCTCGGTGTTCACCGAGAAAACCCGCTCGCCGCCTTCCTCGTGCGCGGACGCGATGCGGTACATCAGCGGATAGGTCGGCCACGGCGTGGACGCGGCCCGGGTCTCCGGCGGCCGCGGCATGATCTCGAACTGATGGATGCGCGCCGCGCCCTGGCGGTGCGCGGTGCCCAGGCAGTCCGCACCGGTGTCACCGCCGCCGATGATCACCACCTTCTTGCCCTTAGCGGTGATCGGCGGTTCCCCGTCCGGTCCCAGGACGTCATCGCCTTCCTGGACGCGGTTGCCCCACGGCAGGTACTCCATCGCCTGGTGGATGCCATCGAGGTCGCGGCCCGGAATCGGCAGGTCCCGCCACGCGGTGGCTCCACCGGCCAGCACGACCGCGTCGAAGTCGGCCAGCAACTGCTCGGCCGTGATGTCCTCGCCGACGTTGACGCCGGCCCGGAACTGGGTGCCTTCGGCGGTCATCTGCGCCAGCCGGCGATCCAGCACGCGCTTTTCCATCTTGAACTCGGGGATGCCGTACCGCAGCAGTCCGCCGATCCGGTCCTCGCGCTCGAAGACGGTGACCTTGTGACCGGCACGCGTGAGCTGTTGCGCCGCAGCCAATCCGGCGGGGCCCGAGCCGACCACGGCAACCGTCTTTCCGGTGTCGCAGTGCGGCAGGACCGGCTCCACCCAGCCTTCGTCGAAGGCCTTGTCGATGATCTCCAGCTCGATCTGCTTGATCGTCACCGGATCCTGGTTGATGCCCAGCACACACGCCGGCTCACACGGAGCCGGACACAACCGGCCGGTGAAGTCGGGGAAGTTGTTCGTCGCGTGCAGGCGCTCGATCGCGTCGCGGAAGCGGCCCCGGCGCACCAGGTCGTTCCATTCCGGAATCAGGTTGCCCAGCGGGCAACCGTTGTGGCAGAACGGGATTCCGCAGTCCATGCAGCGGGTCGCCTGCTCGCGCAGGGTCTCCACCTCGAACTCCTCGTAGACCTCTTTCCAGTCCTTGAGCCGCAACGGAACGGGCCGCCGCTGGGGCAGCTCGCGGTGGGTGTACTTGAGAAAGCCAGTTGGATCAGCCATGAGCCGCCGCCATAATCGCCTTGTCCACGTCGGTGCCGTCGCGTTCGGCGTCAGCGATCGCCTGCAGCACCTTCTTGTAGTCGCGCGGCATCACCTTCACGAAGTGCCGCTGCTGGTTACGCCAATCGGCCAGGATGCGTTGGCCGACAGCTGAATCGGTCGCATCGACATGCGCCGTGATGATGCCGTGCAGGAACTCCGCGTCGTCGGAGTCCAGCGCCTCGGAGTCGACCATCTCGATGTTGAGATTTTCCGGCAGTTTCTCGTCCGGGTCGTAGACGTAGGCCACACCACCGGACATGCCGGCAGCGAAGTTGCGGCCGGTGCTGCCCAGGATGACCACCCGGCCACCGGTCATGTACTCGCAACCGTGGTCGCCTACACCCTCGACCACAGCGTGCGCCCCGGAGTTGCGCACCGCGAACCGCTCGCCGACCACACCGCGCAGGTATACCTCGCCGCTGGTCGCGCCGAACAGAATCACGTTGCCGCCGATGATGTTGTCCTCGGCGACATAGCCTTCCGGCGCATTGTCGGAGGGCCGCACCACGATCCGGCCACCGGACAGGCCCTTGCCCACGTAGTCGTTGGCGTCGCCGTAGATACGCAGGGTGATTCCCTTGGGCACGAAGGCTCCGAAGCTGTTGCCGGCCGACCCCTCGAAGGTGATGTCGATGGTTCCGTCCGGCAACCCTTGTCCGCCATAGGCTTTGGTCACCTCGTGGCCGAGCATGGTGCCGACGGTGCGGTTGACGTTGCTGATCGTGGTGGAGAACCGGACCGGCTTCTGCGAGTCCAGCGCCTCCCGGCTCATCACGATCAGCTGCTGGTCGAGCGCCTTATCCAGCCCGTGGTCCTGCCGTGAACTGCAGTACAGGTCCTGGTTCATGAACGCCGACTCGGGTTCGTGCAGCACCGGCGTCAGGTCCAGGCGGTGCGCCTTCCAGTGCGCACGGGCCAGCGTGGTGTCCAGTGCCCCGGCCTGGCCGACCGCTTCGTTGACGGTCCGGAAGCCCAACTGCGCCATGTACTCCCGCATTTCTTCGGCGATAAACATGAAGAAGTTCTCGACGAATTCCGGCTTGCCGGTGAACCGTTCGCGCAGCAACGGGTTCTGGGTGGCCACCCCGACGGGGCAGGTGTCCAGGTGGCAGACCCGCATCATGATGCAACCGGCCACCACCAGAGGTGCGGTGGCGAAACCGAATTCCTCGGCGCCCAGCAGGGTCGCGATCATCACGTCCCGGCCGGTCTTGAGTTGGCCGTCCACCTGCACCACGATCCGGTCGCGTAATCCGTTGAGCAACAGGGTCTGCTGCGTTTCGGCGAGCCCGAGCTCCCACGGCGCACCCGCGTGCTTCATCGACGTCAGCGGCGTCGCGCCGGTGCCGCCGTCGTGGCCGGAGATCAGCACCACGTCGGCGTGCGCCTTCGAAACGCCGGCCGCAACCGTCCCCACCCCGTTCTCGGACACCAACTTCACGTGCACCCGTGCGGACGGGTTGGCGTTCTTCAGGTCGTGGATCAGCTGTGCGAGATCCTCGATCGAGTAGATGTCGTGGTGCGGTGGCGGCGAAATCAGTCCGACGCCGGGCGTGGAGTGCCGTACCGAAGCCACCCACGGATACACCTTGTGCCCCGGAAGCTGGCCGCCCTCACCGGGTTTGGCGCCCTGGGCCATCTTGATCTGGATGTCGGTGCAGTTGGTCAGGTAATGCGACGTGACACCGAACCGGCCCGAGGCCACCTGCTTGATCGCGCTGCGGCGCCAGTCCCCATTGGGGTCGGCGTCGAAACGCTTGACGTCCTCACCGCCCTCGCCACTGTTGGATCGAGCACCCAACCGGTTCATCGCGACGGCCAGCGTCTCGTGCGCTTCCGCGGAGATGGAGCCGTAGCTCATCGCCCCGGTGGAGAAGCGCTTCACGATCTCGCTGGCCGGCTCGACCTCCTCGATCGGCACCGGTGGACGCAGGTCGGCACGGAACTTCAGCAGTCCGCGCAACGACGCCATCCGCTCACTCTGGTCATCGACCAGCCGGGTGTACTCCTTGAAGATCTTGTACTGGCCGGTGCGGGTGGAGTGCTGCAGCTTGAAGACCGTCTGTGGGTTGAACAGGTGGTATTCGCCCTCGCGGCGCCACTGGTACTCCCCGCCCACCTCGAGCTCGCGGTGCGCCCGCTCGTCGGGTCGGTCCAGGTAAGCCAGCGAGTGCCGGGACGCGACGTCGGCGGCGATGTCGTCCAGGGTGATACCACCGGTGGGACAAGCCAATCCGGTGAAGTACTCGTCGAGCACGTCCTCGGAGACACCTACGGCCTGGAAGAGCTGCGCGCCGGTGTAGGAGGCCAGCGTCGAGATGCCCATCTTGGACATCACCTTCAACACGCCCTTGCCCGCGGCCTTGACGTAGTTGTTGAGCGCATGGCTGCGCTCGATGCCGTCGATGACACTGCGGTCGAGCATGTCCTCGATCGACTCGAACACCAGGTAGGGGTTGATCGCCGCGGCGCCGCACCCGATAAGCAGGGCCATATGGTGCACCTCGCGCGCGTCGCCCGATTCGACGACGAGGCCCACGTGGGTGCGCGTGCGGTCCCGCACCAGGTGGTGGTGCACGCCCGCGACCGCCAGCAAGGACGGGATGGGCGCCATGGTGTGGTCGGAGTTGCGGTCGGACAGGATGATCAGCCGCGCACCGTCGGCGATCGCCGCCGACGCCTGCGCGCGCACGTCATCAAGCGCCGCAGCCAGCCCGGCGCCGCCCTCGGCTACCGGGTACAGGCAGTGGATCACCTTGGATCGCATGCCGTGTGGCCGGCCGTCGACCTCGTCCTCGGGGTTGAGGTTGATCAGCTTGGCCAGCTCGTAGTTGCGCAGAATCGGCTGAGGCAGCGAGATCTGGTGACAGGAGTTCTCGTCCGGGTTGAGCAGGTCCCGCTCGCCGCCGGTGGTGCCTTGCAGGCTGGTCACCACCTCTTCGCGGATGGCGTCCAGCGGCGGGTTGGTCACCTGGGCGAACAGTTGGTGGAAGTAGTCGAAGAGCATCCGAGGCCGCTTCGACAGCACCGCGATCGGGGTGTCGGTGCCCATCGACCCGAGCGGCTCCGCGCCGGTGCGGGCCATCGGCGCCACCAGGATGTTGAGCTCCTCGTAGGTGTAGCCGAACGTCTGTTGCCGCACGACCAGCCGGTGGTGCGGCATGCGTACGTACTTGTTGGCCGGCAGCTTGTCCAGCGGCACCAGGCCGTTGTCGAGCCACTCCTGGTAAGGGTGCTCGGCCGCCAATTCAGCCTTGATCTCCTCGTCGGCGACGATGCGGCCCTGCGTGGTGTCCACCAGGAACATCCGGCCCGGCTGCAGCCGCATCCGCTGCACCACGGTGGACGGGTCGAGGTCCAGCACGCCGGCCTCCGACGCCATCACGACCAATCCGTCTTCGGTGACCCAGATCCGGGAGGGCCGCAGGCCGTTGCGGTCCAGCACGGCGCCCACGATGGTGCCGTCGGTGAAGGTGATCGATGCCGGTCCGTCCCACGGCTCCATCAAGGAGGCGTGGTACTCGTAGAACGCCCGCCGCGCCGGGTCCATCGACTCGTGGCGTTCCCACGCCTCGGGGATCATCATCAGCACCGCGTGGGCCAGGCTGCGGCCGCCCAGGTGCAGCAACTCGACCACCTCGTCGAAGCGCGCCGTGTCCGATGCCCCCGGGGTACAGATCGGGAACAGCTTCTGGACGTCGTCCTGCGACCCGAAGACGTCGGTCTTGATCAGCGCCTCGCGGGCGCGCATCCAGTTCTCGTTGCCGGTGACGGTGTTGATCTCCCCGTTGTGCGCGACGCGGCGGAACGGGTGTGCCAACGGCCAGGACGGGAAGGTGTTCGTGGAGAAACGGGAGTGCACGATGCCCAGCGCGCTGGTCACCCGGTTGTCCTGCAGATCGAGATAGAAGGCCTTGAGCTGCGGCGTGGTCAGCATGCCCTTGTAGACGAACGTCTGGCCGGACAGGCTCGGGAAATACACGGTCTCGCGACCCGGCCCGTCCTGGCCCGGTCCTTTGGTGCCGAGTTCGTGCTCGGCACGCTTGCGGACGATGTACGCGCGGCGCTCCAGCGCCATGCCCGAGGCACCGGCCATGAACACCTGGCGGAAGGTTGGCATCGCGTCACGCGACAGCGCGCCCAGCGAGGAGTCATCGGTGGGCACGTTGCGCCAGCCGAGGACCTGCAGGCCCTCGGATTCGGCGATCTTCTCCACCGCGGAGCAGGCAGCGGCGGCGTCCTTGGACGACTGCGGCAGGAACGCGATGCCGGTGGCGTAACTACCCGCCTCGGGCAGCTCGAAATCCACGACCTCGCGCAGGAAAGCATCCGGGACCTGAATCAGGATGCCGGCGCCGTCACCACTGCGCGGCTCGGCACCGGCAGCACCGCGGTGCTCCAGGTTGAGCAACGCGGTAATAGCCTTGTCGACGATGTCGCGGCTACGCCGGCCGTGCATGTCGACGACCATGGCCACACCGCATGAATCGTGTTCGTATGCGGGGTTATACAGCCCGACGCGCTTGGGCGTCATTCCCACCTAACCCTTCAGCAGACTTTCTGCACGGCCGCTTTGCGAATCGACTTTCCGGATCGAAGGGACCGCACCCGGAGGTTGCGGGCTGAACCCCCTCGGTCTCATCGACAGGCTGTCCGCCAAGCGGAGATAATCCGGTCAGGGTTTCGTCCGTGCAGCGTTGAACGGTAGCCCCGTACCTATTTCGACAAGTCGTAAAACGATATGACAAAACCCGCCTGACATGCCAACTTACCAATACTAACCTTTCAGCTGGCGGCTCCGTAAATTCGCTGTTACCAGCGATCGACAGCATCGTGGCCTGACCTGCGACCATGGCGGACGGCCGCGGACTGTGGTGAGAATCGCACTACGACACCGGAGCCCGTCGCACTCGCGTAGAAGTTTGCTGCGGGCGCCCACGGTGATGTTCTGAAGCGGCCCGGTGAATCGCGCTGCCCAGTCTCACCGGCAACATGGCGCACGATAAGGCGTGGCAGCAATGTCGAGCGAGCACGCCTCCGAGCCGGCGGGCGGCGCCCTGGCGCCCCGGCAGCCGCGGCTGGACCGAGTTTGCGCGGTGTGAGCGCGACTGGCGCGGACCAGTCGGTGACCGATACTGGACGACAGCATCCCGCGTTGGCCGACAGGCCTGTGCACCCGAGGAGCCCATGAACGCGCCCCAAGAATTTCTGCGGAACCGAATGCTGCCCGAGCAGCCGGTCTCCCCTCCCCGACCGCCCTCCCCGCCCGCCGAACGGGCGCCGCAACCGTCGCAGTCTGCGCCGCCACCCGCGCCGGCCAAAGTCCCGCCGGCGCCAGTCAAAGCCGCGCCGCCGGCTCCGACCCCGGTCCCGCCGCCGGTCCCGCCGCCGGTCAAAGCCCCGCCGCCGGTCAAAGCCCCGCCGGCACCGGTCAACGCCCCGCCGCCGGCCCCGCCGCCGCCCGTGAAAGCGCCGCCACCTGTCACAGCGCCGCCGCCTCCGGCAGCCGCACCACCTCACCCGGCCGCGCCGCCCCCGCAGCCGCCGCGGCCCGCTCCGCCACCACCCCCGCATCGCGACTCGCCGCGGCAACCGCCCCTGCCCCCGCAACCCGCCCCGCCGCCCCGGGGCCCATGGCCGGATGCGGGTGCCGGCCCAACCGCACGCCCCCCCGACAGGCCCGTCGAACGAGGTTGGCGACGCATGGTCCGCACGGCGACATTCGGCCTGGTCAAGCCCGGCCTATCGCCGGCACAGCGCGAAGCCGCGCAATTCGAGGCGACCATCCGAACGGCCCTGCACGGCAACCACAAAGTGGGCGTCCTCGGCAAGGGCGGCGTCGGCAAGACGTCGGTCGCCGCCAGCGTCGGTTCGATACTGGCCGAACTGCGCCAGCAGGACCGCATCGTCGCCATCGACGCCGACACCGCCTTCGGCCGGCTCAGCAGCAGGATCGACCCCAGGACAACCGGCTCGTTCTGGGAATTGACCGCCGACAAGAACCTGCAGTCCTTCGCCGACGTGACCTCCCGGGTCGGGCGCAATTCCACCGGGCTCTATGTGCTGGGCGGCGAGCCGGTCACCGGTCCGCGCCGGGTACTCGATCCGGCGATCTACCGGGAAGCAGCGCTGCGCCTGGACCGGCATTTCGCGATCTCGGTCATCGATTGCGGATCGACAATGGACGCCGCCGTCACCCGTGAGGTGCTGCGGGATCTGGACGCGTTGATCGTGGTGTCCTCGCCGTGGGCGGACGGCGCCGCGGCCGCCGCCAAGACTGTCGAATGGTTGTCCGATCACGACCTCGGTGGTCTGCTGCAACGCAGCGTCGTCGTACTCAACGACTCCGACGGCCACGCCGACAAACGCACCCGCTCGCTGCTGGCTCGCGAGTTCATCGACCACGGCCAGCCGGTGGTCGAGGTGCCTTTCGATCCCCACTTGCGACCCGGCGGCGTCATCGACGTCACCCAGGAGATGGCCCCCGCGACGCGGCTGAAGTTTCTGCAGGTCGCAGCCACCATCACCGGATACTTCGCGTCCCGGGCCGAAGGACCGCGCAACCGCACCCCCGCGTGACGGGGTCAGCCCCGTCGCGCCGACGGGTCCGCCGTCGCCTCGATCTTGGTGATCAGGTTGCCGCGGACCGTCAACACCACCACGGCGAACAATCGGCGATCGGTGAAGGCGAGTAACACCGGCCGGCCGGCCGGACCGCCGACCAGCGTCGCTCCCGGACCCAGGTAACGCAGCAGGTTGGTGGCGACGGCGACGGGACCGTGGTTGACCTGTGGCGGCGGCATCGGGTCGGCAAGCACCGTACCGACCCCCCACACCGTCGGATCCAGTACGGCGGTCAAGCCCGCGATATCGCCGTTGGAGCACGCGGTGATGAATTTCTCGGTCACGACTTGGTGTTCGGTCGGGCTGACCTCTGTGCTCGGGTGGGGGCGCACCCGTGCCTCGGTGAACTTGGCGCGCGCCCGCCGGGCCAGTTGCCGGCAGGTGCCGGCCGGGCGGCCGACGGTCTCGGCGATCGTGTCGAAGGGGACGCCGAAAACGTCATGCAACACGAACGCGACCCGCTCGCCGGGGCTGAGCCTGCGCAGGACCTCCAGCAGCGCGGTGCGGATCTCGTCGTCGAGGGTGACCCGGTCGGCCGGATCGACAACACCCACGTCGGCGGGCAGCGGTCGCTGATCGTCGCGGTGCGGTCGTTCGTACCGGGCTCGCGCCGAACGGATCTGGTCGAGGCACAGCCGGCTGGTGACGACGGTGAGCCACCCGCGGACATCGTCGATCTCACCGCGGTCGGTGCGCGACAATCGCAGAAACGCCTCTTGCACAACGTCTTCCGCTTCACCGACGTCACCGAGTATCTGGTAACCGAGATTGATCAGGTACGGGCGGTGCAGGCGCCAGGCCTCGTCGACTTGGTCAGCGGGTGCATTCATGTGACTTCGACGATTTCGCGCTCCGAAAAGTTACGGCCGGCAACAGTAACTTTCCCATCTTCCACCCCGTCCTTGGTTGAGCACGAACGCTTTTCCCCCAAAGCACCCCCAAAGGACCCCCAAAGGACCCCCAAGGACCCAAAAAGGAGTAGTCATGAACATTGTCGTCACCGGAGCGACCGGCAACGTCGGCCGCCCGCTCATCGCCCGACTCGTCGCCGCAGGCGCACCCGTGCGAGCGGTCACCCGCTCGCCGGACACCGCGCGGCTGCCCGCCGATGTCGAGGTGGTCACCTCGGTCGCAGACGCATTGCCTGGCGCCTCCGCGGTTTTCCTGAATTCTCGCGCTCTGGGCGACCGCCTGGCGGATGTGGTCGCTCAGTGCGGGTCCGCCGGGATCACCAAACTGGTTGCCCTGTCGGCCATCAACGTCGACGATGATGACGCGCTGCAGCCGTCGCGCTTCCGCGGCGACCGCAACCGAGAAGTCGAACATCTGGCGGAGGGTTCCGGCCTGGCCTGGACAAGCCTGCGCCCGTCGGTGTTCGCGTCGAATTTCGCCGGCATGTGGTCGGCGCAACTGCGCGCCGGCGACGTGGTTGCCGGACCCTACGCGACGGCCTCCCTGGCACCCATCGACGATCGCGACGTCTCCGCGGTTGCGGCGCACGCGCTGCTGACCGACGAACTGGTCGGGCAGAAACTCTCCCTGACCGGGCCGCAAGCCCTCACCAATGCCGAGTTGGTGGAAGTCATCGGCTCCGTACTGGGACGCCCTGTGCAGTATCGCGAAATGCCACCGGACGTCGTTCGGGCGCGATTTCGTGATCTGGGATTCGCTCCCGAATTCGCGAACGCCTACATCGCGATGCTCGCTCAGACACTGGACAAACCGGCTCTGGTCACCCACGAGGTGGAGAAGATTCTGGGCCGGCCACCGCTGACGTTCGCGCAGTGGGTGTCCGACCAGCGCCACGCCTTCACCCGGGGAGCGCGCGATGTCTGAGAACACCCTGCGCCCGCCGCGCTACCTCAAGCCGATGAACCGGCTGATGAAGGCCGTCCAGAAGCTCGGCATACCGACCGGCCCCGCCATGGTGTTGACCGTGCCGGGACGCAGATCGGGGCAACCGCGCAGCACTCCGATGACGCCCTTCGACTACCGCGGCGGTCTCTACGTGGTGGCCGGTTATCCAGGTGCGGACTGGGCGGCAAACGCACGGGCCGCAGGCACCGGCACGCTGGCCCGCGGCCGCCGGCGCCGGCAGGTCCGAATCGTCGAGCTGACCGCCGACGACGCCCGTCCGGTGCTGCGCGAGTTTCCCGCCAAAGTGCCGGTCGGTGTGGCATTCGCCAAACGGTCAGGACTGGTGCGCGACGGCAGTCCCGACGAGTTCGAAGCGCTGGCCGGTCGGCTGGCGGTGTTCCGGTTCGATCCGGTCGAGACCACCTAGACCACCTAGTAGGGGCCGCCAAGACGCAACAGCGCGAGAAATCGAAGGATTTCTCGCGCTGTTGATGCGATCTTCAGCCGGCGGTCACGCCGATTGAGCAGTCACCCGCTCCCGCACGGCGAAACCGTTGCGCTCGGCCAGTGACCGCAGCTGGGCCAGCGCGAAGGCGCGCGGGCGTCCAGAGTCGGGAATGACGACACCGGCCCAAAGTCCTTCGGCGCCAGGCAATTCCACAGCCTCTTTGGCGCACAGCCAGCGGCGCGGGCAGGCCCGGCACAACGTCTTGGCCTCGTCGTCGGGGGTCGTCGTCCAACGGTCGGGGTCTTGGGTGCACACGCCCAGCTGCGGGACCTCGAAAAGAGTTGTTGCGGTCATGGTTCTGCATTCCTCCATAAAGCGTTGCGCGTTCTGCCCCTCTGCCTCAGAAGGCTAGCGCACGAACCGTCGCAGTGCAACAGTTCATTCCGCAGCAGTTGCACGGTGGTGCTACGGCTTTGCAGCGGAACAGGCGAGCGTACCTACTTAACCTGCGATTACCAGGGGTTATATCCTGTCAATAGGCTGTGCGTAGGCTGCTGATCAGCTGGTTGCGTTCACAGCTTTTCAACAAAATGTTCCCAGCTGCGACCTCTGGCGCTATGGTTAACCGTAGCGGTAAGCCAGTTTGATGGGCCGCAACCCGCGCCGACATGTCGCCGGGAAAGCGTAGCGAAGGTATAGCAATAGAAGGGTGCAACGGTTACGATGTTGGTCAGCGAAAGGTGTGCCGCACGGCCCGCCGCGCGGCCCGCCCTGACAACCGCCAGCGAGGATTCCACCCAGATGCCTAACGCCCAATCGACCGTGGGACCGGCTGCGCTGGCCGCGCTCAGCGGCGTAGCGGCCGGCGCGATCGAACCCGGCTACCGCGTCATGGGCGCGGGTCAGTGGTACCGGTCCGGTCAGCGGGTCGATGAGCAGCAGGCCACCGGGGTAGACCTGCGAGCGGTGCCTAATGACGGAAAGTGGCGCTTGGCCGAGGAGTCCGTCGACGCCCGCGAGAGCGGTATGTTCGTCGACGGACTGCGCGAGAGCCCGTCCGTCAGCGACAAGAAAAACGTCCCGTTCGGCGATCCCACTGGAGGCAAGGCGTTGACGTTCGAAGTCGTCAGGCCGACGAATCTGCCTGAAGAGCCCCGTCAGGACGACCAGAGTGCTGACGCCGACCCCGGAGTGATCCGGGCCGGCGCCGCCGCCGCCGCGCGCCGTCGGGAACTCGACATCAGCCAGCGCAGCCTCGCCGCTGACGGGATCATCAACGCGGGTGCGCTCATCTCCTTCGAAAAGGGTCGCAGCTGGCCCCGGGAACGGACCCGCGCCAAGCTCGAGGAAGTACTGCAGTGGCCTGCCGGAACGATCGCCCGCATCCGCGAGGGTGACGCCGTGGTCAATCAGCCGGCTCCGGCACCCGCCGTCGAAGCCGTACCCGAGGCGCCCTCGGCCGCCGACGGCCCCGCATCGCTGATCGCCCAGGCCGTGGCCGCCGCCGTGGACACCTGCAGTCTGGCCATCGCCGCGCTGCCCTCGCCCGAGGATCCGGAGTTCACCGAGCGGGCGGCGCCGATTCTGGCCGATCTTCGCCAGCTCGAGGCGATCGCCGTTCAGGCCACCCGGATCAGTCGGATCACCCCCGAACTGATCAAGGCGATGAGCTCCGTCCGGCGGTACCACGACAAATTGATGACGCTGGGCGCGACGGCGCCCGGAGCGACGCTGGCGCAACGTTTATATGCCGCGCGCCGCCGAGCCAATCTCTCCACGCTGGAAACTGCACAGGCGGCCGGCGTCACCGAAGAAATGATCGTCAAAGCGGAGGCGGAAGAAGTTTTGCCCGCCGCAACCGCCGAAGCGATCGAAGCACTCATTAGCCAGATCAATTGATATGGGGCCCGGGCGCAATCACACGCCGGGTCTGATCGTCCGGGGAAGGCTTATGCCGCCCCGCAATCGCGCTATGGAGTCAGCTGCGCCGTGCGTCCGAAAAGGCCAGGCGCACCCAAAAATTCGTGCATCTAGCCCTGTCAGAGCGCTGCTAAGCTCAACGTACGGTGCGAAGGTGCATAAAGAAATGACCGTGCACACCAACAAGCCAACGTAAGGAACCACACAAATGTCGGGTAGCGCGATGTGCAAGACCACCAGCAACTTCATCTACGCACAGCTGTTTCTGCTGGGTGAAGGAATTCCCGACCCGGGCGACATATTCAATGCCGGCTCCTCATTGTTCAAAGGCGTCGCTGACAAGATCGGCCTCGCAATTCCGGGCACCAACTGGATCGGCCAAGCGGCGGATGCCTATTTGAACCAGAACGCCGCCCAGCAACTCCGCGCCAAGTTGATGGGTGACATCGACGACCTGACCGGCAACCTGATCTCCAACCAGGCCGAGCACGTGTCCGACACCCGCGACGTGCTGCGCGCCATGAAGAACATGGTCGACGGTTGCTACAAGGCCTGCAAGAAGCTCGAGAAGGTCTGGTTGATCGGGGACGCCCTGTCGGTGGCCATCGCCATCCCCTGCTGCGCGCTCGCGATGGCCGTCACCGGCGGCGCGCTGCTCTACCTGACGATCATGACCGCGATGAACGCGGCCAGCATGATCGGTCTGGGCGGGCGCCTGCTCGACATCCTGACCAACCTGCCGGCTCTCGCGGGCCTGATCCCCGGGATCATCGACGGGATCATCGACACCATCTGGCCGCCGAAGCTGCCGAACATTCCGATCCCCGGCTTCCCCAACATCCCGGGCCTGCCCGAGTTCACCTGGCCGCCGACGCCGGGCATTCCGGACTTCAACCTGCCGATCCCGGGTCTGCCCGAATTCCAGTGGCCGTCCATTCCGGGGCTGCCCGACTTCGGCGGCCTCATCCCCGGATTCCCGGACTTCGGTGGCGGCGGCGGCCTCATCCCCGGATTCCCCGCCCTGCCTGGGATGCCCAGCGTTCCCAACCTGTTCCCCGGCCTTCCCGGCCTGGGCGACCTGTTCCCCGGTGTCGGCAACCTGGGCAAGCTGCCCACCTGGACCGAATTGGCCGCTCTCCCCGACTTTTTGGGCGGCTTCGCCGGCATGCCGGCGCTGAGCTTCAGCAACCTGCTCAGCTTCGCGCAACTACCGGGCGTCGGACAGATCACGTCGACAATGGGCCAGTTGCAACAGCTGATGGCGGCGGGCGGCGGCCCCGGCCAGATGGGCAATATGGCCGGCCAGCAGGCACAGATGATCTCGTCGCAGGTGCAGCAAGGTGGTCAAAAAGACGATGACGGCGCCGCGGCAGGCTCCGACGGCGAGCGTGCACCCGTCGAGGCGGGAGCCGGCGGCCAGCAGGGTCAGCAGGGCACCGTCCTCTAATTGCAAACAGTCGGCCATTAAACGGCCAAACCCATAGCAAGCCAAAGCCATAGCGAGTAAAAAGTTAGACGTAGAGGAGGGTCTACCCCATGTCCGGAGTCCTGGAAGTCGTGCCTTCGTTCCTGAAGGTCTTGTCAGGCATGCAGACCGAAATTGCCGGCCAATTCGGAACCGCGACCAACACGGTCAACGGGATCAGCGGCAAGGTCTCAATGACCCACGGTTCGTTCACATCGAAGTTCAACAACGCGCTTCGGGATGTGGAGACCAGCCGCAGCAACACGGGCAAAGGTGTGCAGGGCGTAAGCAATGGCCTGGCCACCAACCTGGTCCAGGCCGCCACCGCCTATCTCAATTCCGATCAGGGGCTCGGCGGCATCATCGACAAGATCTTCGGCTGATCATGTCGGGTCCGCTCGCTTCCGGTCGCGCGGGCTTCGCGGGCCCGGTTGACGATGTGGTGGGCGTCGAGGTCACGATCGACGGCATGCTGGTCATCGCCGACCGGCTGCACCTGGTGGATTTCCCGGTAGCCCTTGGGATCCGGCCCAACATTCCGCAGGAGGACCTGCGGGACATCGTTTGGGAGCAGGTTCAGCGCGACCTCACCGCACAGGGCGTGCTGGACCACAACGGGCAACCCCACCCCGGGGTCGCGAAGATGGTCGAAACGGTCAGCCGGGCGGACCGCGCCCTGGAATGCCGGTGGTGGCGCCGCGACCGCGGCGGCGACGGAGATGGAAAAGCCGACGGCTTGATGGTGCGATTCGTGGTGTGCCGCAAGGGCGATACCCACGTGGTCGCGGCACGCGACGGGGACATGCTGGTGCTGCAACTGGTGGCGCCGCAGATCGGGCTGGCCGGCATGGTGACCACCGTGCTCGGCACGGCCGAACCGGCCAGCGTCGAACCGCTGACCGGGGTTGCCAGCGAATTGGCCGAGTGCACGACGGCGGCGCAACTCATTCGGCACGGCATCTCGCCCACGCAGGCACGCATCTATACCGAGATCGTCAGCGACCCGACCAGCTGGGTGGAGATCATCGCGACCCAGCGCCACCCGGGCGGCACCACCACCCACACCTCGGCTGCCGCTGGCGTTCTCGACTCCAAGCACGGCCGGGTGGTCTCACTTCCACGCCGCGTGGGTGGCGAGTTGTACGGGAGCTTCCTCTCCGGCACCCAGCAGAACCTGCAGCGTGCCCTGGACAGCTTGCTGGAGCTGCTGCCTGCCGGCTCCTGGTTGGATCACGCCCAAGCCTCCGCCTGAGGCTGCACACTTCCGATACGAGAAAGGGACCCGACAGTGGAACTGCCCGGGAACGACTACGACAGCGACGATCTCAGCGCGCTGGATTTCTCCGGCGGCGGCACCGACGTCGAGGAGTCGTCTCTTGACGCGCTGGGCGACTATGCGCCGCCGACCGAGGTCGAGGACGCCGAGACGGGGCTCGACGCCCTGGAGGGCCTGACCGAGCAGGACGAGGACGAAGAGTTGGCGTTGTTCACGGTCACCAACCCGCAGGGGTCGGTCTCGGTGACGGCGCTGATGGACGGCCGGGTCCAGAACATCACCATCACCGATAAGGCATCGAGCATGTCCGAGACCGCGCTCGCGGAGGAGATCTTCGTCATCGCCGACCTGGCCCGGCAGAAGGCGCGGGCCGCTCAGCACACTTTCATGGTCGAGAGCATGAGCGAAATCGCCGGCGACAGCCCCCAGCAGAGCGCGCTGCTGCACGAGTTCGTCGAGAGCACCCTGCACCTGCCCACACCGGAAGAGGCGGCCGCACGCGAGGCCGAGGTGTTCGCGACCCGGTACGAGGTGGACTACACGGCCCGCTACAACGGTGATAAATGACTGATCGCCTGGCCGGTCTGTTCGACAGTGCCGTCGGCATGCTGCCGTTGTCGGAGGCACGGTCACTAGACCTGTTCACCGAGATCACCAACTACGACGAAGCGGCTTGCGACGCCTGGGTCGGGCGGATCCGCTGTGGTGACACCGACCGGGTGACGCTCTTCCGGGCCTGGTATTCGCGCCGCAACTTCGGACAGCTTTCCGGCGCCGCCCAGATCTCGATGAGCACCCTGAACGCGCGGGTCCCCATCGGCGGGATCTACGGCGACATCACCTATCCGATCACCTCTCCGCTCGCGGTGACCATGGGATTCGCTTCGTCGGAAGCGGCACAAGGCAATTACGCCGACGCGCTGGAGGCGATGGACGCCAGCGCCGTGTCGGGCTCCGAGCATCTGGTGTCGTGGCTCAAGGCGGTCATCTACGGCGCCGCCGAGCGGTGGACCGACGTGATCGACGAGGTCAAGGGCGCCGGGAAATGGCCGGACAAATTCCTCACCGGTGCCGCCGGCGTGGCACACGGCGTCGCCGCCGCCAACCTCGGACTGTTCACCGAGGCCGAGCGCCGACTCACCGAGGCCAACGACTCACCGGCCGGTGAGGCGTGCGCGCGGTCCATCGCGTGGTTCCTGGCGATGGCGCGGCGCAGCCAGGGCAACGAGGATGCCGCCGTCGCGCTGCTGGAGTGGCTGCAGACCACCCACCCCGAGCCGAAAGTGTCTGCCGCACTGAAGGATCCGTCGTACCGGTTGAAGACGACGACGGCCGAGCAGATCGCCTCCCGGTCGGACCCGTGGGATCCGGGCAGCGTGGTGACCGACAACTCCGCGCGCGACCGACTGCTCGAGGAGGCCCAGGCCGAGCTGGAACGCCAGATCGGACTCAGCCGGGTCAAGACTCAGATCGAGCGGTACCGGGCGGCCACCCTGATGGCACGCGTGCGCGCGGCCAAGGGCATGAAGGTCGCCCAGCCCAGCAAGCACATGATCTTCACCGGCCCGCCGGGCACCGGGAAGACGACGATCGCTCGCGTGGTGGCCAACATCCTGGCCGGGCTGGGCGTCATCGCCGAGCCGAAGCTGGTCGAGACTTCCCGTAAGGATTTCGTCGCCGAGTACGAGGGTCAGTCAGCGGTCAAGACCGCCAAGGCAATCGACAACGCCCTGGGTGGCGTGCTGTTCATCGATGAGGCGTATGCCCTGGTGCAGGAACGGGATGGGCGCACCGACCCGTTCGGGCAGGAGGCGATGGACACGCTGCTGGCCCGGATGGAGAACGACCGGGACCGGCTGGTGGTGATCATCGCCGGCTACAGCAATGACATCGACCGGCTGCTGGAGACCAACGAAGGCCTGCGCTCGCGGTTCGCCACCCGCATCGAGTTCGACACCTACAGCCCCGAAGAGATCCTCGAGATCGCCAGAGTGATTGCCGCCGCCAATGATTCGACGCTGAGTCCGGAAGCCGCAGAAGAATTGCTGGGCGCGGCCAAGATGCTGCATGAGCGGACACTGCGCGGGCGACCGGCCCTGGACATCGCCGGAAACGGCCGTTACGCGCGGCAATTGGTCGAGGCCGCCGAACAGAGCCGCGATATGCGTTTGGCCCAGGGTCTCGACATCGAGGCTCTCGACGTGGACCGTCTACAGGAGATCAACGGCACGGACATGGCCGAGGCGATCGCCGCGGTTCATGCACACCTCAACATGAGAGAGTGACACATGGGGCTTCGCCTGACCACAAAGGTTCAGGTTAGCGGCTGGCGCTTCCTGCTTCGCCGAGTCGAGCATGCCATCGTGCGGCGCGACACCCGCATGTTCGACGATCCCCTGCAGTTCTACAGCCGATCGGTGTGGCTCGGTGTGGTCATCGCGGTCATCATCCTGGCGGGTGCGGGACTGCTCGCGTTCTTCAAGCCGCAAGGCAAGCTCGGCGGGACCACTCTGCTCACCGATCGCGCGACCAACGAGTTGTACGTGATCATCTCGGGGCAACTGCATCCCGTCTACAACCTGACCTCCGCGCGACTGGTGCTGGGCGCGCCGTCGAGTCCGGCGACGGTCAAGTCTTCGGAGCTGAGCAAGCTGCCGCTGGGTCAGACGCTCGGGATACCCGGCGCGCCATACGCGACTCCGGTGTCCGGGGGCAGCACCTCGGTCTGGACGTTGTGTGACACCGTGGCCCGGGCCGACACCGCATCGCCGGCGATAACAACCTCGGTGATCGCCATGCCGCTGCAGATCGATTCCTCGATCGACCCGGTCGATTCCAACGAGGCCATGCTGGCGACCTATCAGGGCCAGGATTGGATCGTGACCGAAAAGGGCCGCCACTCAATCGATCTGTCCGACCGCGCGCTGACCTCGGCCATGGGCATACCCGTCACCGCGAAACCGGTTCCGATCTCCGAGGGAATGTTCAACGCGCTACCCAGCCAAGGGAACTGGCAGCTGCCACCGATACCGTTCGCGGGCGCGCCCAACAACCTCGGTTTGCCGGACGAACTGGTGATCGGCTCGGTGTTCCAGATTCACAGCGAAAAGGGTCCGCAGTACTACGTCGTATTGCCCGACGGCATCGCCATGGTGAACTCCACCACCGCGGCGGCGCTGCGCGCCACCCAGTCTCACGGCCTGGTCGCACCGCCCGCGGTGGTGCCGAGTGTGGTTGTGCGCATTCCGGAACGGGTGTACTCCTCGCCGCTCCCGAACGAGCAGCTGAAGATTCTGGCCCGGCCGAACGAACCGACGCTGTGCTGGAGTTGGGATCGCGCGGCCGGCGACCAGGCGCCCAAGACCACCGTGCTGTCCGGGCGGCACCTTCCGATCCCGGCCTCGCAGATGAGCAACGGCATCAAGCAGATTCAGGGCACCGCAACGATTTACATCGACGGCGGCAAGTTCGTGCAACTGCAGTCTCCCGATCCGCGGTACGGCGAGTCGATGTACTACATCGATCCCGAGGGCGTGCGCTACGGGGTGCCGAACGCCGACTCGGCGAAGGCGCTCGGTCTGAGTGCACCGAAAACCGCGCCCTGGGAGATCATTCGGCTGCTCGTCGACGGGCCGGTGCTCTCCAAAGAGGCGGCGATGCTGGAGCACGAGACGCTGCCGGCGGACCCGACCCCCCGAAAAGTTCCAGGCGGCACCCCGGGAGCACCCCAGTGATGGCGGAAAGATCATGACGACAAAGAAGTTCACCCCGACGATCACCCGCGGCCCGCGGCTGACCCCGGGCGAGATCAGCCTCACCCCGCCCGACGACCTCGGCATCGACATTCCGCCGTCCGGCATCCAGAAGGCGCTTCCCTATGTGATGGGCGGCGCGATGGTCGGCATGATCGCGATCATGTTCGCCGGCGGCACCAAGCAGCTGTCGCCCTACATGCTGATGATGCCGCTGATGATGGTCGTCATGATGGTCGGCGGCATGGCCGGCGGCACGGGCGGCGGCGGCAAGAAGGTGCCGGAGATCAACGCCGACCGTAAGGAATACCTGCGGTACCTGGCCGGGCTGCGCGGCCGGGTGACCACCTCCGCCACCTCTCAGGTCGCGTTCTTCAGTTACCACGCACCGCATCCCGACGATCTGCTGTCGATCGTCGGGACGCAACGGCAGTGGTCCCGTCCGGCGAACAGCGATTTCTACGCGGCCACCCGCATCGGCATCGGTGACCAGCCGGCGGTGGACCGGTTGCTGAAGCCCGCCGTCGGCGGCGAGCTGGCTGCCTCGACCGCGGCGCCCCAGCCGTATCTGGAGCCGGTCAGCCACATGTGGGTGGTCAAGTTCCTGCGCACTCACGGTCTCATTCACGACTGTCCGAAACTGCTTCAGCTGCGCACCTTTCCGACGATCGCACTCGGTGGTCACCGGCCGAATGCGGATCGGATGCTGGCCGCGATGATCTGTCACCTGGCGGTCTTCCACCCGCCGGACCTGCTGCAGATCCGGGTGCTGACCGAGAACCCGGATGACCCCGAATGGTCCTGGCTGAAATGGCTTCCGCACGTTCAGCACCAGACCGAAACGGACGCCGCCGGGCCGGTCCGGATGATCTACACCCGGCCGGACGGACTGGCCGATCTGGCCGCCCGCGGACCGCACGCACCCGACACCCTGCCGACCGGCCCCTACGTCGTCGTCGTCGACCTCACCGGGGGCAAGGCCGGATTCCCGCCGGACGGGCGGGCCGGGGTCACCGTGATCACCCTGGGCAACCACCGCGGTTCGGCGTACCGCATCCGCGCCAACGAGGACGGCTCCGCGGAAGACCGGCTGCCGGGCCAGCAGTTCCGGTTGGTGACCTCGACCGCCGACAGCATGACCCCACTGGAGGCCACCCGGGTGGCCCGCAAGCTGGCCGGCTGGTCGATCACCGGCACCATCCTCGACAAGACACAGCGGGTGCAGAAGAAGGTCGCCACCGAGTGGCATCAGATGGTCGGCGCTAAGAGTGTCGAGGACATCGTTCCGAGCCGCTGGCGGATGTACACCGACACCGACCGGGACCGGCTCAAGATCCCGTTCGGTCACGAACTCAAGACCGGCAACATCATGTACCTCGACATCAAAGAGGGCGCGGAGTTCGGGGCCGGACCGCACGGCATGCTGATCGGCACCACGGGATCCGGCAAGTCGGAGTTCCTGCGCACGCTTATCCTGTCGCTAGTCGCGATGACGCACCCCGATCAGGTCAACCTGTTGCTCACCGACTTCAAGGGTGGCTCGACCTTCCTGGGCATGGAGAAGCTTCCGCACACCGCGGCCGTCGTCACCAACATGGCCGAGGAAGCCGAGTTGGTCAGCCGGATGGGTGAAGTGCTGACCGGTGAACTCGACCGGCGCCAGAACATCCTGCGGCAGGCGGGTATGCAGGTCGGCGCGGCCGGCGCCCTGTCCGGTGTCGCCGAATACGAGAAGTACCGCGAGCGTGGTGCCGACTTAGCGCCAATGCCAACACTTTTCGTCGTTGTCGACGAGTTCGCCGAGTTGTTGCAGAGTCACCCGGACTTCATCGGGCTGTTCGACCGGATCTGCCGCGTGGGCCGGTCACTGCGGGTGCACCTGCTGCTGGCGACCCAGTCGCTGCAGACGGGCGGCGCCCGGATCGACAAGCTCGAACCCAACTTGACCTACCGAATTGCGTTGCGTACCACCAGCTCTCATGAGTCCAAGGCCGTCATCGGAACGCCGGAGGCGCAGTACATCACCAACAAGGAGAGTGGCGTCGGGTTCCTGCGGGTCGGCATGGAGGACCCGGTCAAGTTCAGCACGTTCTACATCGGTGGTCCGTACATCCCGCCGGTGAGCGTCGAGACCAATGGTGACGGCAGCAAGCGCAGCACCCAGGCCCTCAAGCAATCCGTCAAAATCCACCAGTTCACCGCGGCTCCGGTGATCGAGCCGGCGGCGGCCCCCGTCGGTGAGGAGGTCCTGACGCAATGACCGACACTGAAGTGCGGGCCCTGCGCGAGGTGGTTCTCGACCAGCTCGGCACCGGCGAGTCGCGGGCCTACAAGATGTGGCTGCCGCCGCTGTCCGACCCGACGCCGCTCAACGAGCTCGTCGCGCGGGATCGTCGGCAGCCGTTGCGGTTTCCGCTCGGGATCATGGACGAGCCGCGCCGGCACCTGCAGGACGTGTGGGGAGTCGACGTCTCGGGAGCGGGCGGCAACATCGCCATCGGCGGCGCCCCCCAGACCGGCAAGTCGACGCTGCTGCAGACGCTGGTCATGTCGGCGGCGGCCACACACTCGCCGCGCAACGTGCAGTTCTACTGCATCGACCTCGGCGGCGGCGGCCTGATCTACCTGGAGAACCTGCCGCACGTGGGCGGCATCGCCAACCGCTCCGAGCCCGACAAAGTGCAACGGGTCGTCGCCGAGATGCAGACCGTGATGCGGCAACGGGAACAGATGTTCAAAGAGCACCGGGTGGGCTCGATGGCGATGTACCGGCAGCTGCGCGATGACCCCAATCAGCCCGTCGCGGCCGACCCCTACGGTGACGTATTCCTGATCATCGACGGGTGGCCCGGCTTCGTCAGTGAGTTCAGCGAACTCGAGGGCGCCGTGCAGGACCTGGCCGCGCAGGGTCTGGCCTTCGGCGTGCACGTCATCATCTCCACTCCGCGATGGACCGAACTGAAGTCCCGCATCCGCGACTACCTGGGCACCAAGATCGAATTCCGGCTGGGCGACGTCAACGAGACCCAGATCGACCGGATCACCCGGGAGATCCCGGCGAACCGTCCCGGTCGGGCGGTCTCGATGGAGAAGCACCACCTGATGATCGGCGTGCCCCGATTCGACGGGGTGCACAGCACCGAGAACCTGGTGGAGGCGATCACGGCGGGCGTGAACCAGATCGCTTCTCAGACCACCGAAAAGGCCCCGCCGGTCCGGGTGCTGCCCGAGCGCATCCACCTGTACGAACTCGACCCGAACCCGCCGGGCCCGGACGCCGACTACCGCACCCGCTGGGAGATTCCGATCGGGTTGCGCGAGACCGACCTGACGCCGGCCTACAGTCACATGCACTCCAACCCGCACCTGCTGATCTTCGGGGCGGCCAAGTCCGGCAAGACGACGATTGCGCACGCCGTCGCCCGCGCTATCTGTGCCCGCAACAGTCCGCAACAGGTCCGGTTCATGCTCGCCGACTACCGCTCGGGCCTACTGGACGCCGTGCCGCAGAGCCACCTGTTGCAGGCGGGCGCGATTAACCGCAACAGTCAGAGTCTGGACGAGGCCGTTCAAGCGCTGGCCGTCAACCTGAAAAAGCGTCTGCCGCCCCCCGATCTGACGACCGCGCAATTGCGCTCGCGTTCGTGGTGGAGCGGTTTTGACATTGTGTTGTTGGTCGACGACTGGCACATGATCGTCGGCGCCGCCAGCGGTATGCCACCTATGGCGCCACTTGCACCGCTATTGCCGGCCGCCGCGGATATCGGATTGCACATCATTGTCACCTGCCAGATGAGCCAGGCGTACAAGGCCACGATGGACAAGTTCGTCGGTGCGGCGTTCGGGTCCGGGGCACCGACGATGTTCCTCTCCGGGGAGAAGCAGGAGTTTCCCTCCAGCGAGTTCAAGGTGAAGCGGCGGCCTCCTGGCCAGGCGTTTCTCGTGTCTCCCGACGGAAAGGAGGTCATCCAGGCGCCCTATATCGAGCCGCCTGACGAGCTCCAAGAATAAGTGCACGGACCACCCCCAACCCCCGGTTAGGATTATTTCAACGCAAGTTCGGGAGCCAGTACGGGAGCTGAGGAATCAAGCCCCAGGGGGACGCTGAGCCACCGGCTTTACTCCGGCTATAAACGGCGAAGTTTGGGCCCGGAACACAAATGCATCGGGCATAACTGAACAAATGGAATTTCGCGTTTCCCGTACCGGTGTAAACGCCGAACAGGAACCAGAGGGGAGTTGATCACATGTTTTGGCACGCCATGCCACCGGAGCTGAATACCGCACGGCTGATGGCCGGAGCAGGTCCCGCTCCCATGCTGGCCGCCGCGATGGGGTGGCAGGCGCTCTCCGCGGCTCTGGACGCTCAGGCGGTCGAGTTGACCGCGCGGCTGGCTTCCCTCGGCGAGGCCTGGACCGGCGGCAGCAGCGACAAGGCGATTGCCAACGCACAGCAGATGATCCCGTGGCTGCAGACCGCGTCGACGCAGGCGAAGACCCGGGGTATGCAGGCGACCGCGCAGGCCGCCGCCTACACCCAGGCGATGGCGACCACGCCGTCGTTGCCCGAGATCGCGATGAACCACGTCACCACCGCGGTGCTGACGGCCACCAACTTCTTCGGCATCAACACCATCCCGATCGCGCTGAACGAGATCGACTACTTCGTGCGTATGTGGATGCAGGCCGCCCTCGCGATGGACATCTACCAAGCCGAGACGCTGGCGAACACGGTGTTCGACAAGCTCGAGCCGATGGCGTCCATCCTCGACCCGAGCATGAGCCAGGGAATGTCGTCGACGCAGGTGCTGGCGATGCCGAGCAGCCTCACCTCGAGTCAGCTGCAGGCGACCGCGGGGCAGGTCGCGGAACTGAGCGGCCCGATGCAGCAACTCGCCCAGCCGGCGCAGCAGATGACCTCGATGTTCAGCCAGATGGGCAGCAGCTCGGGTGGCACCGGCGTCGGACTCGGCGACGACGAAGCGCAGTTAGGTCTGGTCGGCACCAGCCCGCTGTCCAACCACCCGCTCGCGGGCGGTTCGGGCGCGAGTGTGGGCGCGGGACTCCTGCGCGGCGACGCGCTCCCGGGCGCCGGCGGCACGTTGGCCCGCACGCCGCTGATGACAGGCCTGATCGACAAGCCCGTCGGTCCCGCGATGATGCCGGCGGCCGCCGCCGGCGAGTCCGCGACCGGTGGCGCCGCCCCGGTGGGCGCCGGCGCGATGGGCCAGGGTGCGGGTAGCGGTGGCAGTTCGCGACCGGGCCTGGTGGCCCCGGCACCGGTCGCGCAGGAACGCGACGAGCAAGAAGAAGACCTGTGGGACGACGAGGACGACTGGTGAAAATCCCACAGCCACAACAGACTTCCCGGCCAACCGGGTCGGAAGACTTGCCAACCACGGCGAGGAATGGAAAGAGAGAAAGTAGTCCAGCATGGCAGAGATGAAGACTGATGCCGCTGCCCTCGCGCAAGAGGCAGGTAACTTCGAGCGGATCTCGAGTGATCTGAAGACCCAGATCGACCAGATCGAGTCCACCGCCGGTTCGCTCCAGGGTCAGTGGCGCGGCGTCGCCGGCCAGGCCGCGCAGGCCGCCGTCGTGCGCTTCCAGGAAGCCGCCAATAAGCAGAAGGCTGAGCTCGACGAGATCTCGACCAACATCCGTCAGGCCGGCGTTCAGTACCAGCGTGCCGACGAGGAGCAGCAGCAGGCGCTGTCCTCGCAAATGGGCTTCTGAAATAAATCCCCCCAAATACCACCAGAAAACGGAGCAAAGACATGACAGAACAGCAGTGGAATTTCGCGGGCATCGAGGCCGCGGCCAGCACCATCCAGGGAAACGTCTCCAGCATCCACTCCCTGCTCGACGAGGGTAAGCAGTCGCTGACCAAGCTCGCCGCGGCGTGGGGCGGTAGCGGTTCGGAGTCCTACCAGAGCGTTCAGCAGAAGTGGGACGGCACCGCCCAGGAGCTCAACAACTCCCTGCAGAACCTGGCCCGGACGATCAGCGAGGCCAGCTCGGCCATGCAGTCGACCGAGGGCAGCGTGACCGGATTGTTCGCATAAGAAGCGTCTCTATACGCGTAGAATCTCGAAGCACGAGATTGGGCGAGTTCAACCCATCTGGGGGATCTCGCCCCTTCTCGTGCTTCCCTCATTTGGCGAGCTTCTGAGAGGTTCTCATGCCAGCCGACTACGACAAGCTCTTTCGGCCCGCTGAGAATTCCGATTCGCCGGACGACGACGGCGGGCAAACTTTCTTCGACCCTAATGCGTCGTTCGCCTCTGCGCCGGCCGGCAACGGTGACACCGCGGCTCCGATCGATTGGTCGCAACCTCTCTCGCCGCCACCTCCGCCCGTCGCGGCACCGCCGCCTCCTCCCCCGCCGCCGATGCCGATCGGCGGGCCACCTCCGGCGCCAGAGCCACCACCTGAGCCGCCCGAGTTCCCCGAGCCACCACCCGAGTCACCCAGGGTCGAACCCGAACCTCCGCAGGCAGCGTCGGCCTCGGCGGCCGGACCCGCGGGTGCGGGCCCCAAGTCTCCGCTGCCACCGATGCCCATCGGCGGACCACCTCCGCCGCCGCCGCCCGCTCTGCCGGAGTTCACCCCGGAGCCGCCTCCGGTCGCGGTCGACGTGACGCCCGTAGCGGCTGAGGTGCCGCCCGAGGTAGCTGCTGAAGTGCCGGCCGAACCCGAGGTGGCGGCTGAGCCCGAAGCCGCTGCGCCTGAACCTGCTGCGCCGGAAGCCGCCGCGCCCGAACCCGCTGTGCCCGAACCCGCTGTGCCCGAACCCGGGCCTCAGTCAGCGCCTAAGCCGCCACGTCCCCCCATGCCCATCGGCGGGCCACCGCCCCCGCCCCCACCCCCGCCGCCGCAGCCGCCCGAAGCTCCTCCGGCGCCGCCCGAGCCCGAGCAGGCGCCACCCCGGCCGCCCATGCCCGTCGGCGGCCCGCCGCCGGCCCCGCCGCCGCCTCCCAAACCGCCGCCGCCGCCCGAGCAGGCACCACCCGCACCGACCCGGCCGGTTGCCCGCGACCGTTCTTCCGGTCCGATGCCGGTCAACGGCCAAACCCGTGAAGCGCCGCCCACGCCGCCCGACGCCCCGCGCCGGGTGCGGCTGGCGGGACCCCCGCCGCAACCGCAGCCACCGCCCCCGCCGCAACCGCCGGCAGCACCACCTATCCAGCCGCAATCCGAGGCGGAGGCCGAGTCCCCGCCCGAGCCCCGGCCCGATTCGCCGCCCCCGCGCCGGCGCCACCGCTATCTGCCCGACCCGGATTCCGGAGAAGTCGATCCGCAAGCGGGCACGTACTTCCGGGTCCCGATGCCACCGGCGCCCAGTCCCCCGCCGGGCCAGACGACGACGGCACCGCCGCCACGGCCCCAGGGCGGTAAGCGACGCGCCCCGTCCGGTCCGATTCCGGTGCGGCCACGGCCCGGACCAGGCATGACGGAATCGCCGCCGCCTTTCGCCCCGCCGCCCCCGGCCCCGATGCCGCCCGGCCCGCCGCCGGCGCGCACCGCGCCGCAGGCCCCGGTTCGACCCCCGGCCCCCGCGCCGGAGCAAGCCGCGATGGCGCCGACCGCGGCGCCCGAGGTCAGGCCGGCCCCGCCGCGACCCGCCAAACACGTGCCCCAGCGGGGTTGGCGAGGCGCGCTCTACAAGCTCACCCGGATCAACGCGGGCCTGTCCCGCGACGAGAAGCATGAACAGGAGCTACGCGCCCGGGTCCAGCGCAAGGCCCGCGGCTCGTACCAGATCGGCATGCTCGGCCTCAAAGGCGGCGTCGGAAAGACCACGACAACAGTGACCCTAGGCACCATGCTGGCGCAGGTGCGCGGCGACCGGATCCTGGTGCTCGACGCAGATCCGGGATGTGGCAACCTCGCCGAGCGCGCGGGCCGCACGTCGCCGTCGTCCATCGCGGACCTGGTGGCCGATCAAAACCTCTCGCACTACAACGACGTCCGGGCGCACACCAGCGTCAATGCCGACAATCTCGAGATCCTGCCGACCGCGGAGTACACCACCGCCCAGCGTGGGCTCAGCGGAGACGACCTGCGCTTCGCGGTCGACACCGTGTCGAAGTTCTACAACCTCGTGCTGGCCGACTGTGGGCCTGGGCTGTTCGACCCGGTGACGCGCGGCGTGCTGGAGACGGCGTCGGCGATCGTGATCGTGACCAACGTGTCGCTGGACAGTGCACGGCAAGCCGAAAGCGCCCTGGAATGGCTGCGTCACAACGGCTACCAGGATCTGTTGAGCCGCGTCGTCGTGGTCATCAATCATGTCGCGGTTGGTGAAACCAACGTCGCGGAGAAGCAGTTGGTGAGACAGTTCCAACAGCTGGTCCAACCGAACCGGGTTGTGCTGCTGCCCTGGGACAAGCACATCGCGGAGGGTACTGAGATTCAGCTCGACCGGCTCGACCCCGTCTACAGGCGGCGGGTGCTCGAACTGGCCGCGGCTCTGTCCGACGATTTTGAAAGGGCTGGACGTCGTTGAGCGCACCTGCTGTAGCTGCCGGCTCTACCGCCGCGGGGGCCGCCCCCGCTCGACCCGCCACCACGCGGGTGACGATTCTGACCGGTAAGCGGATGACCGACCTGGTGCTGCCGGCGGCCACGCCGATGGGCATCTATATCGACGAAACCGTGTCGGTGCTGGCCGATCTGCTGGAAGACACCCCGGCCGACGTGCTGGCGGGATTCGACTTCGACGCGCAGGGGGTGTGGACCTTCGCCCGCCCCGGCTCGCCGCCCCTGAAACTCGACCAGTCACTCGACGAAGCCGGAGTGGTCGACGGATCGCTGCTGACGCTGGTGTCGGCCAGCCGGACCGAGCGCTACCGACCGCTGGTCGAGGATGTCATCGACGCGATCGCGGTACTCGACGAGTCCCCGGAATTCGACCGGTCGGCGGTCGATCGCTTCATCGCGGTCGCGATCCCGGTCCTCGCTGTGCCCGTCACCGCGATCGCGATGCGGGCCTGGTGGGTCACCGGGCGCCACTGGTACTGGCCGGCGGCCATGGCGGTCGTCGCGGTCTGCATTCTGATCGCCTCGTTCGTGGCGAAGCGGTTCTACCAGCGAGCCGAACTCTCCGAATGCCTGCTGATCGCGGCGTATCCCGTGCTTGCCGCCGCGGCGGCCATCGCGGTGCCGCTGCCGCGGGGAACCACCTCACTCGGGGCCCCGCAGCTGGCCGCGGCGGCGACCGCGGTGCTGTTCCTGACGCTGGCCGTCAGGGGCGGTCCGCGCTACCGCCACGAGGTGGCGTCGTTCGTCGTCATCGCAACGATCGCGGTGATCGGCGCCGCGGTGGCCACCGGCTACGGGTACCAGCAGTGGGTGCCGGCGGGGGCCATCGCGTTCGGGCTGTTCGTCATCACCACCGCGGCCAAGTTGACTGTCGCGGTGGCCCGCATCGCGCTGCCACCGATTCCCGTTCCCGGCGAGACCGTGGACAACGAGGAACTGCTCGATCCGGTGACCGCCGACGCCGCGGCCAACAACGACACCAACGACGAGACCCCGACCTGGCAGGCCATCATCGCCTCGGTCCCGGCATCGGCGGCGCGGCTGACCGAACGCAGCAAGCTGGCCAAGCAACTGCTGGTCGGCTACGTGACCGCGGGTGCGGTGATTCTGGCCATTGGCGCCATAGCGGTGGTGGTGCACGGGCACTTCTTCGTGCACAGCCTGGTGGTGGCCGGGTTGCTGACGGTGCTGTGCGGGTTCCGGTCGCGGTTGTACGTCGACCGGTGGTGCGCCTGGGCCTTGCTGGCGGCGACCGTCGCGATTCCGACGGGTCTTACCGCGCGGCTCAGCCTCTGGTATCCGAACTGGGCGTGGCTGATCCTGACCGGCTACCTGGTACTGGTCCTGCTCGCGCTGACCATCGTCAGCGCAATGGCCCCGATCCGGCGACTGTCACCGGTGATGAAGCGCATCTCGGAGCTGATCGACGGTGCGGTGGTCGCCTCGATCATCCCCCTGCTGCTGTGGATCACCGGTGTCTACGACATGGTCCGCAACCTGCGGTTCTAGATCGGGGCAGCGACCGAACCCGCCGGGGAGGTGCCGCCGCCGGCGCTCTCTACCGGAGCGCTGACCAGGGTGGCGTTGCCCGCTGCGGCGCCGTCCGCCGATTGCGCGTCGGCGCCGTCCTTACCGTCATCGTCTTTGTTCTCTTCGTCGGCCGGCTTGGTGTCGCTGGCAAGCTGAGCCGAGGAGCCGCCGCCCTGGCCGGCCTGCGATGCGGCTTGCTGGATGCTCTGACCGACCTGCTGGCCCATCGGAGCCATTTGCTGCGCCATCGGCGCCAGCTGGACCAGCTGCGGAATGGTCGCGGCAACCTGCGGGGACAGCGCTGCGGCCTGCGCGCCGACCTGCGAGACCGCACCGCCGGCAGCGGCACTCACCGCTTGCTGCGCCGCGGCTGCCGGACCGCCGAGCATCGCGGCGGCCGCACCCGCGCCGGCGCCGGCACCCGCGCCGAGCAGTCCGTTGGACTGAGCCGTCATGGCTCCCATCACGTTGTCGCTCAGCGATTGACCGGCCGCGCCGAACCCGTATTGCGTCAGGGCCTGGCCGAGGGACTGATCGGCCCGGGTGTAGATGTCGGCTGCGGTGCTCATGCTGGACGCGGTGCGCTTCAGGGAGGCGGTGACGCCGGGTAGGCCGTCGCTGACGAGCGACTCGATGCCCGGCATGGTCTGGTTGATCGCGGCCGACATCGAGTCCGATCCCGGCACGGCCATCGGTGCCGGTGGGGCCGGGAAAACAAGTTCGCCGAGTTTGCTCGCCGCGGCGATCAGGCGGGCGGGATCAACGGCCAGCGGTTCAGCCATCACGGCGTCCCTTCTCTTCTATCGGGAACATCATCGGGTCTTGTGCGTCAGGGCGTCTCGGCCAGCGCGCTGTCGAGCAGTCCGGCCACGTAGCGCCAGTACAGGAAGTCGACGACGGCCGGACGCTGCGCCCCGGGATCCGCCGCGGCGTAGGCCTGGTGCAGCGCCAGATCGCGACTGTGGGTGGCGTAGGCGTGGAATGCCCGCAGGTGCGCCACCTCGCGACCGGTGGCCGTACTGGTCATGGGCTTCATCAGGTCGAACCAGAGCATGTGCCGCTCGTCGTCGGGCACCTTGGCATCTGCGGGTGCGGGCGGCAGTAGGTCCACCAGGTGCAGATCGTCGGTCTCCTGCAGCTGAGCCTCGGCCGAGGGGTCGACCACCTCCAGTCGCGACCGGCCGACCATCTTGCCGCTTTCCGGGATGTCGTCGTCCTCGAGGATGACCTTGGCCGCACCGACGTCGGTGTTCGCCAACTGCTCCGCGGTGCCGATCACGGCGCGCAGCTTGAGGTCGTGGAAGGCGGCCCAGCCCTGGATCGCCATCGCCGGATACGTTGCGCTGCGGGCTTTTTCATCGACGGGGACGTTGCGGTCGGCGCTGGCCAGGTGCACCTTGGCGGGGAGTTCGACACCCTCCGGTATGTAGGCCAGACCGTAGCTGTTGGCCACCACGATCTCGCCGTCGGTGGTGACCGCGGTGACCCAGAAGAAGCCGTAGTCGTCGTCGCCGCCGCTGTCCCGGGCATTGAGCGCCGCGGCCACGCGGCGGGCCAGCCGCAGCGGGTCCTTCTTGGCGCCGCGGGCCGAGGCCGCGGCGACCGCGTCGCGGGCGGCCCGGGCTGCCGAGACCGGGACCGACGGCAGGGCCGTCACGTCGTCGCCCGGCGGGGTCTTGTCCTTCTGGTCGTCATCGCGGCGCTCGGGCGGAGCCGGTCGGTTCGGCGCCGCGGTACGGGCCGAGGCCGCGCGGGTTGACGCGGTGGCCGGTGCCCGGCCGGCCGCGCCCAACGGCGCCCGGCCGCCCGCGGCCCGCGAGCCGGCACTGGGTGAAGCTGCCGCCCCGGCCGATGCGCCGCCACCCGATGAGGCGGTGCCCATTCCCATCCCGGTCGACGAGCCGCGCGCAGCCGCCGCCGGCATCCCGGTGGCCGCCGCCGGTGCCATGGCCGGCGAGGAATCGTCACCGCGGTGCGACGGGCCGGAACCGGCCGCCTGACCGGGTTGCGTGGGTGCGTCGACCGCCGCCGCCGGCTTGACGTGCGGGGTGTCGGTGCCCGGGGTCGACGGGGTCGACGGCGTGCCCGGATTGGTGGGCAGCGACGGCTGGTCGGGTGACGGGGGTCCGACCGGCGCGGGGGCCGGAGCGGGCGCGGGCGCCGGGGTCACGCCCGGGCTCGGGTTGGTTGGGGACGGCGCGGGAGCGGGCGCCGGGGCCGGCGCCGGGGTGACGGGCTTGGCCGGCTTGTCGTCCGGCTTCGGCTTGACCGGCGTGATCGGGCTGACCGGCGTCCCGGGCGACGGATTGACCGGCGTCACCGGAGTCGACGGGTTGAGCGGCGGGATGGGTGTGATGGGTGTGGTCGGATTGCCCGGGTTGCCCGGGGTAACCGGGTTCAGCGGGTCATAGGGGTTGGCCGGCACCGGCTCGAACGGAGTGGGTGTCACGGGGGTGACCGGAGTGCCCGGGTTGAGCGGGTTGTACGGGTTCGCCGGCACCGGCTCGAACGGCGTCGGGGCCGGACCGCCGGGCGTTGGCGTGCCCGGAGTCGGCACCACCAGGGTGGGCACCTCCGGGGTCGGCGGGGTGACCCGGTTCAGCAGATCTTGCAGCGCATTGTGCGGCGGCTTCCAATTCTTGGATTCCAGCACCTGTTCGGCGGCCTCGGCAATCAAAGTCGCATTGGCCTGGCGGGCCGCGCGAACCAGTGAATTGATGGCGTTCTGCCGCTCCTCGGGCTCCAGCTCGGTGTCGTTTTCCAGGATGGAAATTTCCCGGTGCGTTCCGTCGACATTGTTGCCGATTTCCGATTTCGCCTGGGCGATCAAATTCGCGACGTGCTGATGCCAGGTAATGACCGTGGCCAGATAATCCTGCAGCGTGCTCATCTCAGTGAGATTCGTGCCGAGGGCGCCGTTGGCCGCGCTTGCGGCGCCGCCGGTCCAGACGCCCCCGTGGAAGACCTCAACCTGCTGGTGCCGGGCCGCGTCGATGACGTCGGTGACCTTGTGCAGCATTCCGTTGAAGGCTTGGGCCCGGTCGAAGAAGGTGTCCTCATCGGCCTCGGGCCAGCCGCCCTCAAGCATCTGACCGGCATATTCGCCTGTCGGTCGGGGAATGCCCATTGCCTACTCTCCTCCAACGGCAGCCGGGTCACATCTGCCGGTCAAGTATCTGAATATCAAGCCTAACCGAGGTTAAAGCGTGCTGGCTGCGGCAATTTCGGCCGGATAAGTGCCTCGCAAGCGCCTCACGCAATGCCTCTCCCAATGCCTCCCGCAATGCCGTCGGCGTATAGGCGGAATGGCACCGCGCACAAACGAATTGTCGGTGCTGCGCGGCGCCGACGTCCCCCAGAAGCCGGCGCGTCGCTGTACGGACGCTCGCGGGTAACCGCGTTTCAGCCGTGGTTGTTACCGGCGGCCTTGGTCATGGCCTCCAACGCGGCGGTGAGTTGTTCGCCGGCGGCCGAGTTGTACTGCATCGCTGCCTGCTGCGCGTTCTGCAGGGCCTCGTTGATCCGGGCGCCGACGACCTCCGCGCCCAATTCCTTGATCAGGCCTTCGTTGATGCGCACGCCGGTCAGCCACTGGTGTCCGTTGATGTTCACCTCAACGGTCTCGGCCTCGTCCTCGCCGCGGAAGTTGCCCTGGTTCATCTGGTTCAGGGTGCCTTCGAGGGCCTGCTGAAACCGCGCCGCCAGGGCCAGGGCCGCAGCGACATGAGGTTCCATATCCATGTCCATTACTTCGACTCCTTCATGTCTTGCCGCCGGCGTTGACCGATAACGGCCTCGGTCCACGCCCTGTCTTCGGTGTAGAGCGCTTCGTCATCCTGTTGTGCGCCTTTGGATTTCGATCCGCCGCCGCCCTGGCCATGGCCACCCATCGGCATGCCCATGCCGCCCCCGGAGGCGCTGCCGCGGCCGGCGGCAGCACCCTGGCCAACGCCGCCGAGGTCACCCGCGCCGGCGGGTCGCACCGATTCGCCGGCCTCCATTCCGGCACCGGTGGCAGGCGCCAGCGGCATCGCGGGCATCCCGCCGCCACCACCACCGCCGCCCAGCGACATCGGTTTCATACCAGGCTCTTTGCCCAGACTGGCGGCGGCTTCCCGGACGGAGGCCAAGTCGGCACTCGCACCCGACGGCATGCCGCCACCCGCTCCGGCGCCACCGGTGGACGGCATCATCGGTGGCTGCATACCCGAGCCCGAGCCGCCACCGGCCATCGCCGCCGCCTGCATCACCTGCGTCGGGATCAGACCCGGCGTCTGCGGCGGTGGCGGCGGGTCGATCTTGACCGCGGCCGGCGGCTTCTTCGGGTTCACCGCTTCCAGTTGCGCCTTGGTGTTGTACTCGTTGAGCACTTCTTCGGACTTGGACTGGTACTCCGCATAGAGCTTGATCGCCTGATCCTTGTAGGCCGGATCCTTGGACAGCTCTTCAAGTTTCGTGATGTCGGCCAATGTCGGGTGCGACCGCCGGGCCCACACCTGCAGCTGCGCGATGTACTGCCCCTGCTTGGCCAGCGAGGTCGCCAGCTGGGCCATGTAGGTGAGCCAATCCCGCTGTTGATCCAGCGATGCCTCGCAGGCCGTGGCGGCGTCTCCCGTCCAGTTCTCAAAGATGCGGAAGCGCTTCATGTCGCCCTGCAATGCGAAGCTGAGCTGGTTCCATCCGTCGGCGAAGGCGGCGAGCGACGCGCCCTGGTCACCGGACTCGAGTTTCGTTGCGGCGGCTTTGAGGTCGGTGAAGCCGTCGCCACCCGCGCCGGACACCTGTGCCGTGTCCTGCAACCCGGCCGAGCTGTCGCCGCCCGCGCCGCCGGCGGATTCACCGGCCACCTCGCCGCCGTCGTTGTTCAGCGCCTGTCCGCCTTGGTCATCGACGTCCCCGTACGCCTTGGCGGCGTTGCGCAGCGACGTCGCGAGGCGTTGCCGCTCCCGGGTCCCCGCGGCCAGGAAGTCCACCATGTTGCCCGCGGACAACGAGAGTTGCGTAGCCGCGTTCTTGGCCGCGGTGAGACCGCACGGAGCGGCGGGGGTGTTGTTCGGTGGCGTGGCCATCGGGGCCTCGACCTCGTCGGCCCGCGACAGAATCTCCTGCTGGTCTACCGTGACGGTCTGCGGCTGAGTCATATCGGATCGTCCTCCTTAATGCTCTAACCATTATCGTCGCTAAATTTCGGGGTTCCTGCACCAAATTCGCGAACGCCGGCTACTTCGGCAAGGCCAGTTGGTAACGGCTTTCCTCCGGTGGGGAGACGCGGCGGATCGGCAACTGGCGGTGACGCGGCGTGCTGACCATGTTGTGCCGCAGCACCACCTTCTCCACCCCGGGGTGCGGGCCGAGGTACGTCGTCGCGTTGGGCCAGGTCACCTTGGCGACCTGACCGATCTGGGCGCCGATCAGCCGGGCGAACTCCTCGAAATGCGGACCCACCGTCACGTGCGCGCCCGCGGCCGCCGCCCGAACCACGAACTGGGTGAACGTCTGGGCGTCACCCAGGTTGAGGCTGGCGTCGACGTCGTCGAACGGCAGGTAGACCGGACACCGGTTGACGGTCTCGCCGATCAGCACCCCGGCCGATCCGATCGGGATCTGGCAGTGCCGGTCGGCGATGAGGTTCTGCCCGGTCAGGGCGGGCCGCTGCCCGCCGTACAGCCGGGTGAAGCCGCGTGGCGTCTTGGGTTTGCCCGCGGTGGTCAGCAACACCGTCGCCTGCGGCGGCATCCCGGGCCGGATTCGCACCCGGATGACGGTGCGGTCGGCACGCGCCGACCACCACAGGTCGGGACCGCCCGGGGCGGTGTAGGCCGCGGTGTAGGAGTCGCGGCCCTTGATCATCGACCACTTCTCCCGCACGAATCCCTCGAAGCCGATGTCGATGGCGTGGTCGTAGTCGTCGAAGCTGCGCCCGCACAGCGCGTCCACGCCGTGACTGGCCAGGTTGTCGGCGATGCGGGTGGCCGAGGCGACCAGGTACCGGGCCAGGCCGGCGACGCCTTCGTCACGGCGCTGGGCGGACTTGCGGGTCAGTTCCGGGTCGGCGCGCAGCATGATCCAGGTGCGACGGTGTGCCGGTGCCGGGTCGGCGCCGATCACCTGCTGATACAGGTTCACCACGTCCGGGCTGCCGGACCGGCCGACCCGGAAGCCGGCCGAGACGATGTCTGCCTCGAGGTCGGGACAGTGCACTTCCAGCAGGTGTTCCAGTAGCCGGGTGTCCAGCACGTCGTCGGTGTGCGCCTTGCCCTCGACGATCACGGTCGGGGTGAACGGTCGCGGCTTGAGTTCGATGACGGCGATCAGGTGGCCACGGCGCCAGCGCACCGCGACGTGATCGCCGGGCTTCACGGTGGCCCCGACCTCGGGCTCGGACGGGATGTCCGGCGGTTTGCGCCGGCGGCGCAGCCACGCGAAAACCGTTGCCACCCAACCGGTCAGTCGCCGTCCGAAGAAGGTGACGAAGGCGACGATCGCGCCCGCCGCCGCGAGCGCGATGCCGGCCCACCAGTACCGGGTCGGCAGGAACCACAGGATGGCCGCCGGCGCCAGCACCGCCAGCACCAGGGTGTGCCCGGTGCTGAATTTCAGCCGGATCGGGTTGGTCATCGACGGCGCCTCAACGCCCGCGCCGCCAGCGAGCCGAACCCGAGGGCCACCAGCAGGCCCGCGATCGCGAGAGTCACCACCGTGATCGGCACCCGGTCGGGGGCGGGCGCCATCACCGGCGGCGGCATCCGCCGGACGTCGTACGGAATCGTGGCCCGCCCGGGGGCGATGTCCCACGTCAACGCGGCCAGGGCGTTGACCACGCCCGATCCGACCAGGTCGTCGACACCTCCGCCGGGGTGACGCGCAGTCGCCTCGATCCGCTGCATGACCTGCACCGGCGTGAGTTCGGGAAAGCGCTGCCGCACCAGGGCCGCGATGCCGGAGACGTAGGCCGCGGCGAAGGAGGTGCCGGCGATGGGCACCGGTCCTTCCTTGCCCTGCAGGGCATTCACCGGATCACCCCGGTCACCGAGGGATTCGATGTTTTCCGCGGGAGCCGCCACGTTGACCCAGGGTCCGTGCATGGAGAACGTGCTGGGGACACCGCCCTGGCCGATGCCCCCGACCGTGATGACCGAGTCGCCGTACCAGGCCGGCGTGACGATGGTTTGCACCTTGTTCCACCCGCGCGGGTCGCCGGGGTTGGCGGCGTCGGGCAGCGGATTCTGCGCGCAATCACCACCGGTGTTTCCGGCCGCGACGACGATCACGATGTTCTTGACGTTGACGGCGTAATCGATGGCGGCGCCGAGGCTCGCCTCATCGATCGGTTTGGTCACCTTGTAGCAGGCGGCTTCGCTGATGTTGATGACGTTGGCGCCGAGGTTGGCGGCGTGCACCACCGCGCGGGCCAGAGAGCGGATCGACCCGGCGGCCGGGGTGGAATTGGGGTCGTTCGGATTGGATTGCGCGCCAACGGGTTCGAAGGCCTCCGAGGTCTGGCGCAGCGAGAGTAGGCGGGCGTCGGGCGCGACGCCGACGTAGCCGTCGGTGGGGGCGGGGCGGCCGCCGATGATGGCCGCGGTGAGGGTGCCGTGGGCATCGCAGTCGGACAAGCCGTTGCCGGCCTGGTCGACGAAATCGCCGCCGGGTTCGGCCGGAACGCGGGGGGAGGCGTTGACGCCGGTGTCGATCACCGCGACCGTCACGCCGGCGCCGGTGGCGAACTTGTGGGCTTCGGCGACGCCGATGTAGGAGTTGCTCCACGGCGGGTCGTGGAAGGTCGAATCCGGCAGCACCGTGGGGCCCGAACATTGGACGCGCTGTTCGGTGGGTTGATCGGGACCGGTCACATCCGGGGGCAGCGCGCCGGGATCTATCGGGGGCGGGGTGATTGCCAGTGCTGGCGGCGCCGTGAACGGTGCCGTTGCGACGGCCAGCGCCACCGCCATCAGCAAGATCCGGTGCACCCCCGAATCACTCCGTTCATTGAGTTCGTGCGGCGTGTCAATCCTGGCAGCAGTTTAGACGTAACGGGTGCGTAAACGGCGCTATTCATGCCGGGTTGTTATCCGGGCGGAACGTAGTAGTGCGGGCGCAAAACGCGCCTCGGGCGGTCGGCCCCGCAGCTTTCTGGCTCCGGCAGCTGCGTTGTGTGCCCGCCCGAAACCAAAGCTCCTGTCTCACAGCAGTTTCGAAGGCAGCGGTGGACATACCCGCAGTTCACGCGCAGTATCTAGGTGCCGACCGTGACTGGGCTCGACGATTCTGCGGAGAGGTGCCCATGAGTAACAGGATCTTGGGAGCAGTAATGATCCTCGTCATCGGGCTCGGGATGATGGTCTTCGGCGCCCTCTTCGCCTTCGAGACCGTCGTGAAATGCGACGACAAGGTCATGCAGCCCGGGGACACCTGCAAGAAGCACAAGCAGCCCACCCGCACCTACGAGGAGCGACGCAACCTCGACCACACGATGGGATGGGTGGTGCTCGGTGTCGGCTCCGTGGTGGCCATCGCCGGCGTCGGGCTGGGGATCAGGGCCGCAGTGAACCGTCCGGCCGCTCCGGTATCCATGCCGCCGAGCGGCCCGGTGAGTTACCCGCCGCGCGGTGCGTCGCCGCAGTACCCACCGCAGTACCCGCCGCAGTATCCGCCGCCACCCGGCGGCCAGCCGTACTACCCTCCGCCGCGGTACCCACCACCAGGACCACCGTGGCCGCAGCAATAGGTCGTCACCTGCGGCCGATGACGTTACACCTGCGGTTACTATTGTAAATACGGTACTTGCTACGATAGGGCCTGATTCCCCCGGTAGAGAGTACGAGGTTAGAAGATGGCCACACCCGTAATCGTTGGCGCCGTCCGGACGGCGATCGGCCGCTCCTTCAAGGGCACCCTCGTCAACACCCCGCCCGAGACGCTGATCACCGCGGTGCTGCCCGAGGTGGTGCGCCGCTCGGGTGTCGACCCGTCGGCCATCGACGACATCATCTTCGCCGAATCCCATTACGGCGGCGGTGATCTGGCGCGCTACGCAGCGACGGCCACGGGCCTGGAGCACGTGCCGGGCCAGTCGGTGAACCGGCACTGCGCGGGCAGCCTGACCGCGATCGGCAACGCCGCCGCCCAGATCGGATCGGGCATGGAGCGGGTGCTGATCGCCGGCGGCGTGCAGTCGCTGTCGATGACGCCGCTGACCAACTGGCGCATTCCCGGCCCGGAGCTGAAGTTCGAGGAGCGGTGGATGCCGCCCACCCACGTCGAGACGCCGGACGCACCGGCCAAGGACATGTCGATCACCGTCGGGTGGAACACCGCGCAGTCGGTCGGCATCACCCGCGAGGAGATGGACGCCTGGGCGGCCCGCTCGCACCAGCGCGCCGTCGCAGCCCAGGACGCCGGAAAGTTCGCCGATGAGATCCTGCCGCTGAAGGTCACCCAGTTCGACGGGTCGGTCACCGAGTTCGCCGTCGACGAGCACCCGCGCCGCGACACCACGGTGGAAAAGCTGGCCGGGCTGAAGGTGCTGCACCCGGAGATCGAGGGCTTCTCCATCACGGCCGGCAACAGCAGCGGCACCAACGACGCCGCCGCCGCGGTGGCCTTGGTGGACGCCGACTACGCCGCCGCCGAAGGCTTGCAGGTGATGGGCAAGGTCCGGGCGTGGGCCGCCGCCGGCGTGGCGCCGCGGGACTGCGGGCTGGGCGCGGTCAAGGTGATCGGCAAGGTGCTGCAGCGCGCCGGCCTGTCGGTCGACGACGTGGCGCTGTGGGAGATCAACGAGGCGTTCGCCTCGGTGCCGATCGCCGCGTGCCGCGAGTACGGCATCGACGAGGAGAAGGTGAACTTCTTCGGCAGCGGCTGCAGCCTGGGCCATCCGATCGCGGCGTCCGGGGCGCGGATGGTGACGACGCTGACGTACGAGCTGATGCGGCGCGGCGGTGGCATCGGGGTGGCCGCGATGTGCGCGGGCGGCGGTCAGGGCGGGGCGGTCGTCGTCGAGGTTTAGCCGGCCCCTAGAGCTCGACCGGTACGTGCTTCTCCGCACAGGCCTCGCGCACCGCGGCGACCACGTCCTCGGTGCGCAGGGTCTGCAGGTCGTCAATCGTCACTGACCCTCTGGCGCTGCGGTGTTGGGCAGCTACTCGCGAATCGCGCAGTCGCTCAGCCCGTTCGACGACGTTGCGGGAGAAGCGTCCGTTCTGCATGAGATCGACGCCGTGGGTGCCGTCCGGTGCCCGATACGAACGCAGCGTCGCACACGCAGCGTGCAACGCCTCCGCCGCACCCGGCTGGATCACGGTCGCTCTCGGATTGCCGTATCGCACTGCGATTTCCACCAGTTCCTCGGGTGTATACGATTCGAATCGCAGCTTGCGGTTGAACCGTCCGGCCAGACCCGGGTTCACCGTGAGGAATTCGTCAACCTCCTTCTCGTACCCGGCGCCGATGAAGCAGAAGTCGAATCGGTGCACCTCCAGCGCTACCAACAACTGGTTGACCGCTTCCATGCCGATCATGTCCGGTCGCCCGTCCTGGTGTCGTTCCACCAGTGAGTAGAACTCATCCATGAACAACACCCGGCCCAATGACCGATCAATGAGCTCATTGGTTTTCGGGCCGGACGCCCCGATGTGCTCACCGCAGAAGTCCGCCCGCTTCACTTCGACGATTTCAGGATGACGGACGATACCCAGCCCGGCGTAGATCTTGCCGAGTGCTTCGGCGGTGGTGGTCTTTCCGGTGCCGGGTGGGCCGACCAGCAACATGTGGTTGGTCTGACTTGCCACCGGCAGTCCGGCCGCCAGCCGCAGCGCCCGGACCTCGATCTGGTCCTCCAATTCGGCGACCGCACGCTTGACTTCGGCCAGTCCGACCTGGTTGTCGAGCAGGGCGCGCCCCTCCTCTAACAGTTGGTTCCGCCGCTCCTCGTGTTCGGCATCGGTGCGCTGCTGTGCGGACCGCTGGGTTTTCACATCCCATTTGTCCGTTCGGGTGCCGATGGTCTCTTCGTCGGTGATCAGGAGCTGCAGGGTGGTGTCGGCCAGCGCCTGCTGGGCGGACACCATCAACGCGCCGTTGATCGCCGCCCTGGACAGCCATTCGTGCGCCTGCGGTTCGTCGCCGAGCTGACGGTGCGCCATCCCCCGTACATACGCCAGATCGGCAGCGATCAACGGGTAGTCCCCGGAATCGATTGCGGTGATGGCGTTCTCGTTGCGGTCCCGGCGCGCCACGGCCGCCGCGCCACGGACCTCGACCCGCTCGGCCCAACTCAGCGCGACACGCGCCTGTCCCAGGTGGGCGGCCGCATGCGCGGCCAACGCGCACGTCGCCGCCGTAACCGCCGACATGATGATGGCCTGGGGCGGTAAGACCGTCGCCGCAACAGCGACAGCGTCCGGCCATCGCTGGGTGGCGAACATCAGGTAGGCGTCGATGTACTGCTGCCACTGGTGGTTCTCCCAGGTGTCCAGCAGGGCGGGATCACGCAGCAGTGCGTCGGCCTCGGCGTACCGGCCGGCATCGACCAGTGCGCTGGCCAACGCGAGCCCGGCATGCGACGACTCTGTCACCGAAATCGACAGGTACGGGCCCGCTTTGATGGGCGCCGCCAGGCGCACGCCGAGCCGGTTGGTCTCCCGATGCAGCCGGGACCCGTAGTTATACAGTTGCTGCACCGTCGGCAGCGACTCGTCACCCGCGGCGATGCGGCCCAGCCAGGCATCCGCCATCGACGGATCGATCTCGGTCGCTTCACGAAAGCGTGCCCCTGCCGTCGCGAGATCCCCGTCCAGCAATGTCATACCCTGGTCGAAGCGCTTCCGCGCGGCAGCGGTCATGGTGCCGGTCGTCATGGTGATTCCGCCGCTGCGAGGTCAGCGTTGCGAAGATCAGCGGGTTCGGTTGATACATAACGATTCTCGGCGCGAAACAGCTCGATTTCGACCGTGTGCACCTGTCCGGCGGCCGCTACCGATACGGTGGCGGGAACAGTCTGCGTGATGATCACATTCGCCGAGCCGCGGTACTCGTCGTCCGGCTTCCCCACCGACACAACCGTATTCGGGCGGGGCGCGGGACTGACGGTGCCGTCGACGACGCTGATCGTGGTACCGGCTATCGGCTTTGCCAGATCAGTGACGGCGACGTCCGGCATCCGAACACTCGCCCACCGCGCGGAGTTTCGTGTGTGCACCGTGATCCGCTCGCCCGCGCCGGCCAGTCTCACCACGATGCGTTTGGCCAGCGCATCATCCGCGGCGATGTGCACCCGGCTGAATTCGCCGGGATCGTCAAGGGGGAGCATCATCCTGTTCCCGGCGTCCACCTTGCCCAGCAGTACTCCGGACGGTCCGATCGGGATGACCAGGGGATCGGTCAAGTGCCCGTACCGAATTCCGCGGATCAGCGGCATCGGCCCGCAGAGATTGGCGGCCAGCGCCGGCGCCTGCTCGCCCGGCAGCGTCTGCAACAACATGGACGGTGGCGCCGTCGGCGGTTGAGCACTGCGGACGGTGACCGTAGCGGTCATGGTCCCGTCACCGAATAGGGTGATTTTCTGCGTGATTCCGTCCGCACGCGTCGCCCAGGCCTGCGCCAAGTTCTCGGTGGTGATATCTGCCGGCCGGTACCAGTATGTGGTCAGCCAGCCGCCTTCCCCGCGTACCGAGCCCCAGCGGCGGTTCAACGGATCGAGCGCCGACGCGCCCAGTCGCCGCTCCAGTTCGACAATGTCGGTGGCTGTCGCCACCTTGGCGCGGATGCCGCGCCGGCGCATCGCCGCGCTGATCCGTTGCGCGGCTGCCAGCGTTGCGGTGCCCACCGAGGCTCTCGGCTGCAGCGCTCCGGCGTTGGGCAGCACAGGTATTCGGATGACGAGCCAGGTCTCACGCTGACCGGCGTAAGGCGGGGTGCCGATCAACGTGTCGTACACCCGGGCATAGTCGCCGGTAGCACGCCGTCTCGCTCCGGTGCTGATGACGCTGATCGATGCCACCCGCAGCCCCAGGGTCTGCCGCAGTAGCGGCTCCAAATCGTTGACGTCGAAGGCATTCTCGGTGTGGGTCGAGGTCGAACCGGTGAACAGGGTCGGCGTGTGCGCCTTGCCCAGCAGTTGCACCACGGCTACCGAACTGCCGTCTTGGCAGCGCACTCCCCCACCCGCGCGGTCATTGGCCACGGTGTGCGGTTCGGTCCACTCGATCGAGCGTCTGCGCCGCCGCCACAAGGTGAGCCACGACCAAACCGTCTGGCCCCGCCAGGGAACGACGGCGATCATCAGCCCGACCGCGAAACCCGTTGCGGCGCCTGGATAGCCGCCTGCTGCCCAGCCGAGCAAGCTGATCAGGAAGATGCCAACGATCACGGTCAGCCGGACGCCGTGCGTCATCGTTCCCGCCGCGCCCGGGAAACGAGGGCGGCGATCGTCACCCCGGCCATGACGATGCCCGCGAAGATCAGCGCGACGGTCCGTGCGCGGTGATCCGGCGCCGGCGGCGGCGCTGCCGGCCTGATGATCCGACTGTGCACTGCGGGCGGAAGCCGCTCCCCCGCAGGCACATCGAAGGTCAGCGCAGCCACCGGATCCACCACTCCGTAGCCGACCTGGTTGTCCACTCCGCGGGGTGGATTGTGTGCGGTCTGGACGATGCGGTTGATGATCTGGTGGGCCGACAGCCCCGGATATTTGGCCCGCACCAGCGCCGCGACGCCGCTGACATAGGCGGCGGAGAAACTGGTGCCCCAGATCGGCATGTTCTTCTCGCCGGGCCGGATCGGGGGATAGGCGTTGACGGGGCCGCCGGACTGAGGCGACAAACCCATGATGCCGACACCGGGTGCGGCCGCGGCCACCCAGGGCCCGGCCAGGCTCTTGGCGATGACCGCGCCGGTGTTGTCGACCGCACCCACCGACAGCACGTAGTCGGAGAACCACGAAGGCGACGAGACGGTCTTGACCTGATGCCAATCCCGGGGATCGGAGGCGTTCAGCGGATCGAACGACGGGTTCTGAGCGCAACCGTCTTCACTGTCGTTGCCGGCCGCCGCGACGATCACCGCGTCCTTGACCGTGGCCGCGTACCACACGGCTGCGCCGATGGCGGCCTGATCCATCGGGTCGGCGGCCGGGACGCACGATGTGACGCTGATGTTGATCACCTTGGCGCCCATGTTGGCCGCGTGCACGATGCCGCTGGCCAGCGTGGCGATGGAGCCCGCCTTCTTGCGGGCTTCCATGTCGCCCGGTCCGGGATTCACCGGTTCGTAGGCCCGCGACGACTGGCGGATGGAGATGATCACCGCATGCGGCGCGACCCCCATGACGCCGTCGGGCGCTCCCGGTGGCGGTGCGGGCACCTCCGGGGTTTCGGTTCCTCCGGCGCCGGGGTCCCCTGGGCCGTTGGACGGTTCGTCAGCGGGCGGCGGCGGCGGTGCCGGTCGGGTTTCGGTGACCGTAACGGGAGTGGGTGGCGGCGGTGCCGCAGGTGGCGGCGGTGGGCCGCCGGGCGGTGGCGGTGCGCCCTCGACCGGAGGCGGACCGGCCGGTGGTGGAAAGGCGGGAGTCGCGGGCATCGGAGCGGGCATCGGGCTGCCCTGCGGTGCGGCGCCGATCACCGACGCCACGATGGTGCCGTGGGCATCGCAGTCCATCAGGCCGTCGCCACCCATGATGTAGTCGCCGCCGGCGACGACCCGCAACCGCGGGCTGGGATTGATGCCGGTGTCGATGATCGCCACCGGCACGCCGTTACCGGTCGAGTACTGCCACGCCTTGCTGATGTTGAGCATGGTGAAGCCCGGGGCGGTGACGGCCACGTTGGGGTCGGCGACGGTGATGGTCCGGGCGCACATGTTGCTCTGCCGCATCGGTTGATCGGCGGCCGGCCTGCCGTCCGCGGGTACCCGGGACGGGTCGATCGTGGGCGGTGGAATAGCCTGCGCCATCGGGTAATTCGTTGACAGTCCGACGACGAGAAGGGCCAGCGCACTGGCGCTCATTCGGCGGGCCGTTGCCGTTGTCGGCCTCATCGCATCCGTACCCAGGTGAACAGCCCGCCGATCCAGGCGGCGATCGGCAGCGCGGCGATGATGGCCGCGATCTCGAGCCACTCTGCGGCCATCCGCACCAGCGGGGTGAATCTGGTGACCGGTACGAGCAATGCCGCCAACAGTCCCGCCCCCGCGAAGGCGACCAGGAACACCGCCGCGACGACCAGCGCCTGAGCGGACGAAGCCGGTTCGTGCACAACGTGTTTGACGACTCCGACACAAGTCGCTGCGGCCGCCCCGGCCACCAGCGCAACGGCCTGGCGTTTGTCGGCGAAGGCCCGCCCCCGGCTGATGAAGATCACCACGAAGAGCGCGGCGAGTACCGCGGCCGCCGTCGCCCGGTCACGCCCCGGCATCAGCGATGCCCATACCGCGGCGGGTAACCCGGCCGCGGCGCCGACGCAGATTCCGGTCAACACGCTGTTGGCTCGTATCGCGGCCGCGGCGATCTGTGTGCCGCGTGGCGTGGTGTCGGGATTCGCGTCCTCGTCGTCAGCGCCCTCGTTGACCGGCGAGACCGCATCGCTCGGCAGTCCGGCGCTGCGCCGGAACAGATCGCGCCCGGTGATCGAGCCGAAGTACGGTGGCCGGATCCGCGCGACCCAGAGTGCGATCGTCGGGGCCAAAGTCAGGACGAACAGCAAGGTGACGAGGGTGCACATCCCCAGCCACTGGGCGGGCACGGGCCACCACATCCGCACCGCTGCAACGCTTCCGCCCAATGCGCACAATGTCACCACCGTCGCTGCCGCACTGACGTGACGTCCTGTCGTCGCGCTGAGGCCCCACGCCAACACCGCCGCCGTAAGCGCGGCGATGAAAACGTGCGCCGCACCCAGGTGGCCCGGCGCGCCCGCGCCCAGTCCCGCCGCGACCAACGGCACGGTCAGCCATCCCAGAACGTCGATCAGGTCGGTGCGGTGGGGCCACCGTCGCCGCACCGCGACGGCACCTCCGGCGGACAGCAATCCGAGGCTCCCGGCCAGGATGGTTGGCGTCAGCGTGTCGGATGAGATGCGTTGGCGGACAGCGAGTCCCAGGATCGTTGCGGCTACGGCTGCCGTGATCGCCAAGGCGGTGTGGGCCGCGGTCTGCACTGTGACCGGCTCGAACAGTTTCTTGCCGACCCGGGCCAGCCCGGTGGACAGTGATTCGTACTGCGGCTCGAAAGACTCGCCGTCAGTCGCGGGAACCAGCGCCAGTGTGGCGCCGTCCTCAACGCCGAGTTCGTCGAGGGTCTTCGTCACGTCCAGGCGTACACCGTTGGCTTTGTGCAGCTCGTAACCGGCGCCGGCATCCAGGCCACCCAGACCGCGGCGCTTGAGCTCCTCGTTGAGGAGTTCGACGGCGTTGTCGATGAAGACCTCGATCGGCACCGATGCTGGGTAGACCTGGGAGAGAAGGTGTTCACCCCATACGACGGCGACCGCACACCGGGCGGGAAACGACACCTTCGCCATTAACATGGCCTGTCGGCGTCCGGGATGTACTTGTCGGCCAGAGCCGCCGTGATCTCGAAGATCCGAAGCCGGGATTGCTTTCGCAGTTCGTGGCGGGTGTCGATGATGCCGCCCTTGGCCAGATACGGGTCGTACGGCATGAATTCGACTGTCGCCCCGGATTGCCGGAAACGCTCGGTGAGGTACTTGCGAGCGTCCGGGTCGTATTTGTTGCGGCTGTCATTCAGGATGACCGTGCTGCGGGACACCAATTCGTGAAAACCCATCGAGCGGAGCAGGTCGATCGCGCGGGTGACCGGCAGCGAGGTGTCCGCGGTCAAACCCGAGACGAAGACGAGGGCATCGCAGGCGTCGAGCACTGCCTTCATCACCGGGTGCTCCAGGTCGTCGGAGGTGTCCACCACGATGACGGTGTGGGTGCGACGCAACCGAGAGAGCACTCCGGTGAACATCGAGGGCACCAGGGGCCGCGGTTGGTCCGAGGCGCGGTTGCCCGCGAGCACGTCGAGTCCGATGCTGTTCTGCCCCAGGTGTTCTCGAATGTCGGCGTAGCCCTGGACGTCCGTGTCGTTCAAGACGGCCGAGTAGTCGCCTGGCGGGGACTCGTCGATCCGACCGGCCAGCGTCCCGAACCCCGGGGCAGCGTCAATGGCGACGACATTGTCGGGGCGGCATTCCCGGAACACGCCGCCGATGCAGGCAGTCATCGTGGTCTTGCCGACGCCACCCTTTCCTGAGATCACCCCGATCACGTACTGCTTGCGGATGTGGCGCCGGATCCGCGTCTGCAATTCCCGGTAGTGCCGTTCGGCCGGTGACTCCCCGAGATTGATGGTCTGAAAGGAGACTGCGTAAACGAATTTGCGCCAACCGGACCCGGGCGGCACTTTGCGGGGCGCCACCATGTCGGAAATGCGCAGGGTGCCCGAGACGGATTCCTGGTGCTGGTAACGCCCGCTCTGTTCGGGGGCGTGCGGGCTTGCGTTCCATGTATTCGTCACGGCGCGATTACTAACACTTGGGTGATACCTCTCGACTACACAACTTTGCGGTACGAATGCCAGTCCTGATGGGCGGGCAGGCGCCGCATCATGCGGTTGATCGCCGCGGCGATATTGCTACGGGTTCCGGGGGCGATGATCATCCACGTCGTGCCGCCGTGATCGACTTCCTCGGCGACCAGCCGGCCTTCCAGGGTGTCGATGATGGTCACCGCACCCGCTTCGACATGGGTGCGTTGAAACCGTCCCGTTTCCACCCCCGACTGCGCGGCGACGACGGACGCTTGTGCCGATCGGTCCGGATCTGCGGCCAGGGTCAGCAGTCGCAACTGGTCAGCATCGACACGCTGCCCGGCCAGAAATGTCTGCAGTGCTTCCTGGCCGGCCGCCGCGCTGCGCATGGCGCCGGCGTCGAGGGTGACCGGCCGTAACGGCGCCGGCTCGTTGCGGCCGCACAACCGCTCGATCTGCTGGTTGAGCACAGTGTCCGCCGTCCCCTCGGCGGTGGCGGTGCCGGCGCCACTGATGCGAATCAGATCCGCGGAGCGTTCCAGGACGACCCACCACTGCGCGAACCTGGCGAGCAGCACCCGGGCCGGTTCGTCGTCGCGGGGCGTCCGGATATGGAGGACCAACGCGACGTCCCGGCGCGACAGGACGGTCAGCCACTCCACTACCGTCGGATCGACCGCGCCGCACTCCTCGACGGCACCGACGTCACGCAATTCGGCGGTCACCGGGTGCTGCAGCGCCAACTGCTTGGGCTCCACGCTGGGCAAATGCGGCCGCAGACCCAACTCGGGAGCGATGGTCTCGATCCCCGTGAGTACTTGCAGGGCCCATAGGCCGTCGACAGTGGTGGTTAACACGGTGTCCCTCAATGCGGGCCAAGGGCGCACGCTGTGCATGCGCCCCGCCGGTCCGCTCGAAGTGGCTAGGTGAACAAGGTGCCCATCTGGGCGTCGGTCGCTTGCGCCATCTCGTCCACGTTGTGAACGGTGTGGGCGTGGCGGCTCACGGTTTGAATCAGGTCCTCCAGGCCGTGCAACATCTGCTGCTGGGCGTCGAAGAATGCGGTGGCGCCGTGGCCCTGGAAGAAGTCGCCGAGCGCCTGGGTCATGTGCAGGACATCGGCGTGGATTTCCATCAGTTGCGCGGCCTGCGAACCGACCTCACCGGCGAAGCCGATCACGGCGCCGTGGTTGTAGACGATCTGATCTGTCATGACGATTGATTCCTTACCTGGGTGATTCGGGGATTTTTCGGAGTGGACAGCGCAGCGAACTAGACCGCCTGAACTCCCCCACCGAACACACCGTTGAGGTCGTGTGCGGCATCTGCTTCGTGGTTCTCCATCAGAGCCGCGGCCCGGCCGAGCCCGTGCGCCAACCGCTGGCCGCCCGTCATGATCTGCTGCAGATCGTGGTGGATGTGGCCGGCGGTGTTTAGAGATGTCGAGCCTGCGTCGCCCGCCCACCCGGTGGCACTGATGATGTTCTCGTGACCACTGAGGTACTGGTTGGCGATCGTCACCGCCTCTTGCAGTCGTGTTTCGATTCGCTGCTGAGTACTGCGCAGCAGTTCCGGAGTGACAACGGTGGCATTTGCCATTATTTACGTCTCCCTCAATTAATTGCACTCTCCGAGCTCGGGTCTGCGTAAAACTAGACCAGCTTCAGTAGGCTGTCACTTCACCCGATGCCGTTGCTACACAGGCATTAAGCAGGTTGTTTAGTGGACACGAGAATCGGCCACGTGTCAAACGGAGTGACACCTGGGTAATTGTCGTAACGCGTTAGCTGGTGCTATTCAACATTGAATTCATAATGTCGCGGCGCCGTCAGCCAATCCATCGCCATCAATATCCGTCAGACGAAGGTTCCAGAGCCCGTCACCGTCAGTGTCGATATATCCAGTCACCCCGTCGGGGCCGCTGCTGACCACCCTGTCGGCCATCCCGTCGCCGTCGGTGTCGAACAGGCGGTCGTCGGGACGGCCCTGTCCGTCAAAGTCGACCAGAGGTCCGCCGGAATGCTCCACGCCGTCCAGGCCGAACCAACGCACCTGCCCGTCGCGGTCGACCGCGACCGCCCACGTTCCGGATCCGTCGTCGACAAAGTAGCTTTCCGGGGTTCCGTCATTGTCGATGTCGAGCACGGCGTGGTCGGCCATCCCGTCGCCATCAAAGTCGGCCAGAGCGTCGTCCCGCAGACCGTCACCGTCCAGATCCAGTCCGATCGCGTCGAACGTGCCGTCGCCGTCGAGGTCCAGATCGAGGGGGCGAGTCCAGATGGAGGCCGCGCCGTCGTCTCCGCCCAAGCAGTAGTCCATGCGGGGTTCGACGGTAGGACCGCGCTGTCGGTTCCCCATTCATGCCTGGATGGTCGGCGTGAGTGCCCCGCGCAGCATCTCGCGGTCGTGGGTCATGGGCGTCGGAGGCTCGGAGCTGCTATTGACCGGCACTGCCGCCGCTACGGCGCGTGGCCTACCCAGGCCGCGATTTCGGCGTCCGGCAGCGGCTCGTTGAAATCGTCCGGCACCGCCAGCATCGGCAGCTGACCGAATATGCGCGGGGTCTGATTCGCAGAGGAGTCCACCGGGGCGTCGCCCTCGTTACCGGACACCGACTTCATGTGTTCAGACTAGGCGCACTAGTCCGATTGGCCAGGGCCCTTCGTCTTCCACCACGCCAGCAACTCCGCGGTCGCCTCCTCGTTCGACAGCGGCCCGCGGTCCAGCCGCAGTTCCTTAAGGAACCGCCACGCCTCCCCCACCTGCGGGCCGGCCGGGATGTCGAGCAGCCGCATGATCTCGTTGCCGTCCAGATCCGGACGCACTCGGTTCAGGTCCTCCTGCGCGGCCAGCTCGGCGATCCGCTCCTCCAGCCGGTCATAGGACGCGCGCAACCGGGCAGCCCGGCGCTTGTTGCGGGTCGTGCAGTCCGCCCGCACCAGCTTGTGCAACTTCCCCAGCAGCGGGCCCGCGTCGGTGACGTAGCGGCGCACCGCCGAGTCGGTCCATTTGCCCTCGCCGTAGCCGTGGAACCGCAGGTGCAGATACACCAGCTGGGACACGTCGTCGACCATCTGCTTGGAGTACTTCAGCGCCCGCATCCGCTTGCGGACCATCTTGGCGCCGACCACCTCATGGTGGTGGAAGCTCACCCCGCCGTTGGGTTCGTGGCGCCGGGTGTCTGGCTTGCCGATGTCGTGCAGCAGCGCGGCCCAGCGCAGCACCAGATCCGGGCCCTCGTCCTCCAGCTCGATCGCCTGGCGCAACACGGTCAGCGAATGCTGGTAGACGTCCTTGTGCTGGTGGTGCTCGTCGATGGCCATCTGCATGCCCCCGATCTCGGGCAGCACCACCTCGCCCATGCCGGTTTGCACCAACAGGTCGATGCCGGCCACCGGGTGCGCCCCAAGCAGCATCTTGTCCAGCTCGACGGCCACCCGCTCGACGCTGATCCGGGCCAGCTCCGGGGCCATCTGCTCGATCGCCGTCAGCACCCGGGGTGCCACCGTGAAGCCGAGTTGGGAGACGAACCGCGCTGCGCGCAGCATCCGCAGCGGGTCGTCGCCGAACGACACCTCCGGAGGCATCGGGGTGTCGAGCACCTTGGCGCGCAACGCCACCAGCCCGCCCAGCGGGTCGAGGAACTCGCCCAGGCCGTCCGCGGTGATGCGCGCCGCCATCGCGTTGACCGTGAAGTCGCGGCGCACCAGGTCGTCTTCCAGGCGATCGCCGAACCGCACCTCCGGATGGCGCGACACCTGGTCATAGGTGTCGGCCCGGAAGGTGGTGATCTCCAGCCGGTGTCCGTCTTTGCCGACTCCGACCGTGCCGAACTCGATCCCGGTGTCCCACAGCGCGTCGGCGAACGGCCGCACGACCTGCTGAATCTGCTCGGGCCGCGCGTTGGTGGTGAAGTCCAGGTCCGGGCTCAGCCGGCCCAGCACGGCGTCGCGGACCGACCCGCCGACCAGGTACAGCTCATGGCCGGCGGCGGCGAATGCCGCACCCAGCTCGCGCAACTGGGGCGCGTACTGGTGCAACGCGACCGCAGCAGCGGTCAGCAGTTCGGCATCCGGGACGGGTTCGGCCACGTTCGGTGAGCCTAATAGGAATGTCGTGGTGACTCAGCGCACGTCCAGGCGGTGGCCCTGGCATTGAGTGTGCGTCCACCGACTCGGGTGTGCGGCTACCGCGGCCCGAACGCACAAATCGCGCGGCCGCCGCACGCTCGAAGCGGCCACCGCACACTGGATGTGTGTCGCGCAGAAGCGGGCAAACACCTCATCGGCCATTCCAGAGACTGCTGTGACGGATGAGCCGCACGCGACTCACGTGACCAAAGGTGCCCGCCGACGGCGAGTGCATCGGGAACACGGGCCCGTGCCAGCTAATATCGCTTGGGTGTCGGAGGGCGAACAAGCCAAACCACGTCGACGCCGCGGTCGGCGTCGCGGTCGTGGCGGCGCACGTCCGGCGGAGAACAATACGGAAAGCCAGCCGCCCGCCGACACGGTACCCACGCCGGCCGCCGCCGCCAAGCGCCGCCCCCGGCCCCGCAGGGTCCCCGACCGGATGCGCACGGTGCACGAAACCTCCGCCGGCGGCCTGGTCATCGACGGCATCGACGGCCCCCGCGAGACGCAGGTGGCCGCCCTGATCGGACGCATCGACCGGCGTGGCAGGATGCTGTGGTCGCTGCCCAAGGGCCACATCGAGATGGGTGAGACTGCCGAGCAGACCGCCATCCGTGAGGTTGCCGAGGAGACCGGGATCCGCGGCGGCGTGCTTGCCGCGCTGGGGCGCATCGACTATTGGTTCGTCACCGACGGACGACGGGTGCACAAGACCGTGCACCACTATCTGATGCGGTTCTTGGGTGGGGAGCTGTGCGACGAAGACCTGGAAGTTGCCGAGGTGGCCTGGGTGCCGATCCGGGAACTGCCCTCGCGGCTGGCCTACGCCGACGAACGGCGCCTGGCCGAACGGGCCGACGAGCTGATCGACAAGCTGCAGAACGACGGCGAGCACGCGCTGCCGCCGCTACCGCCGAGCGCGCCGCGGCGACGGCCGCAGACCCACTCCCGCACCCGGCACGCCAACGACCCGGAGCCGGGCAAAAAGAACGGTCACGGGCGGGGGCCGTGACGGCGTTGCGTTCCCGCTGGGTCAGGTTGGTGCGTCTCGCCGCAGTGATCGGCATCATGGCCGGTTTCGGGATGCTGCTCACCGCACCCGGCGCCACACCGCGCGCCCGCGCGGGCGAGCCCACCGCGACACCCTTCGTCCAGGTCCGCATCGACCAGGTGTCCCCGGACGTCGTCACCACCACCAGCGACCCCGTCGTCACCGTCAGCGGCATGGTCACCAACATCGGCGACCGCCCGGTCCGCGACGTGATGGTCCGCCTCGAGCACGCCTCGGCCGTCTCTGCCTCCCCCGGCCTGCGCACCTCGCTGGACGGCAGCACCGACCAGTACGAGGCCGCCGCGGACTTCCTCACCGTCTCGCCGGAACTGCAGCGCGGGCAGCAGGCCGGCTTCACCCTGTCCGCGCCGCTGCGCTCACTTACCCAGCCGTCGCTGGCCGTCGACAAGCCCGGCATCTTTCCCGTCCTGGTCAACGTCAACGGCACCCCCGACTACGGCGCGCCCGCGCGCCTGGACAACGCCCGCTTCCTGCTGCCGGTGGTGGGCGTTCCGCCGGACAAAGCCGACAAGGGCGCCGAGGCCGCGCCCGCCGTCGCACCCGAAACCACCAAACCGGTGTGGATCACCATGCTGTGGCCCCTGGCCGACCGGCCGCGGCTGGCGCCGGGAGTCCCCGGCGGCACCATCCCGGTCCGCATGGTCGACGACGACCTGGCCAACTCCCTGGCCAACGGCGGTCGCCTGGACACCTTGCTGTCCGCCGCCGAACTCGCGACCAGCCGTGACGTCGACCCGGACGGCGCGGTAGGGCGCGCGCTGTGCCTGGCCGTCGACCCGGACCTGATCGTCACCGTCAACGCGATGACCGCCGGCTACGTCGTGTCCAACTCCCCCGACGGTCCGGCACAGCTGCCCGGCACTCCCACTCACCCGGGCACTGGGCAGGCCGCCGCGACCACCTGGCTCAACCGGCTGCGCGCGCTGGCCCACCGCACCTGCGTGGCGCCGATGCCCTACGCCCTGGCCGACCTGGACGCCCTGCAGCGGGTCAACGACCCCGGCCTGAGCTCCACCGCCACCGTCAGCAACGGCGAGATCATCGACCGCATCCTGGATGTGACGTCGGTCCGGGGCACCGCCCTGCTCCCGGACGGTCCGCTGACCAGCCGCGCCGTCAGCCTGCTCAACGCCAACGACAACACGGTCGCCGTCGCCGCGGCCGACCTTTCCGCGCAGGACGCCGGCGACGCCGGCAGCGCCAACGTCACACCGCACCGGTTGTCGACCCAGGTGGTCGCCGCGCCGTTCGACCCCGCCGTCGGGGCGGCGCTGGCCGGAGCGGGCACCAACCCGACCGTCCCCACGTACCTGGATCCGTCGCTGTCGATCCGGGTCAACCACGACTCGGCCACCGCCCGGCGCCAGGACGCGCTGGGCGCCATGCTGTGGCGCAGCCTCACCCCCGATGCCGCCCCGCGCACCCAGATCCTGGTGCCCCCGGCGGTGTGGTCGCTGCAGGGCGATGACGCGCAGTTCATCCTGACCGCGCTGGCCACGTCGATTCATTCGGGTCTGGCCGTGCCGCGGCCGCTGCCCGCGCTGGTCGCCGACGCGGCCGCCCGCATCGAACCGCCGGTGCCGCCCGGCGCCTACCCGACCGAGCGGGGCAGGTTCAGCGACGAGATCACCGGCGAGATCACCGGCCAGGTGGGCCGGCTGTTCAAGCTGACCTCGGCCCTGATGACCGACGAGCGCACCGGCCTGACCGGGCCGCAGTACACCGCGCCGCTGCGCGAGGACATGCTGCGCGCGCTGAGCGAGTCGGTGCCGCCGGACACCCGCAACGGCCTGGCCCAGCAACGCCTGACGGTGGTGGGCACCACGATCAACGACTTCTTCGGCTCGGTAACGATCGTGAACCCGGGCGGCTCCTACACGTTGGCGACCGAGCACAGCCCGCTGCCGCTGGCGCTGCACAACGGCCTGGCCGTGCCGATCCGGGTGCGGCTGCAGGTCAACGCCCCACCGGGCATGACGGTGACCGACATGGGCGAAATCGAGCTGCCGCCCGGCTACCTTCCGCTGCGGGTCCCGATCGAGGTCAACTTCACCCAGCGGGTCGCCATCGACGTCGGGCTGCGCACCCCGGACGGCACCACCCTGGGCGAACCCGTGCGGCTGTCGGTGCACTCCAACGCCTACGGCAAGGTGCTGTTTGCGATCACGCTCACCGCCGCGGCGGTGCTGGTCGCCCTTGCCGGGCGCCGCCTGTGGCACCGCTTCCGCGGCCAGCCCGACCCCGCCGACCTCGACCGGCCCGACCCGCCCGCGAGCGCCCACCCGCGGCCTCCGGTTGAGCGGGCGATCGAGCAACGGGTCCACGAAGAGCACCGCGTATGAACCCCGCACCCCGAGGGGTGCAGCCGGCGCCGCAGCGGTCGTCGTCACAGCCACCTCGACATCAGCTGTCCCAGCCGCGCAGCACCGTGCCGCCGCCGGGCCTGCCGCCGCGCCCCGGCTGGACGCCGCAGCAAAAGCAGCTCGAGGATCCCAAGCGGCCCCGCCCCGAGCAACTGTCCGACGCCGCGGTGGTGTCGCGGTCCTGGGGCATGGCATTCGCCACCCTGATCAGCAGGCTCACCGGCTTCGCCCGGATCGTGCTGCTGGCCGCCATCCTGGGTGCGGCACTGTCCAGCTCCTTCTCGGTGGCCAACCAGCTGCCCAACCTGGTCGCCGCCCTGGTGCTCGAAGCGACGTTCACCGCGATCTTCGTGCCGGTGCTGGCCCGCGCCGAACAGGACGACCCCGACGGCGGGGCGGCGTTCGTGCGGCGGTTGGTCACCCTGGCCACCACCCTGCTGATCGTCGCCACCGTGTTGTCGGTGGCCGCGGCACCGCTGCTGGTGCGGCTGATGCTGGGCCGCAACCCCGAGGTCAACGAGTCGCTGACCACCGCGTTCGCCTACCTGCTGCTTCCCCAGGTGCTGGTCTACGGCCTGTCCTCGGTGTTCATGGCGATCCTGAACACCCGCAACGTCTTTGGGCCGCCGGCCTGGGCGCCCGTCGTCAACAACGTCGTCGCGATCGCGACTCTGGGCGTGTATCTGGCCGTCCCCGGCGAACTGTCGGTCGATCCCGTCGAGATGAGCAACGCCAAGCTGCTGGTGCTCGGCGTCGGCACCACCCTGGGCGTGTTCGCCCAGACCGCGGTGCTGCTGGTGGCGATCGGACGCGAGCACATCAGCCTGCGCCCACTGTGGGGCCTAGACGATCGGCTCAAGCGCTTCGGCACCATGGCCGCGGCCATGGTGCTCTACGTGTTGATCAGCCAACTCGGCCTGGTGGTCGGCAACCAGATCGCCAGTTCGGCCGCCGCGTCGGGACCGGCGATCTACAACTACACCTGGTTGGTGCTGATGCTGCCGTTCGGCATGATCGGCGTCACGATCCTGACGGTGGTGATGCCCCGGCTCAGCCGCAACGCCGCCGCCGACGACATTCCGGCGGTGCTCGCCGACCTGTCGCTGGCCACCCGCCTGACCATGATCACGCTGATCCCGGCGGTGGCGTTCATGACGGTCGGCGGCCCGGCGATGGGCAGCGCGCTGTTCGCCTACGGGCACTTCGGGCAGGTGGACGCCGGATACCTGGGTGCCGCGATCGCACTGTCGGCGTTCACCCTCATCCCCTACGCCCTGGTGCTGCTGCAACTGCGGGTCTTCTACGCCCGCGAACAACCGTGGACGCCGATCGTGATCATCCTGGTGATCACCTCGGTGAAGATCGCCGGCTCGCTGCTGGCGCCGCACGTCACGAACAACAAAGACCTGATCGCGGGCTACCTCGGCACGGCCAACGGCCTGGGCTTTCTGGCCGGCGCCGTCGTCGGTCATTTTCTGCTGCGCCGCAGCCTGCGGCCCAAGGGCGGGGCGCTGATCGACCTCGGGACGGTGCGCACGATCCTGGTGGCGACCTCGGCGTCGCTGCTGGCGGGGCTGGTCGCCCACGTCGCCGACCGCCTGCTCGGTCTGCACCGGTTGACCGAGCATGGCGGCATGGGCTCGCTGCTGCGCCTGTTCCTCCTCGCGGTCATCATGGTGCCGATCTTGGCGGGGGTGATGCTCGGCGCACGCGTACCCGAAGCCCAGGCGGCCGCTGCCGTCATCCGGCGCCGAACCCGCCCCCGAGCCCCGGCCCCGGCCGCGGCCCCGGCCAACCCGACGGTGTCGTCCGCAGGTCGCCCCGTCACGTACCCTGAGCAAAGAAAATCGTCCCTGCCGGGGGGAGATGCGGTCCAGGAGCCGATCCGGCGCAGACCTCCGGTGGCCAGGGCCGGGCTAGCGAAAGGACTGGAGGTGACCGACCGCACTTCGGATAACGCCGCACCGAGTTCGATGGCCGGCGACGACTTCCAGCCCGACATCCCGAGTCGGGGCACACCCGCGCGGGATCGGCTGACGGGCGACGTCGACCCCCGCGGACCTGTCCCGTTCGACGCGCCCCGCGAGCGCGATGCCGAGCCACCCCAGGACGACCTCAACCTGGTGCCCGGGGCGCGCATCGCCAACGGCCGTTACCGGCTGCTGATCTCCCACGGCGGCACGCCGCCGCTGCACTTCTGGCAGGCCCTGGACACCGCCCTGGACCGGCAGGTCGCGCTCACCTTCGTCGACCCCGAAGGCTCGCTGCCCGAGGACGTGCTGCAGGAGATCCTGTCGCGCACCCTGCGGCTCAGCCGGATCGACAAGCCCGGCATCGCCCGGATCCTCGACGTCGTCCACACCGGATCCGGCGGCCTGGTGGTCTCGGAATGGATCCGCGGCGGCTCGTTGCAGGAGGTGGCCGACACCTCACCGTCGCCGGTCGGGGCAATCCGGGCGATGCAGTCCTTGGCCGCCGCGGCCGACGCCGCCCACCGCGCCGGCGTCGCGCTGTCCCTCGACCACCCCAGCCGGGTGCGGGTGAGCATCGACGGCGACGTCGTGCTGGCCTACCCGGCGACGATGCCCGACGCCAACCCGCAGGACGACATCCGCGGCATCGGCGCCGCGCTGTATGCGCTGCTGGTCAACCGCTGGCCGCTGCCCGAGTCCGGGGTGCGCAGCGGCCTGGCGCCGGCCGACCGCGACGCCAACGGCCAGCCCGTCGAACCGACCGTCGTCGATCGCGACATCCCGTTCCAGATCTCCGCGGTCGCCGTCCGATCGGTGCAGGAGGACGGCGGAATACGCAGTGCCTCAACGCTTTTAAACCTGCTGCAGCAGGCCACCGCGGTGGCCGACCGGACCGAGGTGATCGGACCGATCGCCGAACCGCCCGCCCCGGCATCGCCACGACGCGCCGCCGAGCGCGGCGGTGAGATCTACACCCGGCGGCGGCGCAACCTGCTGATCGGCCTCGGCGCGGGCGGGGCCGTCCTGCTGGTGGCGCTGCTGGTGCTGGCTTCCGTGGTCAGCAAGATCTTCGGCGACGTCGGCAACGGCCTCAAGGGCGACCAGCTGGGCCTGAACAACCCGACTTCGTCGGCCGCGTCGGAGTCACCGGGCAGCTCGGCGCCGTCCGGCAGCTTCGTCAAGCCCACCAAGGCCACGGTCTTCTCCCCCGGCGGCGACGCCGACAACCCCGGCGATGCGGGTAACGCGATCGACGGAAACGCGGGCACCGTGTGGCAGACCGACACCTACTCCGACTCGGTCCCCTTCCCCGGCTTCAAGAACGGGGTCGGCTTGATGTTGCAGCTGCCCAAGCCGACCGTGGTCGGCGTGGTCGGCATCGACGTCTCGAGCACCGGGACCAAGGTGGAGATCCGCTCGTCATCCTCGCCGAACCCGTCGAAGCTGGAAGACACCACGGTGTTGACGCCGGCCACCGCGCTGAAGCCGGGCCACAACACCATTCAGGTCAAGGCGTCCTCGCCGACCTCGAACCTGCTGGTCTGGATCTCGACGCTGGGCACCACAGACGGCAAGAGCCGCGCCGACGTCTCCGAGATCACCATCCAGGCCGCCTCCTGATCCGGGTGAAGTGCCGGGCGCCTGCCGATTGGCTACCGTCCGGCGGTGGGCTTCTGGGCATCAGGACGGCACCGCAGTGACACCGAATTACTGGCCGCACACGTCGCTGGCGACCGGCACGCGTTCGCCGAGTTGTTCAGGCGTCACCACCGGCAGCTCTACCGGCTGGCGCGGCAGTCCAGCCTGAGTCGCGAAGACGCCGACGACGCGGTCCAGGACGCGATGCTCTCGGCGCACCGCAGCGCAGAATCCTTCCGCGACGACGCCGCGGTCGGAACCTGGTTGCACCGAATCGTGCGCAACGCCTGCCTGGACCGGCTCCGTCGGGCGCAGGCCCGACCGACCGTTCCGTTCCAGGACGTGCACCCGGTCAGCGACCGCACGTCCCAGGTGGAGACTGCGATCGTGGTGCGGCGAGCATTGCTGCGGCTACCGATCCAGCAACGTGCCGCGGTGGTTGCCGTCGACCTGCAGGGCTACTCCATCGCCGAGACCGCGCGGCGGCTGGGCGTGCCCGAGGGCACCGTCAAGAGCCGGTGTGCCCGTGGCCGCGCCCGCCTCGCCAATCTGCTGGGTTACCCCGAAATGATCGGCGCCACATAGCGTTATAGAACCATTTCGCCGATAGCCGGCGCTGATTATGGTGTGGCGCGTGTCGTTCGTCGCGGCCTGGCCGCAAGAACTGCAAGCGAGTGTCAGTGGCACCGGTGGGCAAGGTGGCACCGGCGGTACGGGTGGGCACGGCGGCGACGGCGGCACCGGCGGCACGACGCTCGGCGGCGGCACACCCGGGAACCCGGGACGCGGCGGCTTCGGCGCCCCGGGCGGAAATGGCGGACAGGGCGGTGTAGGAGGCGCCGGTCCCGGCACTCCCGGCGCGGACGGCGCCGCGGGTGCCCAGGGCGACGACGGCGCCGACGGGTCCCCCGGCCTGCGGTAACCGGGTCCTGTTACGCGTCCGGCCGCCGATAGCGGACACTGGGTCCGATGAGTTCAGCCGAGGATGCGGATCCGCCGCTGACGGTCGACGCGGCGGAGACGCCGTCGGCGAGCTTCGCCGAGTCACCGAAGCCTCCCCATTCCGCACACGCGGCCCGACCGCCCCTGCGTCCCGCGCACGTCATCGCCGGCGTCGCCGGTGTCGGCGCGGTGCTGGCAGCGGTCGGCATCGGAACCGTGTCCCTGCTCAACCAACCGGACTCCACACCTGGCGAACCGGTCACCGCCAATCACATCACCGTTTCCACCCCGGTTCCGGTGATTCCGCTGTCGGACGCTGAGATCCGCAACCTGACACATCGTCCGCCCGATTTCGGCGCGCTCGGCAACGCCTCGCAGCGGGCGTCCTGCCTCGCCGGGCTGGGCTACCCCGCGGCCGAAGAGGTGCTCGGCGCCCAGCCCGTCGAGGTCAACGCCCGCCCGGGCGTGCTGCTATTGGTCAACGGCGACACCTCCGACACCCTGGTGGCCTACGCGGTCGCGCTGAACTGCAGTGCCGCCGACACCGGATTACTGGCCACGACCGCGATACCGCGCGCTTAGCCGGTGGGCAGTGTCGTGCGTCGCAGCCGGGAACACCCGCGCCTACGCTGGCGTTCGTAGGATTGCAGATCACGCTCACTGATCAGCCTTCGTTCCGAAAGGTACGCATGACCGCTTCCTCAGACACCATCCACGACGTCATCGTCATCGGTTCCGGTCCTGCCGGATACACCGCGGCCCTCTACACCGCCCGCGCGCAACTCAAGCCGCTGGTCTTCGAGGGCATCTCCTTCGGCGGCGCGCTGATGACGACGACCGAGGTGGAGAACTACCCCGGGTTCCGCGACGGCATCACCGGCCCGGAATTGATGGACCAGATGCGCGAGCAGGCACTGCGCTTCGGCGCCGACCTGCGCATGGAAGACGTCGAGTCCGTGTCACTGGACGGACCGGTCAAGTCCGTGGTGACCGCCGAGGGCGAAACGTTCCGGGCCCGCGCCGTCATCCTGGCCATGGGCGCGGCCGCCCGCTACCTGCAGGTGCCCGGCGAGCAGGAATTGCTGGGCCGCGGCGTCAGCTCCTGTGCCACCTGCGACGGGTTCTTCTTCCGCGACCAGGACATCGCCGTCATCGGCGGCGGCGACTCCGCGATGGAGGAAGCCACCTTCCTCACCCGGTTCGCCCGCAGCGTCACCCTGGTGCACCGCCGCGAGGAGTTCCGCGCCTCCAAGATCATGCTCAACCGGGCCGAAGCCAACGAGAAGATCACCATCCTGACCAACAAGGCGGTCCTGGGCGTCGACGGCGACACCTCGGTCACTGGGCTGCGACTCCGTGACACGGTCACCGGTGAGGAATCCACCCTGCCGGTCACCGGAGTGTTCGTCGCGATCGGTCACGAACCGCGCTCGGCGCTGGTCCGCGACGCGGTCGAGGTGGACCCGGACGGCTACGTTCTGGTCCAGGGACGCACCACCAGCACCTCCCTGGACGGTGTTTTCGCCGCCGGCGACCTGGTCGACCGCACCTACCGGCAGGCGATCACCGCGGCCGGCAGCGGTTGTGCCGCGGCCATCGACGCCGAGCGCTGGCTGGCCGACCACGAAGCAACCGGGCCCGCGGACAGTACCGAATTGATAGGAGCACAACGATGAGCGATTCCGGCAAGTCAGCCACGATCGAAGTTTCCGACGCCTCCTTCGGCACCGACGTGTTGTCCAGCAATAAGCCTGTGCTGGTTGACTTTTGGGCGACCTGGTGCGGCCCGTGCAAGATGGTGGCCCCGGTGCTGGAAGAGATCGCCGCCGAACGCTCGGCCGAGCTCACCGTCGCCAAGATCGACGTGGACGCCAACCCCGAGACGGCGCGTGATTTCCAGGTCGTCTCGATCCCCACGCTGATCCTGTTCAAGGACGGCGAGCCGGTAAAGCGGATCGTCGGCGCCAAGGGCAAGGCGGCGTTGCTGCGCGAGCTGGCCGACTCGGTTCCGAACCTGTCCTGAGCGGCGGTATCGCGGGTTTCTCCTTGCAGAAACGACTCCCTGATTGGCCTGGGGTTTTCTCGATATCGGCGAGGATCTGCGACAATAGCGATTAACTGCGCCGCTTTTCGCGGCGATGTCAATTAGTCCCGGAGGGCCCTTGGTATGCCGAGTCCGCGCCGCGAAGACGGCGACGCGCTGCGCTGTGGCGACCGTGGTGCCGCTGTCACCGAGATCCGGGCGGCGCTGGCCGCGCTGGGAATGCTCGAAGGCTCCGACGACGAACTGACCACCGGGCGGCACGTCGCGGCCGACGTGTTCGACGGTGAGCTCGACCATGCGGTGCGGGCCTTTCAGCAGCATCGTGGGCTGCTGGTCGACGGCGTCGTGGGCGAGGCCACCTACCGGGCGTTGAAAGAAGCCTCCTACCGCCTCGGCGCGCGCACGCTGTATCACCAGTTCGGCGCGCCGCTTTACGGCGACGACGTGGCGACTCTGCAAGCCCGGTTGCAGGACCTCGGTTTCTACACCGGTTTGGTGGACGGACATTTCGGCTTGCAGACGCACAACGCGCTGATGTCCTACCAACGTGAGTACGGCCTGTCCGCGGACGGCATCTGCGGCCCAGAAACGTTGCGGTCCTTGTACTTCCTGAGTTCGCGGGTCAGCGGTGGTTCGCCGCACGCCATCCGCGAAGAGGAACTGGTGCGCAGCTCCGGCCCCAAGCTGTCGGGGAAGCGGATCATCATCGACCCGGGCCGCGGCGGCAGTGACCACGGTCTGATCACCCAGGGTCCGGCCGGCCCGATCAGTGAAGCAGACGTGTTGTGGGACTTGGCAAGTCGGCTCGAAGGCCGGATGACGGCCATCGGCATGGAGACCTTCCTGTCCCGGCCCACCAACCGCAGTCCGTCGGACGCCGAACGCGCCGCCACCGCCAATTCCGTTGGCGCAGACTTGATGATCAGCCTGCGTTGTGAAACCCAGACCAGCCCGTCGGCCAACGGCGTTGCCTCCTTCCACTTCGGCAATTCGCACGGTTCGGTCTCCACCATCGGACGCAACCTCGCCGACTTCATCCAACGGGAAGTGGTGGCTCGCACCGGTTTACGTGACTGCCGTGTGCACGGCCGGACGTGGGATCTGCTGCGGTTGACCAGGATGCCGACCGTCCAGGTCGACGTCGGCTACATCACCAACCCGGGTGACCGCGAGATGCTGATCTCGACGCAGAGCCGCGACGCCATCGCCGAAGGAATCCTGGCCGCCGTGAAGCGGCTGTATCTGTTGGGCAAAAACGACCGGCCCACAGGAACTTTCACGTTCGCCGAACTGCTGGCCCACGAGTTGTCCGTGGAGCGTGAGCGGGCCAGCCGGCTCAGCGGCTCCTAGCCTCGCTATCCGCTGAGCCCTCGGCGTTCGCCTTGCTGGTGGTCTTGCCGGTGGTGGTCCCGGTGGTCTTGCCGGTGGTGGTCCCGCTCCCCGCGGACGCTGCGGACGCCGCCCCCACCGGTTGTTGCAGTTGCGCGTTTTCCAGCAGGCGCTCCAGGGCCGCCTCGACTTCGGCCTTCCACCCCAACCCCTTGTCCAGCTCGAGGCGCAGCCGCGGGAAATACGGGTGCGGCGCGACTACCACGAAGCCGGCGTCGATCAGGAAGTCGGCGTCGATGATGCAGTGTTCGACCGAACAGTCGCCGAGCGCATCAAATACCGGTCGCACGTCGTCATCCACCGGCTCCTGCAACTCGGTCGCCGCCTGGGTGCGTCCGAAGGCTTCCAAGGCGCGCACGCCGCGGCGCACCAGTTCCTCGATGACCCGTGTGATGAGGTGGTGCGGCAGATCGTCGTCGGCCTGCCCTCGTTCGATACCCATGGACGTCAGGAGCACCGCGTCCGCCGAGACCGGGGCGGTCGGGAAACGGCCGGCGCGCGGCACGGCGCGCGGCGGGGCGTAGAGCACGTATCCCAGGCAGGGCGGATCCGCCTGGCTGCGCTCGTCGGGAATGGCCGTCGCGACCTGGCCGCAGGATCCCCACTCCAGCATCACCATGGACAGCCATGCTTCTTTTTCGAACTCCGGGTCGGCCAGGTGCTCGTCCTTGCCGAGGGTCCCCGGGTCCACCTCCCAGAAGACGCAGCGGCGTGCGTGCTTGGGGAGCTGCTCGAAGGCTTCGAGCCGCAGCGCTGTAATCCGAGCTGACACTAGTCTCCTAGCCTCCGTGCGGTACCCGAGCCCATGGCTTCACTCCTGCGCGGGCGCCGGCCCGCAGTGCGCTCTGCCCGACTGATAGGCGGATGCGCACCGGCAACCCTTCCAGGATAGGAGAGTCGGTCGCTGTACGGCCAGTGTTGGACCTGTGACTCCGCTGTCCGGCGCTGACCGGCGGTCGCCCGTGCCGCGACATGGGATCCGGCGCCACCGTGGCAACCGGCCCACCTTCGAAATCGCTTGATACACACCATATCTCCGTTGAATGGCGGTGCCCGCAGCCGGCTGGAATTCGATCCCGGACCAGCTGAGTGTCACAGTGACGTAATTACAGAATATGTCCGGTCATGCCTCTTCACGGCTTCTTCGCGGTCATCAGGTCGATGATTCGCTGGAGGTCGTCGACCGAGCCGAACTCCACCACAATCTTGCCCTTGCGTTTGCCGAGTGCCACCGTCACCCGCGTATCGAAGGCGTTCGACAGCCGCTCAGCAACGTCCTGCAGACCCGGCATCTGGATCGGTTTGCGACGCGGTGGCGTGGGCGCCGCCCCGTCGCCGCGGTTTGCCAGGGTGACCGCCTCCTCGGTGGCCCGCACCGACAGGCCCTCCGCAACGATGCGGCTCGCCAGCTCCTCCTGCGCCTCCGGGCCGGCCTCCAACGACAGCAGGGCGCGGGCGTGGCCGGCGGACAGCACGCCGGCAGCCACTCGGCGCTGTACCGGGATGGGCAGCTTGAGCAACCGGATCATGTTGGTGATGAGCGGGCGCGAGCGACCGATCCGCGCAGCCAGTTCATCGTGGGTGACCCCGAACTCATCGAGCAGCTGTTGGTAGGCCGCCGCCTCTTCCAACGGATTCAGCTGAACGCGGTGGATGTTCTCCAGCAAGGCGTCGCGCAGCAGGTTGTCGTCACCGGTCTCGCGGACGATCGCCGGGATGGTCGACAGGCCGGCCGCTTGGGCGGCCCGCCAACGCCGCTCCCCCATCACGATCTGGTAGGGCGCGCCGCCCTCCGATCGCGGCACGGCGCGAACCACGATCGGCTGCAACAACCCGAACTCGCGGATCGAATGCACCAGCTCCGACAGCGCCTCGTCGTCGAACACCTGGCGGGGCTGACGCGGGTTCGGCTCGATGTCGGAGGGGGCGATCTCCCGGTACACCGCTCCCATCGCGGCGGCATCGGGAAGCGGGCCGCCGATGACGACGTCGGCAGCAGCCGAACCCATGCGCGGCCCGAACGTCGAGGCGTCACCCTCGACCGGCCCGGTGGGAATCAGCGACGCCAAACCGCGGCCGAGACCGCCCTTCCTGCGTGACGGATTGCTCATGGGTTTATCCCCTCCCGGCAGATGATCGACCGCGCTGAGCGAGTTCGCGACTGGCGTCGAGGTAGCTCATTGCTCCGCGCGAACCGGGATCGTAATCGATGATCGTCATGCTGTAACCCGGCGCCTCCGAGACCTTCACGCTCCGTGGGATCACCGTCCGCAGCACCTTGTCCCCGAAGTAGCGCCGCACTTCCTCGGCAACCTGGTCGGCCAGTTTCGTGCGGCCGTCATACATCGTGAGGATGACCGTGGTGACATCGAGCTGAGGATTCAGGTGCGCCTTCACCATCTCGATGTTGCGCATCAGCTGCGACACCCCCTCGAGGGCGTAGTACTCACACTGAATGGGGATGAGCACCTCGGGGGCCGCAACCAAGGCATTGATGGTGAGCAGTCCCAGCGAGGGCGGGCAGTCGATGAAGACGTAGTCGAAGTCGAAGTCGTCCAGCTCCGCCAGCGCGTTGCGCAGTCGGTTCTCCCGGGCCACCATGCTGACGAGTTCGATCTCCGCACCGGCCAGATCGATGGTGGCCGGCACGCAGAACAACCTGTCGCTGTGCGGGCTGCGCCGCAGCGCCTCCCGCAAGGTGACTTCACCTATCAGTACCTCGTAGGAGGACGGCGTGCCGGACTGTCGGTCGGCGATGCCGAGCGCGGTGCTGGCGTTGCCCTGCGGGTCGAGATCGATGACGAGAGTCTTGAGTCCTTGAACCGCCAGGGCCGCCGCGAGGTTGACCGCGGTCGTGGTCTTCCCCACCCCGCCCTTCTGGTTCGCGATGGTGAACAGCCGCCGCTGTTGCGGCCGCGGTAGCGGTTCGTGGGTGGCGTGCAAGACCCGGACCGCGCGTTCGGCCGCGGCGCCGATCGGGGTGTCGAATTCGGTCGATGTTTCACGTGAAACATTCACTGTGGGATTGTGCGCTTCCGCGGACGTTGCCGCCACTCCGATGGCGCTCAACGCTTCGCCCCTCGAGTCGGACGTCCCCGTTGTGCCACCACGACCGTTGCGGGCTGTTCCAAAATATTCACGCCACACCTCACCACCCTGACATTCACGGCTCCCGATGCCTCCATCACACGCCGGTGCTCGCGCACTTCCTCGGGAGCGCGCTCCCCCTTGATCGCCACCATCAGTCCGTCTTGCCTCAGCAACGGCATACTCCACTTCGTCAACTTGTCCAACGCCGCAACCGCACGGGATACCGCCGCGTCGGCGCCGCTCAAACGGTCCCGCACCGCGCGCTCTTCCGCGCGGCCCCGAGCCACCTCGATCGCCAGCCCGAGTTCATCCACGACCTCGGTCAGGAAATCACTCCGACGCAGCAGCGGCTCCAGCAGCACGAACCGGAGATCGGGTCGGGCGATAGCGAGCGGAATCCCGGGCAACCCTGCCCCACTCCCGATGTCGATCACTCGCGCGCCAGGGTCCAGCAGCTCCGCGACGACGGCTGAATTCAGGATGTGCCGGTCCCAGATGCGATCTACTTCCCGGGGCCCGAGTAGACCTCGCTCCACGCCGGCCCTCGCCAGGATCTCCGCGTATCGCTCGGCAAGGCCGAGCCGTTCACCGAAGACCTCGGCAGCGGCGGAAGCGGCTGCAGCGGCCGGGGGCGTCACGCTCGCGGACTGCGTCGGCTCGCGCGAATCGACATGTTTCACGTGAAACATTCCCTCCGCTCTCGCCAACGCGCCGACCCGATCCTGACACCTGCCGCCGGGTCCCCCGGAACTACATCCCTGTAACTCCGAGGGTCACGGCCCGGTCACAGATGGTCACGACTCAGTCACGCAACACGACGACGCGGCGCGACGGCTCCACGCCCTCGCTCTCGCTGTGCACGCCGGCGACCGCAGCCACCGCGTCGTGCACGATCTTGCGTTCGAACGGGGTCATCGGCGAGAGCGCTTCACGCTCACCGGTCTCGGCCACCCGCCGGGCCACCTTGTCCCCCAGCGCCGCCAACTCCTCACGGCGCCGGCGCCGCCAGCTCGCGATGTCCAGCATCAGGCGGCTGCGCACACCGGTCTTCTGGTGCACGGCCAGCCGCGTCAACTCCTGCAGGGCGTCCAGGACCTCGCCGCCGCGGCCGACCAACTTGTTGAGGTCGTCGCTGCCGTCGATGCTCACCACCGCACGGTTGCCCTCGACGTCCAGGTCGATGTCTCCGTCGAAGTCCAACAGGTCCAGCAGTTCTTCCAGATAGTCGCCGGCGATCTCGCCCTCGGCGACCAGTCGCTCTTCAAGGTCATCCGATTCGTCTACGGCCTCACCGTTCTCGGCGTCCGGCGCGGCCGCATCCGATTCGAGTTCAGTGGTGTCAGCGTCCGTCATGGCTCTTTCTCCCCTCATCCACGGGTTGGTGTTCGCGGCCTCGCGCCGCGATGTCTTGCTTGGTTTCTTGGGTTTCGGCCCGGCGGCCCGATCCCGGCAAGTTCGGGCGCTACTAGCGTTTGCGCTTCTTCGGCCGTGCTCCCGGCCGCGGGGTACGGCCAGGGCCGCTACTTCGGGTGGCCGCATTCGGCTTGGCTGACGGAGGCTGTGGGCTCTTGGCGGTCGGCTTCGCCTGGGTCTCTCCGTCGTCGATTACTTCCGCGTCCGACGCACTGGACTCTGCCGACGCGGTTTCGACCGCCGACCCCGTGCTCGTCGCCGACGTGGACTTGGTGCGCTTGGGCTTGACTCCGGGCGCCGGCGCATTGGCCGCCCTGCGCTCGAGTGCCTCCTGCTTCTTGGCCTCGTCTTCTTTCTCGATCATTCCGAAGACATAGTGCTGCTGACCGAACGTCCAGATGTTGTTGGCGAACCAGTACAGGATGATCGCCAGTGGCAGGAACGGGCCACCGACCACGACGCCGAGCGGAAACACATACAGCGCCAGCTTGTTCATCATCGCCGTCTGCGGATTGGCGGCCGCCTCTGGACTCTGCCGGGCCACCGACGCCCGGCTGTTGAAGTACGTCGCCACGCCGGCGAGGATCATCACCGGCACGCCGACGGCGATCACCGCGGGCCTGCTGAAATGTTCGAACGCGTCCAACCCACCCTTCTGGGTCATCGACGCACCGATGGGTGCGCCGAACAGGTTGGCCTTCAGAAAGTTCTGGACGTCGAGCGCGGTGAAGACGTAGTTGCCGATCATCTTGTTCTGCTCGACCGACATCGACTGCAACCCGATGCCGCCGGTGGTGCGGTTGAAGGAGCGCAGCACGTGGTAGAGCCCGAGGAACACCGGGATCTGGGCCAGCATCGGCAGGCAGCCCAGGATGGGGTTGAAACCGTGCTCGCGTTGCAGCTTCTGCATCTCCAGTGCCATGCGCTGACGGTCTTTGCCGTACTTCTTCTGCAGGGCCTTGATCTGTGGCTGCAGTTCCTGCATCTGCCGCGTGGTGCGGATCTGCCGGACGAAGGGCTTGTACAGCAGCGCGCGCAGGGTGAAGACCAGGAACATCACCGACAACGCCCACGCGAAGAAGTTGTCCGGTCCTAGCAGGAACGCGAACGCCTTGTACCAGAGCCACATGATCCATGACACCGGGTAGTAGATGAAGTCCAAGCTGAAGAAATCAAACAACAGATTCACTCTCCCCTTGCTTCGCCGGGCGGTCCTCGACCGCCTCACGCGAGACGTCGACCGGGCACTCACAGCGCTCCGGAATTGGATCCCATCCTCCCCGATGCCAGGGACCACACTTGCCGAGCCTGGCCACCGCCAGCCAGCCCCCGCGGAGAACTCCGTATTCGGCGAGAGCTTCCACGGCGTACTGGCTGCAAGTGGGAATGAACCGACACGTCGCCGGGCGCAGCGGCGAGACCATGTGCCGGTAGAGCTGGATGAGATAGATCAAAGCCCGCACGACCGGGGTGCCTACCCTGCCGGTGGAGCGCACCACGCCCGCAGGGCTGCACACCGAACCGGTCACCGCTCGGTACCCGCCATGTCGAACGCACGCTTCAGTCCGCTGCGCAGCTGCTGATCCAGCCAGGCCGACGACACGTGCCGGCTACTGGGCAACGCACGGATCACCACCCGGTCGCGCGGATTCAGGCCAGCCAACAAAGGGCGGGCGACATGCCGCAGCCGGCGCGCTACCCGATGACGTTCCACCGCGGTACCCACTCGCTTGGCGATGATCAGGCCGACTCGTGGTCCCTCGTCGTCCTCGCGCTGGCTCGCGCGACGAACGTGCACGATGACGTCGGGCTGCACTGTGCGCATCCCGTACTTCACCGTCGCGTCAAACTCGGTCGACCGCCTCATGCGGTTCCGTGCGGAAAGCACCGCTGGGAAACCTGAATTGCGATCAGGCAGTTAAAGCGCGGCGACCCTTAGCGCGCCGGTTGGCGACAATCGCCCGTCCGGCACGGGTACGCATCCGCAGCCGGAATCCGTGAACGCGGGCTCGGCGCCGGTTGTTCGGCTGGAACGTCCTCTTGCCCTTGGCCACCGCGTTCTCCTCGCTGTGTATGGCATAACAGTCCGCCCGCTGATGCTCGGCAACTCGTGGGCGAAGGTGTTCTCGCTTGCTGGCCGGCGCGGTCTCCGAGATGCTGATTCCGGGTCGCAGCCGTATCGCCGACTTTCGGGCGACTGTTTGAGGGTACTGATGCGGCTTCGCCTGGTCAAACCTCGCCCGTCCCAGCTGACCCACGGTGATCGTCGCGACACCGCAAACACCGGTGCCACTATGGCGTCCCGGATAGCAGGATCATGAAGGACGCCAGCAGAATACAAAGAACTGTTGGCAGCGGGAACGAAAACTGTTAGCTTCGGGCGGGGTAGTTTCCAAGCCGGTACGGACTTGGAACTCTGTCGACAATGACACTGAAGCGAGGATGGCGGATCGACTAGCTGATTGGACAATCGCGTGGTTGTCTACAGCACGAAGATCGCGAGCCGTTGCCGGTAGGCTGCGGCTTGCTACTGACCTTCCTTTCCACATCTGTGGATAACCATGTGGACAGGTGCGTCGTTGTTACAGAAGCGTTGGATTCCGACCGTTGGACCAGGGAGATGCGTCG